>JALHTJ010000122.1 GCA_022865785.1 Candidatus Aminicenantota bacterium
GAATTCATTATTTGCCTCCGAATAAAAATAAGACGCTCCCAAAACCGGAAAAGATGCAATTCCTCTGAAATGATCACTCGCGATTGTTGGTGAACATGGTGATCAAGCGGTTGCGGATTTCCAGATATAGCGGCGGCACTTTCTCCATTACTCCCCGGCAGTAAGCGGTCAGATAAGCTTTGGCTTTTTTAGGATTGACAGTGTAAAGACGCAGGGCTTCCTTTTCCACCTTTTCCTGATCGGCAAAGATTTTATCTTCGAACGGCTGACGCCGGGCCACGACTTCCTTGACCGCATCCTGGAAACGCAGATTGCAGAGATTATCGACAAAATCGATGGTCCAACGCGCCGAAGTGTCGCTGTATTTTTCCGGATCATAGTTCTGGTAGCTGGGAGACGTGTCGCTGCAGCCGGCATAGATGGGCACATAGGGACTGATGTAGGGATTGTCCTGATATACCCAGTAGAGGCCACCGATGGCCGCCGGCAGCCAGCTGCGCAGCTGGCAGACCATGCCGTAATGACCGCGGTGTCGGGCAACCGGCCGGCGATTGCTGAGCTTAAGCAAAGCGCGTAATTCGCTGCCCGGAAACGGTGTGGCCAGGGGACTCATTTTGAAGCCGCCCTTGCCGTCGCTGACCAGCCACTGCGGTTGGGCGGTGAAATCATAGATCGTGCCTAAGAAAACCGAGCGCTGGAAAGCGATCACGTCGTGAACTGAAATCTTTTTTTCGGGAGTGGCTGAGAACGGGTACAGTGAGATAGGCTCGACGAACTGATGGTAGGGGTTGATGGTATCCATGGGATTTTGCTTAAGCTTTCTATCGGGCCATGCAACCAAATTGGGCATGAAAGTTGTGTAAAAAAGCCAGAAACGGCTGGTGGCGAATTCAACCGGCAGCGGCGCGTAGGTTTCCTGCCAGATGAAGAGCTTTCCCGCCGCAGGCTTGTACCAACCGCGGTCGATCGCTTCCTGCAGGTAGTTTGCGGAAACCATAAAATTATCTTTATCGTTTGGGTTGATTTCCTTAATGATACTCCAGTTGGGGATGACCAGGGCCTGGTCGTCGCCGATACGCTGCGCTGCCCAGATGGCGCCGGGCTTGCCGCTTTCCCTGGTCCAGCCGGGACCGACACCAAAAATTTCCAGCACCCATGCTTCTTCAGGATCGCCGATTACCAGATCCTCGGCACCATCTCCACTCGAGGGCAGAAAGCCGTAGGTCTCCATAAGTGAACCAATGAGTTTGACGGCGTCGCGCGCTTTTTTGCAGCGCTGCAAAGCGAAAATTTCAGCCTGTTCCACGGTCATGATTTGCTTGCCGGTTTCACGAGTTACGTTCAGTTCGGCGCGTTGGTTGATCGTGCTTTCGGCGATAGCCAACTGGTGTTCGTTCATGTGGGGATAGGCCGAGTGGATATAGGCGAAAGTTTCGCTGACCTGCGGAATAGTACCGAGCACTTCACCGTCGTCGCGCAAGGGCCGGCTGGCATCCTGAATGCCCCAGTAGACCGGAGCCGTCGAGCCCGCTTTATGCTTGGCGGCCGGCACGACATAGACGCGCGAATCGGGGCCGGCGTCGGTGTGCGAGAGGATCACCGAACCGTCGGCCGAGGCCTTTTTGCCCACGGCAACTATAGTGCAGCCTTCGTCGTCGGCTGCTGCTGAAACAACAGGAAACGAAACCACGCATACCATTACGATCAGCATAGAGAGGATTGCATTTTTCATGACTTCATTTTATACAAATGCCGGCAGCGATGCAAGAGATGGCAAACTGAGCCCGGCCCCACGAAAAGCAGGCTGCTCTCAGCGGAAAAGGATATCGGTCACCCGCGGCAGTTTCCAGAATTCACGGTCCACCCGCTCCTCGATCTTTTCCACCAGGGCTGCCGCTGCGGCCAGGTGCGGTCGGATGAACTTGGTGCAAAATTGCGCCCGGGTACGATCCGCTCCTTCTTTCAGTTTATCATTATCCTCATCCAGCAAAGATACCATTTCCATTGCCCGGTTGATCTTTTCAGTAAACTTGGCAATGAAAGCAAGCTGGTTTTTGAGCATGGCCGGCCTCTTGGCCAGAATTTCCCGCGGAAACTGACGGATAGCTTCGAGAAGCATAGCCTGGTTCTTAAGCGCCGCCGGAATTATATAAGCGCGCAAAAGATTGCGGGCGACACGCAGCTCCATTTCCACGGTTTTAACATAAATTTCGATTTTAATATCAGCCCTGGCCTTGATCTCTTCCCGCGAAAGGATGGCGAATGTTTCGAATAAACGTATGTTTTTTTCTTCTTGCAAACGGTCAATTGTCTCAGGTACCGAAACCGGAATGAACAATTTCCGTTTACGGGCTTCCTTATGCCAATCGGAATTGTAGTTATCGCCGGCAAAAACAATGGCCGAATGCTCGCTGATTATATGCTGCAGCTTATGGATTAATGTTTTTTCGTCCTGGGTCTTCTCAATGGCCTTGTGTACCTCCGTCAAACCGGCGGCTACAAGCAGATTGATCACAGAGATCGGAAAAGCCAGCGAAGCCGACGATCCGGGCATGCGAAATTCGAACTTGTTGCCGGTGAACGCCACGGGTGAAGTACGGTTACGATCGGAGAGGTCATGGAGAATTGCCGGCACGAATTCTTCGAAGCGCACCATTTTCGATTTACGGAATTTTCCGGCAATGAAGGCCTGGGGATCATCGATCACTCCCTGCAATTCATCACCCAAAAAGACGGAAATGATAGCCGGCGGCGCTTCATGTCCACCCAGACGCAATTCGTTGCCCGGTGATGCCAGCACCGCCTGTAACAAATCATGATAACGGTTCATTCCGTAAATAAATCCGGCTAAAAAACTCAAAAATACCAGCCTGGAGTTTTTATTATCACCGGGAGTAAACAAGTTCCGTCCCTGGCTGTCCATTAACGACCAGTTGATATGTTTGCCGCTGCCGTTGAAAAAAGCTAAAGGCTTCTCATGCAAAAGGCAGACCATGCCATGATTACGGGCGATACGGATCAACAGGTCCATCAACAACTGGTTGTGATCGGCGGCGATGTTGGCTTCCTCGTAAAGCGGAGCAATTTCGAATTGGTTGGGAGCCACTTCGTTGTGGCGGGTTTTGACCGGAATGCCCAGTTTCAACGCTTCCTCCTCCACATCCTCAAGGAAATGCAGAACCGCTTCGGGAATGGCGCCGAAATAATGATCGCCCATTTGCTGCCCCCTTGGGGGTCGGGCGCCGAATATCAGCCGGCCCACGGTTTTCAGGTCGGGACGTTTCTGGTAGTCTTTTTCATGGACCAGGAAAAATTCCTGCTCGGCGCCGATCATGTTTTTCACCCAGCTTGCCCGCTGGTTGAATTTGGTCAAAATTTTCAGTGAAATGTCGTTGATCAGCCGCAAAGAACGCAGCAGCGGCGTTTTTTTATCCAAAACACAACCGTTATAGCCGTAAAAAACCGAGGGGATGAAGAGGACGCAATTCTTGCGGTTTTTGATCACGAAGACCGGTGAACATGGATCCCAGGCCGTGTAGCCGCGGGCCTCGAAAGTCGAGCGCATGCCGCCGTGGGGAAACGATGAGGCATCGGGTTCACCCTTGATCAGGTCGCGCCCGGAAAAACGGGAAATGATCCTGCGGTTGCCCTCCCACTCCAGGAAGGTGTTCTGCTTGCCGGCGGTCAGCCCGGTCAGGGGCATGAACCAGTGGGTGAAATGGCTGACTCCCATTTGCTCGGCCCATTGCTTGATGGCGCGGGCCAAGAAATCGGCCACTTCGGCATCGAGCGATTTTTTCTGGTCCACGGTGCGCATGAACTTTTTGAAGATCTGCGGCGGCAGGGCCTTTTTCATCTTCTCCAGGTCGAACACATGGCTGGCAAAACTCTGTGTCATTTCCCCCTCCCAATATTCGTCAAAAAATCTCTGCAAATATTCCTGAAAATAACCTTCAGGGATATTGGCGAGCTGAAATTGCTTTATAACCGATTTCCGCCCATTTGTCAAAAGATCAGGGCGCGATAACCGCGCCCCTACGGAATGTAAAAACATTGGATGATTTATGCTGCCACTCCCCTACAGAATTGAAATTTATTCTATTTTCCTTTAGCTTCTATTGACAACATACAAATCTTGTATATAATTGATTATAGAGAATCCAATGCGGGAGGCAAAATGGCTATCAGTACGGTAAATATATCATTCAAGAAAGACTTGTTGGCCGAGATCGACCGCATCGCCCGCGGCGAGTCGCGTTCGCGTTCCGAGCTGATCCGTGAAGCGGCACGTTCCTATATCGACAGGAAAAAACGCTGGGAGCGGATATTCGCTTTCGGCAGCAAGCAGGCAAAGAAGCTGGGGTTGAAAGAGGGAGATGTTGAGGCAGCGATTCGTGAACAACGCGCCGAGACCATGAAGCGATGACGCCGCTCCTGGTCCTGGACAGCAACGTCTACATTTCGGCCGTGCTGTTCGGCGGCAAGCCGCGGCGGATCATTGAGGCTGCCCTGGCCGGCAGGATCCGTCTGGCTACATCCGCGCCAATCCTGGAAGAAATTGAGAGTGTCTTGAGCGGCAAAAAGTTCAAGTTTCATGAAACTGCGGCACGGGAGATCGTCAATGAGATCTCAAGTCTGGCTGAAATCTTCGAACCGGTTGAAAAAATATCTCGGATCAAGGAAGACCCGGCCGACAATCGCATCCTGGAGTGCGCCCTGGCCGCCGGCGCCGCTGCTATCGTCAGCGGTGACAGCCACCTTCTATCCCTGGGAGTTTTTCGCTCTATCCCCATTCTGAACCCAGCCGATTGCCTGGAAAAATTGTAGGGTCGGATCCGCC
>JALHTJ010000123.1 GCA_022865785.1 Candidatus Aminicenantota bacterium
ACCCAAACATCGAGGCTGGTCAGGTTTACGGAGATCCGGCTCCAGCTGTTGAGCACCGGGGAACCGCGCTTGCGGCCGAGGGCGGTGGAGTCGCACTTCGGACATTTTTTATTGTTTTTCATTAGGGTCACCTCATTAGAAATATTCTATAGCAAAAAGAAAATATAATAGCAAGATAGAGTGCCAGTGACAGTGACAGTGACAGCAAGAAATTACTCGAAATTGAAGTGACAGTGACAGCAAGAAATTACTCGAAATTGAAGTGACAGTGACAGTGACAGTGACAGCAAGAAAATCAAACGAACGATAGCTTCGCTTTAGGGGTTTGCTGACACTTTCACTTTCACTGGATGAGGGGTTTTGCTGACACTGACACTTTCACTTTCACTGGATGAGGGGTTTTGCTGACACTGACACTCACACTTACACTGATCTGCCGGTCTTGACTAATGCGGCGAAATATCATAAAGTTTATCCTTTAACGGCAATAGGAGGTCTAATGGCTAAAGAACTGCTCTCAGGCAACGAAGCCATCGCCCGCGGCGCCTACGAAGCGGGCATCACCTTCGCTTCGGCATACCCCGGAACGCCCAGCACCGAGATCCTGGAAAACATCATCCGTTACAAGGACGTCATCCACGCCCAGTGGGGAGCCAACGAGAAGACTGCCATGGAAGAGGCTTTAGGAGCCAGTTTCACCGGCGCCCGCGCCCTGGTGGCCATGAAGCACGTGGGCCTGAACGTGGCCGCCGACCCCTTTTTTTCCGCCAGTTACATCGGCGCCACCGGCGCCCTGGTTATCATATCGGCCGACGACCCCGGCATGCACAGTTCCCAGAACGAACAGGACAACCGCCACTACGCCGTGGCCGCCAAAATGCCGGTGCTGGAACCGGCCGATTCCCAGGAAGCCAGGGATATGGTGCTGGAAGCGGTCAAGATCAGCGAAACATTCGATACCCCGGTGCTGATCCGCATGACCACCCGCACTTGCCATTCACGCTCGGCCGTGGAACTGGGCGAACGGCAAACCCCGCCCGAACCCGAATACAAGAGCGATTTTCTCAAGCGCAACCTGCTGCCGGGCAACGCCCGCAAGCGCCACGCGGCAGTCGAGGAACGCCTGAAAAAACTGGCCCTTTTCAGCGACACTTTCAGCCACAACATCATCAGCAAAGGCAAGGAGAGGATCGGCGTGCTGGCCTCAGGAGTCTCCTACCAATACGGCCGTGAGGTCTTTCCCGATGCCTGGTTTTTGAAGCTGGCCCTGCCCTACCCTTTCCCGGTCAACCTGTTCCGGCGTTTTGCCGACCTGGTCGACAAGATATACGTACTCGAGGAAAACGATCCCATCATCGAAACTTTCGCCCGCCTGGCGACTCCGCAAAAAGAGATCATCGGCAAGGACGTTTTTCCTCTTTTGGGCGAAATGTCGCAGGACACGATTCGGGCCAGCCTGGGCTTGAAGGACATGACGCCGCGCCATGACGGCGCCACGATTCCCGGACGGCCGCCTTCACTTTGCGCCGGCTGCCCGCACACGGCTTTTTTCTACAACCTGGGCGTGCTGAAGGTGCAGTCACGCGGCGACATCGGCTGCTACACCCTGGGCGCGCTGCGACCATTGAGCGCCATGGACACCTGCGTAGACATGGGGGCCAGCATCACGGTCCTGTTGGGCATAGAAAAAGCGCTGGAAAAGGCCGGCAAGACCATCAAGCAGGTGGCCGTGATCGGCGATTCCACCTTCTTCCATTCCGGCATCACCGGCCTGGTCGACATCATCTACAACCATGGAAAATCCACCGTGGTCATACTGGACAATTCCATAACGGCCATGACCGGACACCAGGAGAATCCCGGTTCGGGCAAGACCCTGATGGGCCAGGAAGCCAGGCGTATCGATATCGCCAAGCTGGTGCGCGATGGGTTGGGCCTGGAACATACCTACGAGGTTGACGGCTACGATGTCAAAGCCATTCGCGAGCTGCTCAAACGCGAGTTGCTGCGTGAAGAGCCGTCGGTGATCGTTATCCGCCGCCCCTGCGTACTGCTTTACCGCAAGGCCAAGTGGTCGCCCATGAGCGTGGACAAGGAAAAATGCACCAGTTGCAAGGTTTGCCTGCGTTTGGGCTGCCCGGCCATCAGCAGCGACAGCGACGACAAGTCCCTGATCAACGAAGCGCTGTGCACCGGCTGCGGCGTCTGCGCCCAGGTCTGCGCCTTCAAGGCCATCAGCTTCGCCGACGATAAGGGCCCGCACATCAATTCCGTCAGCCTGGAATCATTCCTAACCGGAGGCCAACAATGAAAACCAAATCGATCCTGATTTGCGGCGTGGGCGGCCAGGGCATATTGACCGCCAGCGACCTGCTCTCCGATGTGCTGCTGCTGGCCGGATTCCAGGTCAAAAAGAGCGAAGTGCATGGCATGAGCCAGCGCGGCGGCGATGTGATCTCCACCGTGCGTTACGGTGACCAGGTCTTTTCCCCCCTGCCGGCGCTGAAGGAAATCGATTATATCCTGGCTTTCGAGAAGCTCGAAGCCCTGCGCAATATCAATTATCTGAGCGAAAAAGGTAAAATCCTGGTCAACGATTTCGAATGGCAGCCGCTGCCCGTGGCCGCCGGACTGGAAAAGTACCCAGCCGATACGATCGAACAGCTGCAAAAACTCGCCGCCGAGCTGGTCGTGATCCCGGCCACGCGCCTGGCCAACGAACTTGGCAACGAAAAGGTGTCCAATGTCATTCTTATCGGCCTGCTGGCTTCACGCATGGATATCGACAAGAAGCTTTGGCTGGAGGTCGTCGCCAAAAAAGTTCCGCCCCGGTTCATCGACCTGAATCTGAAAGCGTTCGAATGCGGCTACAATTTCAAGCCCTGAGCAGGCCCTATCAGGCAAGCAAGGAGAACCGTCATGATCACCAGTCTTGAGCAATTGGTCAGTAAGGCCGGGAGCATAAAAAACATCACGGCCGGCGTGCCCTGCCCAGAGGACGACAGCACCATCCTGTCCTTGATCCAGGCCAAACAGCAAAACCTGGCCAATTTTATTTTGTGCGGCGCCGCAGCCAGAATAAAGGAACTGCTGCGCCAGCACGGGGCCAGTCCCGCCGATTTCGAAATTTTCGACTGCCCGGGGGCCGAAGCGGCCGTGGCCCGGATCGTGGCCCTGGGCCGGGAGAAAAAAATCCAGCTTATCCTGAAAGGTTTCCTGCCGACCGCCGCGCTGATGAAGCCGATCCTGGACAAGGAAAAAGGGCTGCGCGGCCCCAATTTGCTTTCCGACATCCTGGTAGTGGAAAACCCGTCCCCGTCGTTGCGGGGCGGTGCGGCTTCCGGGACCGCTGGTCTGCTGGGTATGAGCGACGGCGGTTTGAACATCCTGCCCGACCTGGCCCAAAAGAAGCAGATCCTGGAAAATGCGGTCGCCGTTTTTCACTGCCTGGGATACGCCGAGCCCAAGGTGGGGATCATGGCCGCCATCGAAACGGTCAAGGATTCCATGCCGGCCACCCTCGATGCCCTCGCCCTGACCGAGATGAACCAGCGCGGCGAGATCGGCGGCTGCCGGGTCTACGGCCCCCTGGCCCTGGACATCGCTGTTTCCCGGCAGGCGGCCGAACACAAGGGGATCGTCAACGATGTGGCCGGGCAAACGCAGATCATGATCATGCCCAACATCGAATCCGGCAACCTGCTTGGCAAGGCCTTCACCTACTACCTGAAACTTACGGTGGCCCATGTGGTCATGGGCGCCCAATTGCCCATCCTGATCCCTTCGCGCAATGAAAGCGACACCGACAAGTTCCATTCCCTGGCCCTGGGCGTGCTCAGTGCCGCTTCCTGAGGAATAGGGCCCAGCGCCCGCATTGAAAAATGAAAAGACGCGTCTTGTTCACTGCTTGTTGGCTGTTGGCATCGCTGCTTCCGGCGGCGGCCCCTGACGATTTCCTGCAGCGGGTGCGTGACAAGATCCTCCATAGCCAGCCATTTAAAACCGATTTCATCCAACAGGTTTTCATCGATGAGGAGAAAATCCTCGAAGAAAGCGGCGTTATCATTTTTGCTGACCGTTCCCGAGTGAAATGGCAGTACCTGAACCCCGAAGCCAAGATATTTATCCTTAAGGACGGCAATTACAGTTTCTACGACAGGGAAAACAATCAGCTCATGAGGGGCCGCATCGGGGCGCGCAGCGAGCAGCTGATCTGGGAACTGCTTTTCTCCGACCGGCCCGGCAATGCCAGCAGCTGGGACGCACAGCAGCGCACCATCCGGCTGCGCCTGGATGGGCAAGGCGGCGTTCAGGAACTGAAGATCAAGGTTGGCGCCGACTACCTTCCGGAACGGGTGGAGCAGATAACGATCAACGAAGTCACAACCGTCTATTTATTCAGGAATTACCGCAGCCGCATCACCCTCACCCCTGGGGAATTCGATCTGGCCCTTCCCGATGACGTAGAGATCATCGAAGAGTGACCACCTTAAAAACTTTCCCGCAGAAAATACGTAAATGATACTGGATGAAGATCAGATACTGATCAAAAAAACGCTGCGAGGCGAAAGGAGTGCCTACGAGGAATTGATGCGCAAGTACGAAAAAAAAATTTTCAGTTTCGTGATCCGCATGGTGCGCAATGAAGACGTGGCCGTGGATCTTACCCAGGATTTTTTCTTCAAGATCTATACCGTAATGGACAAATATAATTTCGAGTACAAGTTTTCCACCTGGGCCTACCGCATCTGCTACAACCTGGTCATCGACCACATCCGCAAGAACCAATCCCAGGTCGATTCGCTCGACGACGACAGCATTTCCCCCCATGAGCTTTTCGCTTCGGAAAACGTCAGCAGGGAAGACGGCTTCAAGAACCTGGTCCGGGAAGAGACCAGGGACTACGTCTGGCGGGTCGTGGACCAGATTCCCCTGAAATTCAGGGAATTGATCCTGCTGCGCTATATCCAGGACCTCAAGTACGAAGAAATCGCCGCGATCACTTCCCTGCCCGTGGGGACCGTGAAGAACCGCATTTTCAAGGCCAAGGAACTACTGAAACAGGAGATGGAAAAAGATGGCATGCTTGTCTGCTGAAAAAATTATAGCTTTGGATGAAGGCGACCTGAACGCCATCGAAGCATCGCGCAGCCGCGACCACCTTCTGCTCTGCCCGGCCTGCCGGCTGAAGGCCGACCACTACCGCTACCTGAACCAGGCGCTGTCCCGGCCCATGTTCAGTGAACCTCCGGCCGCCATGATCCCCAATGTCCTGCAGCGTCTTTATCCGGCGCTGCCCCGCTACACCTCCGTCATCGCCGCCATCGCAGCCAGTTTGGTCTTTTTGATCACCTGGATATACATTTATTTCGATTTCTCCAGCAGCAGCCTGATCCAGGCCCTGCGCCTTACCGCAGACGGCACGTCGGGCTGGCTGGTTAACACCATCAAGGCCATCTCCGCGGTATACAATGCGGCCCAGGCCGCTTTCAAAGCCGGCAACGCTCTGTTGAACATGCTTCTTCCCGCCCCCTTGGCCACGGCCGTCATCGCCGGCTCCCTCCTGGCTTGCTTCAGTCTGTTGGCATTCCTGTTCATTGGTTTTATGCGCAAAAAAGTGCATGCAGAAAAATCATGAGAAAAATCCATTTCCTGCTTTTCTTTCTGGCTGCGGCCGGATTGCTACTGAGCGCAGCAGACGGCAAAGAGATCAAGGTGGCTGCGGGCGAGATCCGCACTACGGCCATCAACGCCTTCAATACATCATTGCGTATCCAAGGTAAGATTGACGAATCAATTTTCCTTGTGGGCGGGTCACTGATCCTGGACGGCGAGGTAAGCGGCGATGTCATCTGCATCGCTTCCCAAGTGGCGATCGGCGAAAATGCCGTGATCGGCCTGGACCTGATCGTGATCGGCGGCAATCTCGAAAAAGCGGAGCGTTCCAGGATCGGCGGCCAGTTGTATCATGTCCGCACCCAAAAAGACCTGAAAAAGATCGCCAGTTCCATGCTGCCCTTTCTGCCCGAATCGGGCGGGCTGACCTTCTTCAAGATCAGCAAAATATTTTTCTGGCTTATTCTTACCCTGCTGACGCTGCTGATCCTGCCCGCTGCCATCGGCCGGGCGGCCGTCATGCTGGGGGAAGCTCCGCTGCGCCATCTGCTGCGCGGCCTGATCACGCTGCTGGCTTTTGCGCTGCTGCTGCTCAGCTTCCTGCTCATGAGCATGGTGCTGATCGGCATCCCTTTGCTGATCATGCTGATCGCCGCCTATTTCTTGCTGCTGATCTTCGGCCGCGCCGTAGTTTTTTATTTTATCGGCGCCAGGATCGCCGCGGCCATGAAACTGAAAGTCGGTGCCCCGATTTTTATCGTTTTGGGCGTCGCCATTTACACCCTGCTCAAATTCCTGCCCTTTCCGGCCGCCCTGCTGCTGATCGTTATGGATATCTTTGCCATAGGCAGCGGCGTGAGTTTTATCCTGCGCCGCCGCAAGTCTTCGGTCTGAACGAAATATCAGTGTCAGTGTCAGTGTCAGTGTTAGCGAAGAGAATATAGAGATTAAGTATTCGTGTCAGTGTTAGGAAAATATTTTATCAAATTATTATTTAACTGATTGCCGTTATTAACACTTCCACTTGGATCAAGTTCGGCTAAATTGCAATGCGGTTGCTGACACTGACACTCGCACTGACACTCTCCTAGTCTTCCATGATGTGCTTTTCTTTTTCCTTTTCGATGCCGTCGATCCTTTCAGAAGTGGCGTCAATTATTTTCTGCAGTTCGTCGTAAGAGCGTTTTTCATCATCTTCGCTGATCTCTTTTTCCTCTTTCATGGCCTTGATCGTGTCGCGGTATTCGCGGCGCACGTTACGGACATGGGTCTTGCGCTCTTCGGTGTATTTTTTCAAGGTCTTGATGATGTCAAGGCGGCGCTGTTGGTCAAGGGGCGGGATCGGCAGTTTGATGACCTTGCCGTCGGAGACAGGGTTGATGTTGAGGTTGGCGGCCCGGATGGCCTTGTCGACATCGTTGATGATCTTGTTGTCCCAGGGTTGGATGATGATCAGGTTGGCCTCTGGGACACCCAGCGTGGCCAGCTGGTTGATGGGCGTAGGCACGCCGTAATAATCGATCAAGATGCCGTCCAGGATCGATACCGAAGCCCGTCCGGTGCGGAATTTCGACAACTGTTTCTTGAAATCATCTTCCATTTTCCGCATATCGCCTCTGGCTTGCTCAAGGATCTCTTTAATCATCGCCTTCTCCTTTCAAATTGATCAGCGTTCCGATATCGCAGCCGGTAATGGCTTTCTTGATATTGCCCCGGCCGGTGATATTGAAGATCTTGATGCACAGCCCATTGTCCTTGCTCAGCGAGATGGCAGTGCTGTCCATTACCTTCAGTTCTTTGGCCAGAACTTCGGAGTAGGAAATATGGCGGAACTGGGTTGCGTTACTGACTTTTTTCGGATCAGCGGAAAATACGCCTTCAACCTTGGTGGCTTTGAGCAGGATATCGGCCTTTATCTCAATGGCGCGCAGGGCGGCAGCGGTGTCGGTGGTGAAGAAGGGGTTGCCGGTGCCGGCGGCAAATATTACTACCCGGCCTTTTTCCAAATGGCGGATGGCCCGGCGGGGAATAAAAGGTTCGGCGATCTCCTTGACGGCCAGGGCCGATATCAGGCGGCAATGGACCCCTTTTTTCTCCAGGGCATTCTGCAGGGCGATACCGTTGATCATGGTAGCCAACATGCCCATGTAATCGGCTGAGGCACGGTCTATGCCCAACTCGCCAGCTTTGCCGCCGCGGAAAAAATTTCCGCCGCCGGTTACAATGGCGATTTCCACCCCCAGGTCATGAATTTCTTTGATTTCGGCGGCGATGGAGCTGATGACATCATGGCTGATGCCGAAAGAATCTCCGCCCTGAAGGGCTTCACCGCTCAGCTTTAAAAGAATCCGCTTGTACTTGGCCAGGGCGGCAGCCATTTTAACTTTCTTCGCCCACCTGGTAGCGGACGAATCTTTTCACTTTAATGTTTTCACCTGTCTTGTGTATTTTTTCGGCAATGAGCTTTTCGATAGTTACTTTGTCGTCTTTAAAAAAGGCCTGGTGCAACAGGCAGGTTTCAGCGTAAAACTTGTTCAACTTGCCCTCGACGATCTTCTCGATGATATTGGCTGGTTTGCCGCTGCTTTTCAACTGTTCACGGTAGATTTCCTTTTCTTTTTCCAGGATCTCGGCCGGGATATCTTTCTCAGAGATGAAGCGGGGATTCAGGGCCGCGATCTGCATGGCGACATCTTTGATCAGCTGCAAGAAATCTTCATTCTTGGCAACGAAATCGGTTTCGCAGCCCAATTCGACCAGTACACCGATCTTGCCTTTCATATGGATGTATGAACCCACGGCGCCTTGGTTGGTCACCCGTGAGGATTTGGCTTTGGCTTTTTCGAAACCCTTCTTGCGCAGGATTTCGGAGGCTTGGGTTAGGTCACCCTTGGCTTCCTCGATGGCTTTCTTGCATTCCAGGATGCTGATCCCGGTCTGTTCTCGCAGTTTTTTTACCAATTCCATGTCCAGGGCCATGTCAGTTCTCCTTTTCGGCTTCGGCACTGACAGCTGCCTCGGCAGCAGCCGCGGCTGCTGCCGCGTCGGCGGCCGCTTTCTCGGCTGCCAACTGCTGGGCGTTGGCGCTTTCTTCCAATTTACGGTTGCGGCCTTCCATGACCGCTTCACCGAATTTGCCGATAAAGAGCCGGATCGAGCGGATGGCGTCATCATTGCCCGGAACCGGAAAGTGCACGTCCTCAGGATTAGCGTTGGTATCGACCACGGCCACGATAGGGATACTCATGCGTTTGGCCTCGTTAATGGCTATGTCTTCGAATGTGGAATCGATGACGATGACCACGCCGGGCAAACTGGTCATTTTGCGAATGCCCCACAGGCTGCGGTACAATTTTTTATATACTTTTTCCAGCCGCGACTGCTCTTTCTTGGATTTGACTTCCCAGCGGCCGTCTTTTTTCATTTCATCGAGTTCCAACAGGCGGTCGATGCTTTTTTTGATCATGGAAAAATTGGTCAGCAGTCCGCCCAGCCAGCGCTTGTTCACGTAATGCATACCTGTCTCTTCGGCGATCTCCTCGATGATCGATTGCGCCTGTTTCTTGGTGCCGACAATCAGAGCGTCCTTACCGGCCACGACCTGGTCGGATATGAACTGCAGCGCGGCTTTGAACATCTCGATCGACGTCTGCAGATCTATAATATAGATGCCGTTCTTCTTACCGAAAATATAAGGCTTCATCTTGGGGTTCCAGCGTCTGACCTGGTGACCGAAATGGACGCCGGCTTCAAGCATTTCTCTCATGTTGATCTGAACCATAACCGCCTCCTAGCGCTTGTGATACTGGGGAGCCTTTCTGGCTTTAAGCAGGCCGTATTTCCGGCGTTCTTTTTCCCTAGCATCTCTGGTCAATAATCCTGATTTCTTTAGGGCCGGCCTTAGTTCCGAATTGAATTCCAACAGGGCGCGGGCGATTCCCAGGCGGATGGCCCCGGCCTGCGCCGCGACACTGCCGCCCTCAATATTCATAAAAAAATCAAAGTTGCTCAACGTGTTAGTCACAGTCAACGGTTTGAAGATGGTGAGCTTGTGAATCTTCAAAGGAAAATACTCCTCAAAAACCCGGCTGCGTTTGTTGACGGTCAGGGTAAAATTGCCGTTGCCCGGGCGCAGGTAGACCCTGGCGATACTGGTTTTTCGTCTTCCGGTTCCGTAATATTGCACAATACTCAACTTCTTCCTCCTGTTACTTTTAATATTTCAGGTTTCTGGGCAGCATGGCCATGGTCGGCGTCCGCGTATACTTTCAACTTGGTCAGCAGCTTGTAGCTCAGTTTGTTTTTGGGCAGCATGCCTTTGACCGCATTCATGATGATCCGTTCCGGGTGGGTGGCCTGCATGCGCTGGTAGGATATCTCCTTGAGGCCGCCGCGATATCCCGAATGGCGGTAATAAACCTTTTGCTCTTCCTTAGCACCGGTCAATTTCACTTTCCTGGCGTTGATGACAATGACATAATCGCCGCAATCAAAAAATGGAGTGTAATACGCATGGTCCTTGCCGCGCAAAATATGGGAAACCTGGGTCGCCAAGCGGCCAAGCACAAGATCGCTGGCGTCGATCAGCCACCACTTTTTTTCAATGCCTTTTTTTTCAGGCAAATACGTGATGTTGTTTTTATTCAATTTCATTTTCAACCTCGTTGGCAAGGTTATAATTTATATTATTTTTGCCTTCTTGTCAAGATTATTAAGAAAAAAACTGTGCTAAAAACAATTTTTTGCCACAATTCACTCCTGGCGGAGGAGAAAACCCCGGCAATCACGGAGTGAATATTCCTCGAACCCAGTGCCCAACCGCAAGCAAGGGTTGATTTAAATGACAAAATTTGTTATATTATTTCCCAATGAGATTAAATAAGCAGCAAATCGAGCACCTGGCATTTAGAATTGTCAAGGGACTGCTCAACGAAAACCTGCTCATGGTCGAAAACCGGGAAAAGACCGTCAGTGATATGCAAAATATCATTACCAAGGAGCTGGAAAAAGAAGATTTGCTCGACGAAAAAGTCAAGGATATCCTCAAAGAAAAGCTGACCGAGATCCGCAACTCCAACATCGATTACTACGAAATGTTCCGCTTAATCAAAAGCAAGCTGGCCGAGCAGGAGAATATCGTCCTATGAGCCTGAAACTGTCGAAAAACCGGGTGAATTTCCTGACCAAGCTGATCGTCGATTCGATCCAGAACACCGAAGACATAGATTATACGGATGATCTGGGCAATATACGCTTTAAAATCTACCATCTTATATTGGCTGAACTGAAAATGTTCGAGGACATTGAAACCCTGGCCCGAGAAAAGATCATTTCCCAGAAAAAAAACATTCCCGATGGTTCGCGCGAATGGGAGATCCTGTTCCGGAAATACACCGGCGAGGAATTAAACAAGCTGGGCCGGGTGTGGGACTAGATCGAGCTCAAAGAAATATTTCGAACTACGTGACGAGTGACGAGTGACGCGTGACGAGAAAGAGAAAAGCAATAAGGAAGAATGATAAAATGGCAGGCAATAATTTATATATTTCATTCTTTTTCTTCCCTCATTCTTCCCTCTCTCTTCCCTTCTCTTCTCTATTTACTTGATTCCCAGGGAGAAAAGCACCATGAAACTGGAAGCAAAGATCGACTGGAAAGATGGACTTGCCTTCCGCGCCCACCTGGACGGCTTTGATTTCACCATTGACGGCACTCCCGAAGCGGGGGGCCGCAATCTCGGCCCGCGCCCCAAAGGTCTGACCCTGGTCTCCCTGATCGGCTGTACCGGCATGGACGTCATTTCCATCCTGGGTAAAATGAAGATCAAGGTTGAAAGTTTCTCGGTGGGAGCCGAAGCTCTCCTGGCCGACGAGCATCCCAAAAAGTTCCTCGAGATCAAGGTCACCTACCGTTGCAACGGCGCCGGGATCACCGCGGAGCCATTGCGCAAGGCGATCGCCCTTTCCGAGGAAAAATACTGCGGTGTCAGGGCCACACTTTCGCCCCCGGTCACTATCAACCATGAGATCGTCCTCAACGGCGAAAATATCCCCAATTAAGCGCCGGGCCCTGGGCGACCTCGAAGCCATCCGCCGCTTCATCGTCCCCCTATCGCCCCCTGTCTATGCTTTCGAGGCCAGCATCCGCTCTACGCCGTTCCGCATACTTATCTCGGTGCTGCTGAGCGCGCGCACCCGGGATCCGGTAACCGAAAAGGCCGCGGCCAGGCTATTTGCAGCAGCGGCCACTCCGGAAATGATGGCGCGGCTGTCCCTCGCGCAGGTGAGCCGCCTGATCTTCCCGGTCGGCTTTTACCGCACCAAGGCCAGGAATATCCTCGCGATATGCAGGACCCTGCAGCAGGACGGGAAATTCCCTTCCACTCTCGAGGAACTGCTGGCGCTTCCGGGCATTGGCCGCAAGTCGGCCAACCTGGTGCTGGCCCTGGCTTTTGCGCGCCCGGCCGTCTCGGTCGACACCCACGTATTCCGCATCTCCCGCCGCCTGGGCTGGGCCGCGGGCAGGACGCCTGCTGCCGTGGAAACGGAACTGGAGCGTCTTTTTCCCCGCCGCAGCTGGGCGCAGGTCAACCAGGTGCTGGTGGGATTCGGGCAGACCATATGCCGGCCCATAGGCCCGAAATGC
>JALHTJ010000016.1 GCA_022865785.1 Candidatus Aminicenantota bacterium
TACTGGCGAATGCCCAGCGCAACAACCCCGGCGCCTACACCCACCCGGAAATCGTCCGTGCCGTAATCCGTATGTGTCGGGAAGCGGGCGCAGCCAAAATACACTTTTTATCCTCTCTGCCCGAAGCCAATTGGCAGAGCACGGGATTAAAAAAAACCATCAGCGAGGAACAAGCCGAATTGATCATATTGGGAAAGGAAGAGAATTTATATCGCCCGGTTGCGGTGGAAAAAGGTGTCGCGTTAAAGGAAGCACGCATCATGCAGGCTTTCTATGACTATGATGTCTTCATCAATATGCCCATCACCAAAGACCATGCGGGAAATAAATTTACAGGCACATTGAAAAACCTGATGGGAATCAACTGGCCAACTAATAACCGTACCTTTCATAAAGCGAACTGGGCGACGGACCCGGATGCGATTCAATATTTGGATCAATGCATCGCCGATCTTAATACCGTGATACGACCCGACCTTTGTATCGTGGACGCTACAGAAATTATAATCACCAACGGTCCTTTTGGACCCGGTGAGATTCTTACTCCCCGCAAAGTCATTGCCGGAACCGATCGCGTGGCTATCGACGCCTATTGCTGCACTCTATGGGGGCTCGATCCCAAGCAGATCCATACCATCGTTCTTGCCCATAAGCACCGTATCGGTGAGATTGACCCGAAAAAGGTCAAAATTAAAGAATTCAAAGCCTGATCCGGCGAATTAGGGAATGGCTGAATGATGAAGTATTTTCCATGCCTGCTGATTTTATTTTTTTTATGCATTCCCGGCCCAGCCGCTGCGGAAATTTCCGACATCCTTCCCGCTCCGATCGCCGTAATGCCCTGGAAATTGTCGGGACAACCCCAAACCGCGCCAGGGGATGATCTGTATCTCTTGATCAACGGCGGAGCCGAACTGGTCATTGAATACGGTTTCCGCCAGGCCATCCTGGCGGAGTATTGTCATCCCGAAGGAGGTCGGCTGAATATTGAAATATATGAAATGGAGGATAGCGAGAGTGCCTATGGCCTTTATTCATTGAAAAAGGGCAGATTGTCCACACCATTTCCCGTAGGGCAGGAAGGGGCGCTGGACGATTATTACCTGAATGTCTGGAAAGGTTCCTATTTGATCACTCTGACCGGTCTGGATCAACGCCAGGAAACCCGGATCGGGCTGAAGCTTTTGGCACAAGCCGTGAGCGCAAAGATTCCATTGACGGGCAAGCCTCCGTGGTTGTTGGCAAAACTGGCCCCGCTATTCGTGGAAAAACCTTTGCTTACATTGATCAAAGGCCCATTGGGACTAAGCAACCGATCCTCTTTCCCGGTTCATCCGTTTTTTGCTGCGGCCACGGGATTGATCTTGAAATTTCCAGATAGCGAAATCATGGTTGTGGAGTATTCAGCAGCGAAAAGTGAAGGGGAAATTTATAAAAACCTGCAAGAAATGATTGTCAGGAAAAAAGATCTTTCCTGGCAAACAGCCCAGGATGGCTCAATACTCGTTCATGATCGCCATGGCAAGCTTTTTCATATGATCTTCTGCAGCCCCTTTCTCTATTTCATTGGAGGTAAAATGGACGCGCATAAACTTGAAATAATCCGTCGAGCCCTGGAGGGATCATTATAACTTTTCAAACGCATTCTGAAATATTTCACTAACAAGAAGTAAGTGCCCGGCTTATTTGTCGGCTATTTTCCTGCGGTTGAGCGAATAGATCCCGGGCAGGGTCTTGAAGCGGCTGAGGATCTCGTTCAACTGGAACATGTCCTTGACCTCGAAAACCAGGGTGATCTTGACCATGGACTGGCCGGACTGCACCTGTTCGATTTTTTTGATGCTGGAGTTGCTGGCCGCGGTGATGCCGGTGATGGTGCTGAGCATGCCCGGCTTGTCGGCTGCCAGCAGCTGCAGCTTGACCTGATAGGAGTGGTCGGACACTTCGTTCCAGCTGACCCGTTTCAGCCGCGAGGGGATCTCCAGGTTGACGTTGGGGCAGTTTTTTTTGTGAACGACCAGGCCGCGGTTCTTGGTGATATAGGCGATAATCTCTTCGCCCTTGATAGGGTTGCAGCATTTGGCAAAAATGCAGTCGATGTCCGTTTGGCCTTCGACGCGGATCAATTTGTACAGTCCGGCTCTGCGGGAGGCCACGGGCTTTTTGACCGGTTTGATCTCCACGGCGGTCATTTCGGGGAACAGGCTTTTCAGGGCCTGCCTGTCCAGCGTTTTTCTGCCGCTGCCCAAGTCCTGGAGAAATGTCTCCAGGTCGGTGTAATGGATCGCTTGCAGCCTTTTTTCTATGTCCTGTTCGTTCAACTTGAGGCGGGATTTTTTAGCGTATTCGCGCAGGACCTTTTGCCAGATACGGCGGCCTTTTTCCCTGGCAAAGGCGAATTCTTCCTTCTGCATGAAGGCCATGATCTTTCTTTTGGCGCGGGTGCTGACCACAAATTTAAGCCAGTCGGCGCTGGGCGAGCTGTTTTTCTGGGTGATGATCTCGACCACGTCGCCCGAGTTCAGCTTGGTGCGCAGCGGCACCAGCTTCTCGTTGACGATAGCGTTCTTGCAGTGATCGCCGACCTCCGAATGGATGGCATAGGCGAAGTCGATCGGCCCGGATCCGGCCTTGAGGTTGATGACCTTGCCCTTGGGAGTGAAGACAAAAATTTCATTGGGGGTCAGATCGCGCTTGACCAGGGTGAGGAATTCCTTGGGATCGGGATTGGTCTTGTGATAGTCGATCATTTCCCGGAACCACTCCAGGCGGTGGTCGTTTTCGAGGAAAGCCAGTCCCTCCTTGTATTTCCAGTGGGCGGCGATGCCCTCCTCGGCGTTGCGGTGCATCTCACGGGTGCGGATCTGGACCTCGAATTTGACCCCTTCGCGGGTAATGATGGTGGTGTGGATCGACTGGTAGAAATTGATCTTGGGATTGGTTATGAAATCGCGCCAGCGGGAGGGGATGTGGATCCACTGCTGGTGGATGGCGCCCATGATGACGTAACAGTTGGCCACGGTGTTGGTGATGATGCGCAGGGCCAGCAGGTCGTACACATTCTCCAGGTCAATGTTCTGCTTCAGCAGTTTGCGGTAGATGGAAATTTCGCGCTTTATGCGATATTGGATTTCAGCTTTGATTTTCAGTTCATGCAGCAGCCCCTGGATTTGCTTTTTTAAAGATTCCACCTGCTTCATGGCCCAGCCGTATTTGTCGCTGACTTCGGCCTTGATGCGCTGGTATTCTTCGGGATGCATATAGGTGAAGGCGATGTCTTCCAGTTCGTCGCGGATCTTGCCCATGCCCAGGCGGTAGGCGATGGGAGCGTAGATTTCCAGGGTTTCGCGGGCGATCTTGACCCGCTTTTCATCGCTCAATGGCGCCAGGGTGCGGATGTTGTGCAAGCGGTCGGCCAGCTTGATCAGGATGACCCGCACGTCGGCGGTCATGGCGATGATCATTTTTTTCAGGGTTTCGGCCTGGGCGTCCTCGACATCCACTTCGGATATCTTGGATATTTTTGTCACCCCCCAGACGATATCGCTGATCTCCTGGCCGAAAAGTTTGGCCAGGTCTTCCCGGGAGTATTGCGAGTCCTCGATCACGTCGTGCAGCAGGCCGGCGGCAATGGATATCTCGTCCAGCTTCATGTCGGCCAGGATGCCGGCCACGGTCAAGGGGTGGGTGATATAGGGCTCATTGGAGGCCCGTTTCTGGTTCAGATGGGCGTTGGTGGAAACCATATAGGCTTTTTTCAGCAGTTCGATGTTGGCTTCCGGGTAATAGCTTACTATTTTTTCCCGCAGTTCGTGAAAGCGTTTGATCATTTTTATATATTATATATCAATTTGCGCCGATAGCAACCGTTTGACCGCAATGCTCTTGACCGGCCCGGCAAAACCATGTATCCTCATTTCATGATCAGGATCAGCAGCGGGCTTTATAAGGGACGGGTGCTGCGCGGCGGCAAAAGTCCGCTTATCCGTCCGACCATGTCCAAGATCAAGCTCACTTATTTTGATATCCTGCAGAACGACATCAAGGAAAAAATATTTCTCGACGGTTTCGCCGGCAGCGGCAACATCGGCATCGAAGCCCTTTCCCGCGGAGCCGAATACGTGGTGTTCATCGACGACCTGCCGGAAGCCGCGCGCGCCATCCGGCATAATGCCGAAAAAATCGGCATCGCTTCCGATTTCTTCCGGGTGATTCGCGGTGATTTCAACCGTTCGATCATCGCCTTGGGCAAGGACGGCTTTCAATTCGACCTGATCTACCTTGATCCGCCCTATGCCATGCTCGAATACGCCAACCCCCTGAAGGTCATCCATAAGCGCAATGTGCTGAAAGCCGACGGGCTGATCGTGCTGGAAAGACCCACGCATATCCGCTTCAGCACTCCTTATTTTACCCTGAAGCGCAGCCAGCGCATCGGCCGCGAAAGCCTCGATTTTTTCGGCTACTGACACGTCCCGCCGGCGCTGAGCGGATTCAGGCCGGGAGGAGAAAAAATGGAGAAATATTTTTGCTGGCGGCAAGGAAGATCGGTGTGGCGATTGGCAGGAATGCTCATCTTGGTCATGATTGCGCTTTCCTGTTCGCAGGAACCTGAATTCCCGGCCCGGATCGAAACTTGGGATAGCGATTATCCCGCCTATGCCGATGAACAAAAATTGCTCGATGAAACGTTTCGTATCGACATCTCGGACATTGACGTCGTGTTGACCTATCATCCGCAGGATGCGGCCGTGGATGGACGGGCGCGGGTGCGTTTCCGCATGCGGCCCGGCCAACTGCGGCCGCGCATCCATTTCGACCCGGCCTGCCGCGGCAATGTCATTTCCGGGTGGCAGCTCGACGGCAAAAGCTGGATAGTGCCGAGCGCCGCTTTCCGGATAGTTGATGTTGCCGGGACAACCCAAAAAGCCCTGGAATTCGTCGACGAGGTCGATGCCCGGACTGAACACGAGCTCATCGTGACCTATCGCCTGGCCCTGGGCGGCGGCTATCCCCGCTTCACCACCAATGTTCACGATATAAAAGGCAGCGGCAACGAAGAGTTGTTCCCCACCCTGAACACGCCGCACGAGCTGGCCCACCACCGCATCACCCTGCGCGTTGGCGGTGCGGATCCCTACCGCTGCCTGGGCTCGGGCCGGGTCGAGCGGACGGTGAACGCCAGTTTCCAGGAATGGATTCTCGATTCAGAGCGGGATGTGGCCTCCTATACCATGATGTTCGTCCTGCTCCCCGAGGCCGACACGCTGTTGAGGGAGGGAGCGATCTCCGGAATCCCGGTCCGCATAGCAGCTTTCAACGGCGGCGCCGCCATTGACGGTGCCTGGACGGAACTGGAAGCCTGGCTGCCGCAGCTGGTCGCCGATATCGGCCCCTTCCCCATGCCCCGGGGCTTAAGCGTGTTTCTGACCAGCGGCGGGGGCGGCATGGAGTATTTCGGAGGCACTATTTCCTCGCCCTGGGCCTTGAGCCACGAGATCTTTCACATGTATTTCGCCTGCAGCACCGTGGCCCGCACCTACCGCGATTCCTGGTTGGACGAGGCCATCACCTCCTGGTATGACCGGAGTTATCCCGATTATCTCATCCCTATTGAGCCCGGATATCGTTCGAACATGGTGAGCGGCCGTTCTCCGGTTGCCGTGGGATTTGATTCGCGCGCCTATTACCAGGGCACCCAGATCATCGAGACCATGGCGCAGCATTTGGGCGGCAGAACCGCCATGGTCGCTTTCCTCAGCGACGTATATCGCCGCCATGCGTTTTCGCCCTTCTCTTCCATGGATCTGGCCGAGTATTTCCGGCAGTATTCGGGGATAGACCTGCGTCAGGATTTTCAAGACTGGCTCTTCAACAAAGCGGCCGCTCTCGAAACCACCATACCCATAAACAACCAATTCGCGTCCTTGCCCGATCTGACCCCGCCCGATGAGATCCTGCGCAAGTACGGATTGGAGCCGCCGCGCCAGGGGATTGATCGAGGTGGAGAATGAAGCGGATGCTGGTTGTTTTCTTCCTGTCTCTGGTTTTGCTGGGAGCCATGCCCGCCCGGAACAGGGAGAAGCGGCCCGGTTTTTTCATTGAAGCTTCAGCCGCTTTCGCCCTGTTGAATCCGCGCGACCTGAACGCTGCGGCCGCCGCCCAGCAAAATTTGACCGTTTTCAATTATAACGAAAATTACGAGTGGGCGCGGCGCAATTCGGGCGGAAGCTTTTCGTATGCGCTGGAGGAGCCGAACGGATCGCGATTGCAGCAGATCCGCAGCGGCTTGCCCATCGATCTGCGCTGCGGCTACGCCTTCAATTCCCGCATCGCCGTTTTTCTGGGGCTGCAGTACCTTGACAGCAGGCGGTCCTCTTCAATGCAGCAGACCTACCGGGTCAACGACCTCCGCCCCGACCAGGTGACTCCCGGCATTTATATGACAGAGATCGTTTACCCCGATTTCTTCCTGGCGGCCCGGGCCTGGATCCCCCAAGCTGGTCTGCAATTCGACATTTTTAATAAGCGCTCCTGGAGCGGCGGCATCCGCCTTGCTGCCGGACCCATGTTTGCCCGGTTGCGGACCATCGAGGAGCGACGCTACAAAAAAACCGACGCCGATGGTTATTGGATTGAAAGAAGATATATCACAGACATGAAAGGGCAGGGGACGGGATTTGCCTGGGAAGCGGTTGTCCGCCTGGCGCGGCCTGTTTCTTCGCGGCTGAGCCTGATCATGGAAGGCGGTTACGCCGGGCGTGTCGGTTCGAGCTTTTCCGGGCCCGGATACTATGAATCCCAGGAAAGGGACGCCAATGCGGTCAAAGACCTGATTCGCAACCAATGGGAAAAAGGAGAGTGGCGCACGCTCCGGGAAAAAATCCATCAACTTTGGGGCGACCTGGAGTACACCCGGTCCGGAAACTATTTTACCAATTATGCGAACACGGGAGAATTCCGCCTCGATCTTTCAGGCTGGCAGCTTGCCATCGGCCTCACTCTGGCTTTTTAACCTGTCCCGACCCAAAGACGTTGCGGATAGCGCTCGGACACTGGCCGCTGTCTTTTCTGCAAGGGGCGGGGTCTGCCGGCGAACTTATTTCAATCCGGTCTCTTCCAGAATCTTGCGCAGGCGCTCGAAATCAACGCCGGTCTTGGGAGCTCGCGGCGGCGTGCAACCTTCGCTTGCGGCGATGGAGAGTTCATAGGTTCCGATCTCTTTGGCCAGGTCTATTGTTTCGCTTTTTTCGTTGGCGATCAGCGGGCTGTAGACGGGCATGGTTGCGGCGGCACGCGAAGCGTAGAGGTTTTTGAGCGTCTGCGACGCCACCTGGGCCAGGTTGTCGCCGCTGATGACGCCCAGGGCTCCCTCGCTTTGGGCGATGGCGCCGGCTTTCTTGTGCATCAGGTACTTGCAGATCACGCAGACGTACGGTTCGTGGCGGGTTCCGAACAAGCCGGCGAACTTTCCCTGGAACAAGTCCTCCCTGGGGATGACGATCAGTTTAATGGGCTGGCCGGCGGCGAATTCCTCGAGCCGGTCGCGCAGGCGGAACACCTTGGCCGTTTCGTTTTCGGAAATCCCGAAATGGAGCAGGACGGGCATAACGCCGCGCTTCATCATCAGGAAAGTAGCCACCGGTGAATCGATGCCTCCGGAGATCAGTGAGACGAGCTTGCCGGCACTGCCCACCGGGAAGCCGCCGAAGCCCCGGATCTTTTCGCTGAACAGATAGAGGTGGCGGTGGCCGATCTCGATGTGCAGTTCGAAGTCCGGGTCTTTCAGCCTGACCGGCGTGCCGGTCTGCTCACCGATGATGGCGCCGATCTCTCTCTCTACGCCCATGGAGTCGGGAGAGAAGTCCTTGGCGATGCGCTGGCAGCTGACCCGGAAATTGCTGCTGCTTTTGATCTCCGGGAAAAAACGGGCGATCTCGTTTTTCAATGCGTCGTAGTCCCTGTCCAATTCAAAAGCCGGGCTGTAGGAATAGACGCCCAGGACCTTTTTCAGGTCGGGGAGATCATTGATGCCGCGGATATAGATCCGGCCGCGCTCGGCGCTGATTTTGGCAAAGGCGTGCCCCTGTTTTTTCAGGAAGCAGGACAAATCATTTTTGAGTTTCTGTTCGAATTGGCCGCGGTTCCGGCCCTTGAGGCTTATCTCGCCATAGCGGACGATGACGGCCCGGTCGTTCATGGCTGCAGGCCGCGCAGGTAGTCGAGCAGGATCTTGCCGGTGCGCGGCCTGAGGTATTTTCCAAGAGCCCGCCGCTGTCCGGCCAAGAGCGCTGCTTTCAGATCCCGGCGGGTCAGGATCTCGTGGCACAGGGCCGCGATCTTGACAAAGTTTTTTTCGCGCACCAGCACACCCCCGCCGTTCATGGTCTCAGCGACAGCGCCGGCGTCGTAGGCCACGACCGGAATATCCAGGTGGAAGCATTCCACGACCGGAGCGCAGAAACCCTCGTGCTCGCTCAGGTGCAGATACAGGTGCGACAGTTTCGCGTAGGAAACCACTTCGGCCAGGGGGACATGGCCGCTGAAATGGATATTTTTTACCTGCAGCTTATCGATCAGGTTCTGCAGGGCCGAAAAATAGCGCTCGAAGCCGCGGTATTCGCCAACGATGAACAGGCGGGAATCGGGGTTGAAATGTTTTTGATACAGGTGAAATGCCATGATCACGTCTTCGACTTTCTTGTTGGGGATGATGCGTCCGATAAAGAGAAAGTTGCTTTTGCCGTCGGCAAAGATTTCACTCAGGACCGGCAGCAGCGGCAGGTCGAATTTTGAAAAATCCATGACCAGGGGCAGTACGCCGGTCTGCTTGAACCCGGCCGCGACCAGTTCGCTGCGATTGTATTCGGAATCGCCCAGGGCCAGGTCGACTTTGTCGGCGAGGCTTTTCAGCTCCACCCGGCCTTTGAAGCAGTCCTTGGCCAGAATGCGGTGAAAATCAAGAAAAAAATGGTGCGGGGTAATGTTGTGATAGATGATAACTTTTTTATCCGCGAGACGCAGGAATTTTTTGGTCACCGGCGAGCCGATGGAAAAGTGAAAGATAACCACGTTTTCGGGAGCTGAAAAACGGTCGTATTCGAGATAATTGCGAACCTGATGGGCGTAACGCGGATGAAAGTGCAGGGTGAAGATCTCGGATTCAATGCCGTGGGTTCGCAAAAAATCCCTGATCTCCAGGGCTTCGTTGCCGATGGCATCGCCGTAGGAATAGGAAGTTAAAAATTGATGGACTTGCATTCAGGACGGCAGTTTCTTTTCCAGGGCCCGCTCCCGGTTTTCCAGAAATTCGATCTTGTCCTCCAGAATCCTGATCTTGGTTTTCAGAAGTTCTTCCTCGGTTTTAAGCTTCGATGCTTCGACGATCATATTGTGCATGGCGTTGTGCAGCAGGCGGATGTATTCACTGCTCTGCAGAACGATCGGGACTTTTTTCTGCAGGTCCAGGATGCCGGTTTTCAATTCAATATACATGGGACGGGTCATGAAGCGGATCCAGGGGGAAAGGAGGCTTCTGATTTTTTTTAAAACCCCCTTGGCCAGGCCGGTTTCCTTTAAGCTCTCTTCCAGTGGCACGGGCGGAGCCATGTGTTCGCTGAAGCCCGGATACAAAACAGGGTCATAGATATTAGGGATTTCCAGAAAATCGGGCAGGGGCTGCAATTCCATTTCGTCGATCTCGTCGATCTCGCTCTGTTTCAACAGGCCGGAATCCTTTTTGTCCTGGATCTTTTTACGGATCGCGTCCATGATCTCTTCTACGTCGATCTCAGGGGAAGCATGAATAAATGGTTCCATGGATGCACCTCCTTTTCTGAAAATGATTATACAGCAAGCGGGCGCGCCCTTCAAGCATTTAGCCAAAAAAGCCGATAATAAAGAATAATTTAACGACTCATTTCTGGCCCTCGGGCACGAATCCCCGAATAGCCTGTCCTGTAAACGGTTTCAAAAAAATAAATTAATTAAATGCAGGATATGCCTTGACTTTTCAGTTTTGTTACTCTAGAATCCGGTGCAGGAGGTAATGATGAACAAAACCGAATTGGTGAAAGCCATTGCCGAAAATGCAAACTTGAAAGTGTCTGAAACTGAAAAAATGGTCAATGCTTTCCTGGATTCCGTGTCCACTTGTCTGAAAAAGAAAAGCAAAGTGACCCTGGTTGGTTTTGGCACCTTTGCCGTGGCCCACAGAAAGGCCAAGATCGGCATCAATCCCAAGACCGGTCAGAAAATTTCCATCAAAGCCAAGAACGTACCTGTCTTCAGAGCCGGCAAGGCCTTGAAAGAAAGAGTCAAATAGTCAAGTCGCAACTGGTTTTGATCGGGAGGGGGTCGGGAGTTCATTTCCGTAATCTGAATATCCGGAAAAACTGATTCCCGATTTGCTGATTAAAATTCTATATACCTACCAAGCGGGGATAGGTTTGTCCCAAATAATCAATAGACGTCTATTGGGCAGGATGCCCCGGCGATTTCCACTTTGTTTCGTTTGTTATCGTAGGCGTTGATGTCGCCGATGTTCAGGATATATTTGCCTTTACTCATGAATTTGATTTTCAGTTGAATAAATGCGGCCGCCAGCGTTTGGACGCTGTTTGTTGTGAAAGACAACCCCATGTCAAAACTGTTGCCCGAGATATTCTTTAAAATCTTCACTTCTTTTTCATTCAGGGAATCGGTTTTTACTTCAACGATCTCGCAGTTGCCGCCGCTCAGGGCGCCGCTGAGGGAAAGGCTGGCCAGCTGTGTGTCCGAGTGGATGCGCAGGGAGAAAAGGGTGTCGGAATTGATTGGGATGCTGGCCTGGGATGGGGAAATACTCACCATATCGTTGGCCGGCTGTTGGTTTTCGGGAGCCGTCTCTTCTTCTGCCTCGCTCCCTCCTTCTTCCGGTATGATCGCGCCGCCTGTTGCCGACGGCAGATCGTCCCCGCCCCAAATGACTTCATTGTCCTGGCTGCTGATGGGGGTGCGGCGGATGATCTTGGGCGTGATGGAAAAGATCAGGTCGGTCTGACTGATATTCTTTTCCGAATTGCCGAACAATTTGCCCAGCAGGGGGATCCTGGCCAGGGCTGGGATCCCGTTCAGGGAACCGCGGACGTCGTCGCGCAGCAGGCCGCCGATGATATTGGTTTCGCCTTCCTTCAGGCGGATCTTGTTTTCAATCTCGCGTTTGCCGAAGGTCGGGAAAGATGATGAGGCACCCGATGAAATGAAATTGATGGTCAGCTTGGTTTTCAGGGTGACTTCATTGTTCTGATGGATGAAGGGAGTGATCTTGATCTCGACGCCGACATTGCGGTAGCGGTAGGTGGTCACCGGCGAGGAATTGATGCCCCCGGCGGCAATGGCCTGGAACTGGGTTTCGGGGACAGGCACTTCGTCGCCGACCATGAAGGTGATTTCCTCGCCGTCAATGCCGCGCAGGTTGGGCTTGGCGAGGATCTTGTTGTTGCTGTTTCCTTCCAGGAAATTCATGGCCACGCTGGGGATGGTCAGGAAGAAGTTGGCGCTGTTCAGGTCATTGAAATTAATGGTTGAGGATATCTTGCCGTCGCTGTCCAGGCCGCCGGCGGCGACGCCGAAAACACCGCTGCCGAAATCGGCGCCGAGCTTGTTGATCAGGCTGCGGTTGATCTCAAGAATTTCAATGTTGAGCTCCACTTCGCTTTTTTCCTTGTCGATCTTGGTCAGGAAGCGTTCGATGTCGACCAGCGAATTATAATCGGCGCGTATGACCAGAACGTTGAGGTTCACATCTTCCTGGATCAGCAGTTGTTCGTCGCGAAACACGGTCTGGATCATTTTGCGTGCATCCTCGGCCTTGATATTGGAAAGGTAAAATGCCTTGATGCCGCGCAGGTCAAAGGCTTTTTTCTTGGCGAAAATATCGGGAAAGACGATCACGGTAGCGGGGTCCAGCACCCGGTATTTTGAACCGGAGACCATGCACAGGACTTTAAGGATTTCAAAAAAAGTCGTGTTCTCAATTTCAATGCTGTACAGAAAATCACGGAAATCCTTGTCGAAAATAAAATTGACATTGTAACTTTTGCCCAGGCTTTTGAAAATATTGCTGATCGGGGTGTTTCTCAGGCTCAGGCTGACTTTCTCGTCCTTTTTGACGTTCAATTGCACGGGCGGGACCACTGTCGGCTTGAATTTCTCCTCTTTGACGGCTGTGGCGGGGGTGACATAGTCAGCAAACTCTTTCTGCAGCTGGGTGTTGCCGGGGAAAATGGCCAGGGCCTTCCGGTATTCCACAACGGCAGCCGGGCGGTCGCCGCTCTTGCGCTTGGCGCGGGCCAGGAACAGGTGGGTTTGATAACTGTTCAGTTGGGCGCGGAAGAGCAGGGTCTTGATTTCCGCGTTTTTGGGGTTTTCAGCCGCGGCCCGGCTCAGGACTTCCCGGGCCTGGTCGTAATCGCCGACCTTAAACAGTTCCCGCGCCTGGCGCACACTGGAAATAGTGGTCAGGCAACCCTGCAAAACGAAAAGGGCAACCGGCAAAAAAAACAGGTAACCCCTATTTTTTGGCTTAGCCATTCTGGTCTCCTTTGATCCTGATGTCGTAAGGCTGGTTGTCATACTCAATGGTCACCACGTCTTTGCTTATCTTCAGGATCTTGATCTTGCCGAGGACTTGATCGTGCTCGTTGACCATGATAAATTCTCCGCTGACGTTGAGCAGCGCGGATCTTTTTAGGTTTTTTACAATGAATCCTTCGTAAGTGATCGATTGGGAAATTTCTTCGGCAATGGTTTTTTGCAGGGTGTCGGCCCGGGCCACCGGCATCTGGCCCTGGGTGGTTTGCCCGCGGTCGGTTCCGCTGCTGCCGTTGAAGATATCGAATTTCAACGTAAAACTGGCAGCTGGTTTTTGCAATAGGCTCAATTTGAGCAGTTCGGCCCGGAGCGGCAGGCACAGCATCCAGATCAGCAGCAAGGTTAGTATCCTATTCGCCAATGTAGGCCTCCATTTTGCAATTGCCTTTGACCATTTCGGCACTGCCGTTCAGCTGCATACGTTCAAAAAAAATCATTTTGGGCTTTTTTTCCATATCGAAGATGAATTTTTTTACATCGCGGTATGTTCCTTCCAGGGCGAAGCTTAGGATCACTTTGCGGATTTTTCCCTGGCGGCGACTGGATTGGGAACTGATGTTCGCGGCCTTGAGCCGGTTGGCGGCCAGGCAGGAATTCAAGTCGCGGCGGAAAACGGCGAAATCTTCAATGCCGATGATATAGTCGCGGTGGAATGCCTGCAATTTTTCCGGGAGATTTTTCCATTCTTTGTGTTCCGCGCTCAGTTTTTGAAATTCTTTTTCCTGAAGCTGGAAGGAAGCCTGCCTGTCCAGGCGGCTCTGTCGCGACAGGTCGCGAATGGACATGTAGGCAAAAGATAGTAGACAGCCGCTGGCGCTCATGGCGAACAAAGCCAGCAGGGTAGCTACCGCGACCTTATATTTTTTCATTGCTCATCTTGAAATTCAGATTGGCCTGGTATTCATCATCATTGGTTTGGTTTTCGTTGGCGATGACCAGTTCGTAGGGAGCCAATTCTTTATACAGGGCGAACAGTTCCTTCAGCGACCTGGCGCTGACGCTCATGCTGATGCGGCCGGCGCTTTCGTTGGCCAGGGTGATATTGCGGATGCGGATGCCTGGGTTTGATATTTTTTCCAGGAAATCCAGGCGGGCGACAAAAGAAAAAACCTTGCGCCCGATCAGGGCATTGGCCGCCGCCAGTTCCTTGCTGCGGCTTTTTTTCCAGGCGGCGATCTCTCTGGTTTGCAGCAGGCCGCGGTTTTGCATTTCGCTGACCTGCCGTCCAAGCAACCCGCTTTCATTTTTCTCGGCGTGGTTCCTTTGCAGTTGCCGGCCCAGGTTGGCAATGGTCAGGGCGCTGAGCGCTGCGATTGCCAGGACAAGGAGCGCTGCCCTGAAAGCGAAAGACCAGCCTTTGATCTTGCGGGTCGCGGCCAGGTTGTAGGTGATCTTTATCATTGGCAGCCGGGGATGAACGGCACTCCCTGCAAATTGGTGCTCAGGCGGGAAAAATTTCCGGCGGCCAGTTTTTCCTGCATGGCCGCGTCCGCCACTTCGTCGCGATGTTCGATGAGCCAGTAGCGGCTGGGCTCGATGCCGTAGTTATTGCTGACGAAAAGCACGGTCTTGCTTATTTCTTCGACCGTGTCGGCAATGGAACCGCTCTTGAATTTGCGAATGTAAATGGGCGAGCGTTTTTTTTGAAAAACCAGCGTGCAGCCGGTGACATCGCTTTCGATGAAAAAATCCGGCGGAGCTTTTGCCCGCAGCAGACGGCTCAATATCACCATGGTGGAGTTGCCGACATAGATCAGGGGGATCTGTTTGTCCTCAAAGAACTGTCCCATTTTTTCCGGCAGAGATTTTTTGACCAGGACGGAAAGCACCCTTTTTTTATCCAATTGGAAAAAACGGTGGTCGTAGGCTTCGATGCTCTCGGGGAATACTTTTTGCAGCCGCCAGGCCACCAATTCCCGCAACGCTTTTTTCTGCCAGGGCAGTTTGTCGAATTCAAAAAAATTGTACATGAATGGGGCGGCATTGAATACGATCCCGGTGTTTTCAGCTTGCAGATGCCCGGCGATTTCCGTCAGGCGCCCGGCGGCGATTTCGGCCAGGGTTGTACCTTCCACGCGCCTGCGGCTGATGATTTTTTTGTTCTGCAGGACAAACACTTCGGCATGGCGGTCGCCGATGTAGATAACCTGACGCGGCAGGCGTTCGGGCAGGAAAAAATCGCTTATACCCATTCTTTGACGGTTACCCGGTTCAGTTCTTCAATGGAGGTGACGCCCGCTTTTACGCAGTTCAGGCCGTTTTTCCTGATGGGAATCATGCCCTGCTCCATGGCAATTTTCTTGATCTCTGAAGTCGGTTTCTTGGCCAGGATCATCTCCTTGATCTCGTCGGTCAGCTCCAAAATTTCACCGATGGCCGTGCGTCCGGAAAAGCCAAGCCCGCCGCATTCCTCGCAGCCATGGGCCTGAAAAACCGGCTGGTTGAACAGGCTTTTATCGGTGCGGTTGTAATCCAGCTCGGCCTTGCTTAAGGTGACGGATTTCTTGCAAAGAGGACAAAGGACACGGACCAGGCGCTGGGCGGCGATGCAGTTCAGTGCCGAGATTAAGCTATAGGTGTCGATGCCCATGTGGATGAAGCGTCCCAGAACGTCAAAAACATTGTTGGCGTGCACGGTGGTGAATACCAGGTGCCCGGTCAGGGCGGATTGGATGGCGATCTGGGCGGTTTCCGGATCGCGGATCTCGCCGACCATGATCTTGTCCGGATCGTGGCGCAGGATGGAGCGCAAGCCGCGAGCGAAAGTCAGCCCCTTTTTTTCGTTTACCGGGATCTGCATGATGCCTTCCACCTGGTACTCAACCGGGTCTTCGATGGTGATGATCTTGTCGGCCGGGTCCTTGATCTCGTTCAGGGCTGCGTAAAGGGTGGTGGTCTTGCCGCTGCCGGTCGGGCCGGTGACCAGGAACATGCCGTAGGGCTGGCGGATATAGTAATTGATTTTTTCCAGGATATAGGGAGCGAAACCCAATTGCTTCAATTCCAGTTCGCCGATGTTTTCGGTGATCATCTCGCGGTCCAGGATGCGGATGACGGCGTTCTCACCGTAGATGCCGGGCATGATCGAAACGCGGAAGTCGATGGTCTTCTGCTTGAACTTCATGCGGAAGCGCCCGTCCTGGGGGACGCGCTTCTCGGCGATGTCAAGTTCGGAAATGACCTTGAGCCGGGTCAGCAGGAACGAATGGAAAGCGTTGTCCAACGGTTCCATGATCTGGTGCAGGATGCCGTCGATGCGGTATTTGATGAGCAGGGCGTCGCTGCTGATCTCGATGTGGATGTCGGACGCCTTTTTGTTGACGGCGGTCAAGATGATGTTGTTGAGCAGCTTGATGACCGAATCGTCCTCATCGGTAATGCTTTCGATGGTCACCATTTCCTCATCAACGACTTCGGCTGTTTTTTTAAGGGTGAAGGTTTCGGTTTTGTCCCGCAGGACCTTGGTGTAGGTGTCGCTTTTTTTAAGAAATTTTTCCAGTTCATCGCGGTGGGCGAAAAAAGGCATGACTTTTTTCTGGGTGAAATTTTCGATCATGCCGATCTTGTCGAGGTTTTCCGGATCAGGCATGGCCACGGATATGCCGCCGTCATTCTCGTCCAGGGGGAAGAACAGGTTCTTGATCAGGAATTCGGCCGGAAATTTAGCCAGCAGCTGATAATTTATCTTTACTTCGGAAATCTTGACGCTTTTTTTCACTGAATCACCCTTATGGAAGTAAATATCGGCAAATAAACGGAAATAAGCATCACGGCGATCACCATCCCCAAGAGAATTATTATAACAGGTTCGATCAGTGAAATCAACGCGTTGATCTTGCTGTCAATGGAGCGCTCGTAGTACTCGGCGCTTTCATCGAGCACGGCCGTCAGGTTGCCCGAGGTCTCGCCCACGCGGATCATTTCAACCAGGATGCGCGGTATGATGGCGATCTCCTCCAGCACTCCCGACAGCAGGTTGCCCTGGCGGATCTTTTCCGGGATGTCGCGCACCTGGCTGTAATAAAATTTGTTGGCGAAGGTTTCGACCGCGATCTCGGCCGATTCGGGGACCGGGATGCCGCCCGAGATCAGGATGGCCAGGGTGCGGGCGAAAACAGCGATGGCGTTTTCGTGGATGATCCGGCCGAGAAAGGGGATCTTGATCTTGGCCTGGTCGATGATGATCACGCGCGGGTTGAAATGCTCGATGGCGCGGACGGCGCCGTAGATCAGGGCGGCCGCCGCCAGGAACAGCACGATGTTTTCCTTCAGGTACTGGGTGGTGGTGATAAAAAACAGGGTTATGGCCGGCAGTTGAGCGTCCATGTTGTCAAAAAACGCCGAGAATTTGGGAATGACGAAAATGGCGATCACCAGCACCATGGAGATCATGAACAGCAGCAGGATGATCGGGTAGGTCAGGCTGCTGACCATTTTGCGGCGCAGGTTGCTGATCTTGCCCAGATAGATGTTGAATTTTTCCAGGATCTGTTCCAGGTGGCCGCTCTTCTCGCCCGCCATCAGCGAAGCCTTGTAGATCTTGTGGAAGGGGATCTGGGCCGAATTGAAGGCTTCGGAGATCTGCATGCCGTTGCGGATGTTGCCGGCCGCTTTGGCGATGATCTCGCGCAAGATGCCGCTGCGGGTGTTTTGGGTGATGATCTCCAGGGCGCGGATCACGGGGATCCCGGCTTTAAGCAGGGCGATCATCTCCTGGTTGAACAGCAGGAATTCGGTGTAGCCGATCTTCCTTTTGAATATTTTTTTCAGGGAAAAATCCCTGAACCACAAACGCTGGACGCGCATAAGCTTCTCTTCCAGGTTGCCCAGGGATGCCTCGATCTCCTTTTTGTTCTCGGCGTAGTATTCGCTGGTCCGGTAGCGGCCCTTTTCGTTGACCAGCGTGCATTTAAAATAGGGCATTACAGTGTTTCGCGCCCCGGGAAGTAGGGGCGCAGGACTTCGGGGACGCGGATCTTGCCTTCGGCGGTCTGGTAGTTTTCCATGATGGCGGCCACGGTGCGGCCCACGGCCAGGCCCGAGCCGTTCAGGGTGTGGACAAAATCTTTCCTGCCGTCCTTGCCCTTGAACTTGATGCGTGCCCGCCGGGCCTGGAAATTTTCGAAATTCGAGCAGGAGGATATCTCCAGGTAGCCGGCGCGGGCCGGCATCCAGACCTCGATGTCGTAGGTCTTGGCCGAGGCAAACGACAGGTCGCCGCTGCACAGGGCCATGGTGCGGTAAGGCAGGTTAAGCTTGCGCAGGATGGATTCGGCAGCGGCGGTCAATTTCTCCAGCTCGTCGTAGGAATGCGTCGGGGCGGTGAATTTCAACAGCTCGACCTTGTTGAACTGGTGCTGGCGTACCAGGCCGCGGATGTCTTTCCCGTGCGATCCGGCTTCGCTACGGAAGCAGGGAGTGTAGGCGACATAATTGATAGGCAGCTTGCTTTCGTCCAGAGTTTCGTCGCGGTGGATGTTGGTCAGCGGCACTTCGGCGGTGGGGATGAGGTAGAGGTTGTAGCCTTCGATCTTGAACAGGGCGTCCTTGAACTTGGGCAGGTTGCCGGTGCCGATCAGGCTGGCGTCGTTTACCAGGAAAGGCGGCAGCACCTCCCGGTAGCCGTTTTCTCCGCTGTGCACGTCCAGCATGAATTGGACCAGGACCCTTTCCAGTTTGGCCAGGGCGTCAAAATACAAAGAGAAGCGCGAGCCCGATATTTTTGCGGCCCTGGTAAAATCGAGTGTGCCTCCAGCTTCTCCCAATTCCCAGTGCGGGCGCGGCGTGAAGGCGAAAACCGGTTTTTCCCCCCAGGCGCGCACCATCTCGTTGCAGGAAGCGTCATGGCCGACCGGGACCGAATCGTGGAACAGGTTGGGTATGTTCAGCAAAAAATCATGAAAATCCGCTTCGACTGTAGCCAATTCGTGTTCCTGGGCGGCGATCATTTTGGAAAGTTCGATTGACTGCAGCTCGAGTTCGCTGCTAGAGGCACCGCTTTTTTTTAAAAACCCGGTTTCTTTGGCCAGCCGGTTTTTTCTGCTTTTCAACTCCTCATCTTCGGCCAGGAGCTGGCGGCGGCGCTGGTCGAGGGCGCTGAAGCGCTCTTCGGCGAACGGCACCCCCTTGGCTTCGACTTTTTTTTTGACTAATTCCAGGTTGTTGCGTATATAATTGGTGTCCAGCATTAAAAAATTATAGCATAGCGTCTATTTTTGCGCAAAAAATTTTTTGCGTGACAAACGTAAACAAAGTAGCTGTTTTTTCGGTATAATCAGGCTGGGGGTCACCATGAAAGCCAAATATTTCTTCCTCTCTATCCTTGCCGCGGTGCTGCTGTCCGGCGCGTCCGCTGACCGCTTGCTCAAAAAAGCATTGCTCTGGCACGGCCAGGTCCTCACCGTAGACACGCACTGCGATACGCCCTTCATGCTTTTGGAAGAGGACTGGGACATCGGCAAAGCCCATCCTACCGGCCTGACGGGCAGCGGCTGCCAGGATTTGCCGCGCATGAAAGCCGGTGGTCTGGACGCCTCCTTTTTCGCGGTGTTCGTTGGCCAGGGGGCGCGCACCGATGAAGGGCACGCCCGGGCCCGGGACAAGGCCATCGCCGTCCTGGACGCCATGGACGCGATGTTTGCCAAATATCCCGACCTGTGCGGCCTGGCCCTGACGCCGGCAGATGCCCGGCGCCTGGAGAAACAGGGCAAGCGCGCCATTTTTATCGGCATGGAGAACGGCTATCCCCTGGGGCACGATCCGGCCCTGATCGATTATTTCTTTCAGCGCGGCGTGCGCTATGTCACTTTGGCCCATACCGCCGACAACGACATTTGCGATTCCTCGACCGACCGCAAGGATCCCGAAGACCGGGGCCTGAGCGACTGGGGCAAACAGGTCGTGCGGCGCCTGAACGACTTGGGCGTCATGATCGATGTCTCTCATATCTCGGATCGCTCCTTTTTTGACGTGCTGGCGCTCAGCCGCGGCCCGGTCATGGCCTCGCACTCCTGCGCCCGGGCCCTGTCCGACAGCCCGCGCAACCTGAGCGACGAGATGCTGCTGGCCCTGAAGAAGAACGGTGGAGTCATCCAGCTCTGCATCCTCAACGATTACATCAAGCAGCCCCCGGCCAATCCGGAGCGCGACCAGGCCTTCGCCGCCTTGCGCAAGAAGATCAATGACAACTACGGCGGCTGGGGAAACATCAAGGACAAGGCCGTACGTGACCAGGTGGAAAAGGAATACGATGCCCTGGAGGCGCGCTATCCCTCGCCGCCGGTTTTTGTCAAGGACGCCGTGAACCACATCGACCATATCGTGCGCCTGATCGGCATCGACCACGTGGGCATCGGCACCGATTTCGACGGCGGCGGCGGTCTGGCCGATTGCCGGGATGTCAGCGAATTGAAAAACATCACCATCGAGCTGGTGCGCCGCGGTTACGCTAAAAAGGAGATCGCCAAGATCTGGGGCGAAAATGCCATGCGGGTCATGCAGAAGGTGATAGATCTAGCCAGGAAATAGATGAACTATCGTGACGCGTAACGCGTGACGCGTGACGAGGGAAGAAAAAGACAAAGGCGAGGGACTATGGGCGATGGGCTTTGGGAAGACAGAGAATAGAAAACAAGGGAAATTCGGGTGTAGGGGCAGGCCCCCGTGCCTGCCCAAGGCCAGTCCGAATGTAGGGGCGCGTTTAAAACCCGCCCGGGATTTCGGCTGAAAAGTGTTTTTATTTAATACAATTGAATATCATTGATCTTTTTTCTCGTCACGCGTCACGCGTCACGAAAGATCATTCATTTATCGTTTTCTTCTAGTTCTTGATATCGATTCCGCCCAGCAGGGCCGAGGCCTTGATGACCAGCTTGCCGCCGCCCGCCTGCGGGGTTTGCCGGGTGTGGTCGTCGATTCCGCCCAGCAGGTTGGTCGGATGCACTTCGATTTGCCAGTCGCGGGGCACCATGATATCGACACCGCCCAGGACCGTGGAAACGGTGAGCAGCCAATCGCCGGGGGCCAGCTTGGCTTCCAGCAGGTCCAGCTTGGTGCCGCCCAGGATGTTGCTGATGTCGCCGCCCTTGAATTCCTGGCTGTTGATCCTGCGCTCGCTGCCGCTCAGGATGTTATTGATGCTCACGCTGGTCTCGCTGCTGGGGGTGCCGCCGCGGCCGAAACCGGGCAAGGCCACCGGGTGCCTTTTGAAGATGATGGAAATGCCCAGCAGGATAAGCACCGCCGGCCAGTAGCGCCAGATATCGCTCCAGCAGATAGTACCGAGGGTGGCCATGAGGAAAACCACACCGAGCAGGATGAGGAACAGGCCGGAAAAATCGAAAATGTTGCGGTTGTTCCAGAGATGGACCACGCCGAGCACGACCAGGATCAAAGGCCACCAATGGCCCAGGTCAAGGTCAAAGGGCAGGATGTTCATGTTGGCCAGCAAGACCAGGCCGCCTATGGCGATCAGGATGAGGCCGAACAGAATGGCGCCTCCGGGCAGTTGTTTTTTTTCACTCATGGTTTCCTCCTCAAGATCGGAGTTAGTATAAAAACATCGCAGGAATTTGTCAAATCAAAGAACTAGTGTCAGTGTCAGTGCCAGTGTCAGCAAATCCATAATCGATATATTGAAGTCATATTTTCTTGCTGTCACTGACACTGACACTGTCACTCATATAGCGCTCAAGATTCTTACTGTCACTGACACTGACACTGTCACTCATATAGCGCTCAAGATTCTTACTGTCACTGACACTGACACTGACACTGTCACTTATTCGCGTAATTTCTAACTGCCGATCTGGGTTTCGTCCTCGCGGCGGCGCCGGGCCATGGTAAAGCCGGTGCAGCCGTAGAGAACCAGCAGCAGCACCGAGAAGTAATTCATGAATGCGAAGGGCAGGAAGGCGGTCACCGGCACGCCCAGGATGCCGGAGATGTACACGCCGGCCATGCTCCAGGGGATCAACGGCACCATGATCGCCCCGGCTTCCTCGACGATGCGCGACAGGTTCTTGGCCGCCAGGTCCATTTTGCGGAAGGCCGGCGCCAGCAGCTCTCCCGGGATGAGCATGGCCAGGTAGGAACTGCCGGTGATCAGGGCCGTGGTCAGGGCCGTGACCACGGTGGTCAGGGTCAGGCTCCACACCCGGCGCGCCAGGCGCGTCACCCGCTCCAGCACCACGGCCAGCATGCCGGTTCGCTGCATGATGCCGCCGAAACTGAAGGCGGCCAGGGCGATGAGCAGCGTCTCCATCATGCTCATGATGCCGCCGCGCGAGATCAGGCGGTCGATGTCGGCCAGGCCGGTGTCGGCCGTGTAGCCTGTGCTCAGGAATCGCGCCAGCGAGACCAGCGTTGCCCGCTGCAGCCAGGCGGCCAATATGCCCGCGGTCGCGATCGAAAGCATCATGCCGGGGATGACCGGCTTCTTGGCCACGGCGAACCAGAACACGATCGCCAGCGGCAGCAGCAGCACGATGTGGAAAGTGAAATGGCCGCTCAGGCCGGCCCTGATCATGCCGATCTGCGGGGAGCTGATGCCGGCGCGGCCGTAGCCCAGGCCCATGAAAAAATAGACGGCCAGGCCCGCCGTCCAGGCCGGCACGGCCGACCAGAGCATGTGGCGGATGTTGTCGAAGAGGTTCGACCCGGCCGCGATCGGGGCCAGGTTGGTGATGTCGGAAAAGGGCGAGAGCTTGTCGCCGAAGTAGGCTCCGGCCACGATCGCCCCGGCCGCCGGTCCCAGCGGCACCTGCAGCGCCTGGGCGATGCCGATGAAAGCCACACCGATGGTGCCGATTGTACCCCATGAGGTGCCGGTGGCCAGCGATGTCAGGCTGCACACCGCGCAGGCGGTGACCAGGAAGAACCGCGGCGAGACGAGTTTGAGGCCGTAATACAGGAGCATGGGGATCGTGCCGCTGGCCATCCAGGCGGCGATGAGCATGCCGACGCAGAGCATGATCAGGATCGCCGGCACGGCCTTGCGCACGCTTTCGACGATTCCCTGCTGCATCTCCTCCCAGGTATAGCCCAGGCGCCAGCCGACCAGGCCGGCGCTCACGGCGGCGGCAATGAGCAGCACCTGGGCCTGAAGGTGGAAAATGCCATAGCCGATGCCCAGCAGCAGTGCCATTGCAGCCAGGGGCAGGCAGGCCTGCAGCAGCCCGGGCTTGCGGTGCTTGTTCGTTGCGTTCGTTTCGGTCATGAGAACTCCTCGGATTCATTTACACTATTGTTCAATGTATTGCAACACTTGAACTTGGTGTGAGGTGCAAGGTGTAAGGTGTAAGGCAAGAAAAAGCCAATTGCTATTTTCTTAATGCCTTCTCTCACCTTAAACCCTATACCCTGCGCCTTACACCGAGTTCCTCATGGTTGCTATTTAATTTTCCCTCTGCTATGGTAAATATGAATCCGGAGAAATAAAGGGAATCTCTATGGAAACTGTATTCTTAATAGTTCTGCTGGCGGTGGCCCTGGTGCTGTTGCTGGCGGTGCTTGTCCTGCAGTTGCGTCCACGGGACCCGGGACTGAACCAGCAGATCATGGACCTGAAGAACCAGCTGCAGGAAATGAAGAGCGGACAGATGCAGGCCCAGAACCAGGCGCTGCTGCAGCAGACCGAGCTGCTGCGCCAGACGCAGCAGGGAATGTCGGGGCAGCTGAACGACATCATGCGCACGGTCAACGAGACCCTGAGCAAGGGCCAGGGCAACATCAGCAGCCAACTGCGCGTGGTGGGCGAGATCCAGCAGAAGCTGGGGGTGCTTGAGGAATCGACCAACCAGATGAAGGCCATCGGCAGGGACATCTCCTCGCTGCAGGACATCCTGCGGGCGCCCAAGCTGCGCGGCAACCTGGGCGAGTACCTGCTGGAGGACCTGCTGCGCCAGGTCCTGCCGGCCGGCAATTTTACCCTGCAGTATGCCTTTCCCGACGGGGTCAAGGTCGATGCTGTCATCACCCTGGGTGAGCGCCTGATCCCGGTCGACGCCAAGTTCCCGCTGGAAAGCTTCGTGCGCCTCTTTGAAGCCGGCGACGACGAGGGCCGGAAAAAGCACAAGAAGGAATTCGTCAAGAGCTTCAAGCTGCGCGTCGACGAGATCGCTGAAAAATACATCCGCCCCGACTGCGGCACCTATGACTTCGCCCTGATCTACATCCCGGCCGAGAATGTCTTTTACGAGGCCGTGATCAGCGACGGTCTGGACGGCAGGAACTACGGCATCTTCAATTACGCCGTGGAAAAGCACGTCATCCCGGTCTCGCCCAACAGCTTCTACGCCTACCTGATGGCCATCGCCTTCGGCCTCAAGGGCCTGAAGATCGAGCAGCGCACCAAGGAGATCCTCAAGGACCTGGTCAAGGTCCAGGAAGGCTTCGCCCAGTTCCACGCCGACTTCCTGCTGCTGGGCAAGCACCTGGGTTACGCCAGCGGCAAGTACGACGACACGGCCAAAAAGGCCGAGAAGTTCCAGGACCGCCTGGCCGACTTCACCGGCGCCCGCGGCGAGCTGCCCGTTCCGGGAGACAAGCTCCCCGGCCTGGACGAATAAGCGCCATACAATCTTCGTTGTATAAGATCGGGAATCCATTGACGGTACTGTTTGTCTTTAAACTGACGGGGCATTGAAATGTCAACAATAAATATTGAATTTTCAATGTAGCTGTGTTATGGTGGATTCCACTATGGGGGTTAGATGATCGATCGCGTTGTAGACAAGCAGGAGATAAAAAAGTTGTTGCGCCAGTTCCCGGTGACTGCTCTCATCGGTCCGCGCCAGTGCGGCAAGACGACCCTGGCCCGGGAGTTCGCCGCCAAACATTATTTTGATCTGGAAAATCCGAGAGACCTTGCCGCGCTGCAGAATCCGCAATTGGCTTTGGAGGACTTGAGCGGATTGATCGTGATCGATGAAGTCCAGCGCCGCCCTGAGATTTTCCCATTGATCCGCTACTTGGTCGATAGCCGGCCCAATCAGAAATACTTGATACTGGGGAGCGCCTCGGGACATCTCCTCAGGCAAAGCAGCGAATCGCTGGCCGGACGCATCGCGTTTCACATCCTCGGCGGACTGCGTCTCCAGGATGTCGGCGGTGGCCATTTTAAGAAGCTATGGCTGTGCGGCGGTTTCCCCCGTTCCTTTATAGCCGCGAGCGAAGCGCAAAGCCGGTCTTGGCGCAGCCACTACTTGACAGCCTTCCTGGAAAGAGACCTGCCGCAGCTGGGGATCAGTATTCCGGCCCAGACCTGGCGCCGCTTCTTGGCCATGCTGGCTCATTATCATGGTCAAGTGCTCAATTACAGTGAGTTGTCCAGGTCATTTGGTGTCAGCGACATGACGGCGCGGAGGCATATTGAGATTCTTGAGTCGACGTTCATGGTCCGTTTGCTGCCGCCCTGGCATGTCAACCTGGGGAAACGACTTGTAAAACGGCCCAAATTGTATCTGTCCGATTCCGGCTTGCTGCACTCCCTGCTGGGCATTGAAGGAAATGATACGCTGATCGGTCATCCAAAGATCGGGGCGTCCTGGGAGGGCTTTGCGCTGGAATGCGTGTTGCGGAGCATCAACAAGAGCACGCGGGAAACTTATTTCTGGGCAACCCATGCGGGGGCCGAGCTCGACCTTTTCTGGCAGCATGGGGGAAAAAATTGGGGCATGGAATTCAAATATGGCGATGCCCCGGGCCTAACCGCATCGATGAAGGTCGCGCTGAGCGATCTTTCCCTTGAGCGGCTGTGGGTAATTTATCCGGGCAATAAATCATACAGCTTGGGCAACAATATCCATGTCATACCTATCGGCGAGATCCCGGCAATCTGGCAATACTGATGCGTGGAGGCGACCGGCCAGCAAGAAAGGTCAGAATTGACCTTGTCAAAATAACAAGAACCATTGGCTGCAAATCTCACCCAAGGATCTCGCTGATGATCAAAAACGCTGCCAACAATTTGAAAATTGTCCTGATACTGGCGATGGCCATTTTTTTAGTCGGTCAGCAGGATATGTTGGCCTCCAGGCAGGGGAACAGGGAAATTCCCGATTTTTCCAACCGGCCCCGCAGCGAAGTGCCAGTCGAATTCACCTGGAATGCGGAGGACCTATTCCCGAGCCTGAACGAATGGAAGGCCGAGATGAAGTCATTTTCCAGGGACATGGAGGCGATCGATGCCGCAAGGGTTGGCTGGACCGCCTTGGCCGGAAAGATGCTCGAGTTCATCACGTTGACCGAGAAGCTCGGGCTCAGATCAGAGCGCTTGAACGCCTACATCCATTTATTCACCGCCACCGATGACGATCCCAAATATTCCGCCCTGAGCGGCGAGCTTCACTCCGTCAATGTGCGCTTTAACCAAAAACTTTCCTTCTACAATAAGGATATTTTGGATTTGGGAGGAGAACGTTTTGCCTCCTATGTCAATGAAGAGCCGCGCCTAGCCAGCTTCCGCATGCAAGTGGATGGTATACTCCGGTTGAAAAACCATGTCCTGCCAGAGGAGCAGCAGCGAATCTTCTCTCTGGCCTCGCTCTTTAGCGGCGTGCCGGCCCGGGCAGCAAACAAGCTCAACGACGAGATGCCCCCGGCCGAGATTATCCTCAAGGACGGCAGCAAGGTGACCTTGAACGCCGAGAATTATCGGCGTCTGCGACGCAGCAATGATCCTGAAGAACGCAGTCAGGTCATGGCCCAATACTGGCGGAATAAGAAGCGCTTCGAGAATACCTTTGCCGTTCTTTTCGATGGGGCCATCAAGCGGCACCTCTTCTCGGCTCAGGTTGGTAAATTCTCCGACTGCCTGGAGGCCCAACTCTTTCCCAATGCCATCGGCAGCGGCATCTATCATAACCTCATCTCATCGGTGCATGAAAACCTGCCGGTGCTGCATCGCTTTCTTACGATCAAGAAGTGGCTGCTGGGGCTCGAAACCCTCCGCTATGAAGACATTCATGCTCCCGCCTTTAAATCTATGGATAAAAAATTCAGCTTCAGCGAAGCGGAAAAACTGATAAAGGCTTCCATGAGGTCCTTAGGGAAATCATATTCCAACGCCCTGAACAAAGCCTTTGCCGGCCGCTGGATGGACATCTACCTCAATAAGGGCAAGGCCAGCAACGCATATATGATCAACGTCCATGAGATTCCCCCCTTCGTTTACCTTGATTATAACGGCAGTTTTGGCTCTGTCGCCACCGTAGCCCATGAGCTGGGGCATGGCTTGCATTCCTATTTTTCCGACAAAAAGCAGCCCTGGGCGATGTCCCAATACCCGATTTTCCTTGCCGAAATCGCCTCAACCTTCAACGAAAACCTGCTCATGGAATACATGCTTAAAATCGGGAAAGATGATCAATGGAGGCTTTATCTCCTTGATCGGCACTTGGATATGACCATGAGCTCCATTTTCCACGAAACAATGTTGGCCGAGTTCGAACTGGCCATGCACCGGCGTGTCGAGGCCGGCCAGGCGCTCACCGCCGACTGGCTCAACCAGACCTATCTGGACCTGGTCCGGCAATACTATGGCCAGGGCCAGCATGTCTGTGAAGTGGATGACTACATCCAGAGCGAGTGGATAGGCGTTCCCCACCTCCTATTCAATTACTATGTCTATCAATACAGTATCGGCAGGATTGCTTCTTTGGCCCTATCCGACATGGTTCTAAGAGAAGGCCCCGTTGGGGCCGAACGTTATATGGATTTTCTCTCAGCCGGAGGCAGCGATTATCCGCTTGAAACCCTCAAAAAAGCCGGTGTCGACATGAGTCGTCCTGATACCACGAAGGCAGCCTTCCGTCGCATAAACACTATGCTCGATGAAATGGAAATGATCATCGCCCGGTTGAATAAATCCGGATGAAAGCGGGATGATGAAATTACAAGCGGAAGTACTTGTGGAAGTACATTGGTCGATTTGCAAAAAAAAATCCTGTACTTATAATATGTGATTCAAATCCTTTGTTCACGGGAGGAACCAGGCATGGAAAAAAAGACTTTTGACGTCATTATCCTGATCGGCCGCCCGGCCGCCGGCAAATCCGAGGTCATCGACTACCTGAAAAAGGTGCCGTTGGAGGAGCGCATCGAGCGTTTCCACATCGGCGAGTTCCAGGAGATCGACGATTTCCCCATCCTCTGGGAGCGCTTCGAGGACGACGACCTGATGGAGGAGATGGGGCAGCCGCGGCTGCTTTCCGACAGGGAGTTCACCTACGAGGGCAAGACCATGCCCGGCCACGTTTTTAAGGGCAAGTGGTTCTGGAACTTTTTGATCAAGAAGCTTAACCTGGCCTATGCCAAGATATTGCGCGACGACCCCGCCTTCCACGAGCGCAGGACCCTGTTCATCGAGTTTGCCCGCGGCAAGGAGCACGGCGGCTTCCGCGAGGCCTTCTCCTTCCTCTCGCCCCAGGTCCTGGACCATGCCGCCGCCCTCTACATCAAGGTTGACTGGCCCGAGTCGCTGCGCAAGAACCGCCGGCGCTACAACCCCGACCGTCCCGATTCCATCCTGCAGCACGCCCTGGAGGACAAGAAGATCGAGATGCTCTACAAGGAGTCGGACTGGGAGGAATTCGCCTCGGACCAGAAATATCTGCCGGCCGGTGAGCGAAAAGTTCCCTACGCCGTTTTCGAGAACATGCCCGAAAAGACCGACAAGCCGGATGTGTTGGGCGCCCACCTCCAGGAAGTGCTCGGCGGCTTGTGGAGCGTCTGGAAGGAAGTGCGGCCATGAGTTTCTTTTCGCGCAACCCGCTCAACCATTCGCCCGAGTTCCGGCGCCGGCGCTTCCAGAACTGGTTCCCGCTGGGGCTGACCTACGCCACTTTCTACATGGGCCGCTACAACCTGAACGTGGCCTCGAGCGACATCATGAAGACGTTCGACCTGTCCAAGGCCGAGTTCGGCACCATCGCCACCGCCGGCTTCTGGACCTATGCCCTGAGCGTGATCCTCAACGGGCCGCTGGCCGACCGCTACGGCGGCAAGAAAGCCATCATATTCGGCGGCATCGGCACTGCCATCTTCAACCTGGTCATCGGCGCCCTGTTCCTGGCCGGCTGGCAGACCAAGATCGTGGTCGGCATGTCGCTGCTTTACGCGGTCAACCAGTATTTCCAGAGCTTCGGCGCCCTGTCGGTGGTCAAGGTCAACGCCCCCTGGTTCCATGTCAAGGAGCGCGGCGTGTTTGGCGGCATCTTCGGCATCATGATCTCCTGCGGCTATTTCCTGGCCATGGGCTTCGGCGGCTGGATCCTGGCCCACTTCGGCTGGATATGGGTCTTCATCGTGCCCTCGGGCCTGATCCTGCTGATGGTCCTGGTAGATTACTTCCTGGTCAAGGACAAGCCCGAGCAGGCCGGGTTCGCCAAGATCGACACTGACGACGCCACTTCGCACCTGAGCGACGACTTCAAGGTGAATTTCACCTATGTGTTGAAACGGGCTTTTTCCAACCCGGTGATCCTGACCCTGATGGTCGCCGAATTCTGCACCGGCTTCGTGCGCCAGGGGCTGATGCTCTGGTTCACGCCGTTTTTAAAGGAGATCCACCATATCGCTCCCGGCGGCAGTCTGCACCAGCTGGCCTCGCTGGGCATCACCGTGGGCGGCATCGTCGGCGGGCTGCTCTGCGGCTACATGTCCGACCGCCTGTTCCAGTCGCGGCGGCCGCCGGTGGCATTCATTTTTTATATCGGCCAGATCATTTCGCTGCTGATCCTGGGCAACGTGCGCGTCCCGGGACTGGCGGCGTTCATGATCGGCTTTTGCTGCATGTGGATCTTCGGTGTGCATGGCATGCTTTCGGGCACGGCTTCCATGGATTTCGGGGGTACGAAAGGGGCGGCGACGGTCACCGGCCTGCTGGACGGGGTCCAGTACCTGGCCAGCGGCCTGACCGGATTCGGCATGGGCTATTTCCTGGACCGCTTCGGCTGGGGGATATGGGTCTACCTGATCATTCCCTTTTCGGTGATCGGGGCGGTGCTGATGCTGACGCTGTGGAACCAGACGCCGCGGAAAAACCGCGAAATGATGCAGCGCAAGGGGCTTTAAAATCCTTTGCGGCTGTTGTAGATCGTTCCCTGCTTTTTGGTGTATAAGCCCAGGACGGCGACAGCCTCGGCCCGCAGCAATCCCGCTTCGACCGCAATGCCGCGTTTTTGCAGTTCCTGAATCCAGGCTGCCGGCAGCGGGCCTTCGTCGAAGCCCAGGATGGCGGTGACATCGGCGGCGGTCGCCCCGAAAACCAGCCGCGTGACCCCCGACCACAGCGTGGCGCCCAAACACATCAGGCAGGGTTGGGAACTGCTCAGCAGTTCCGCAGGATTTCCGGAATCCTTTCCCAGGTCCCAGGCCTGCAGGTCTTGCTGGGCGAAGGCGATGGCCATCACTTCGGCGTGGGCCGGCGAACAGTTCAGCGGCTCGACGCGATTGACGCCGGCGGCCAGCAGTTTGCCGCTGCCACTGTTAAATATTGCGGCGGCAAAAGGACCGCCGCTGCCGTGTTCCACGTTCTGCCGCGATAGTCCGATGACCCAGCGCATGCGCTCTGAGGGGTCGGGGAAAACCAGGTCTTTGCCGGCCAATATCTCCTCAAGCCAGGAAGGCAGAGTCAGAAGGACGCCTGAGTTCGGATTTTTTTCATGTTTCATTGGGTTTCATTATAACATAGTAAAGTGACAGTGACAGTGTCAGTGACAGCAAGAAAACAAATCGAAATCCAGTGACAGTGTCAGTGACAGCAAGAAAACAAATCGAAATCCAATGGCCGTGTCAGTGACAGCAAGAAAACAAATCGAAATCCAGTGACAGTGTCAGTGACAGAAATAAAATGGAACGGCAATATTTCGCTTTTGGTCCAGCTAACACTGACACTGACACTTACACTTATTTCTTGACTTTGTTTTTGCACTTCACTAAAATAGTTTTTCAGCAAAGGAGTACAAGGTCATGCAGATAAAAATGAACGATCAGCCAATCGAGATTTTTTCCGGCGCCTGCGTCAAGGACGTGCTGCGCAAGTATTCGCGCGCTGAGTGGAGGTTGGTGAAAAATGACCGGAAAGCGGTCTTCGACCGCCACGGCCACCAGGTCGCTTTGGACGGCGAATTGAACGGCGGCGAGGAAATTTTCACCAAGAGCATCGAACTGGTGAAACCCCAACCATGAAACACGCCATACGGACCATGATAAAAGCGCGCTTGTTGCCGCTGGTGCTATTGGCCGTCTTCGGGTTTTTGTCATGTGCCTCGCTGCCCCCGGCGCCGGCCGACACCCGCATTGTCATCTTCCACTCCAACGACGTCCACGGCAAGATCGATAATTACGCCAAGGTGGCCGCTATCATTGCTGCCGAGAGGAAAAGTGGCGTTGAGGTCTTTTACTTCTGCGCCGGCGACAACTTCACCGGCAACCCGGTCATCGACCAGTACGTCCCGCCCGGCGAACCGATGCTTGAGCTGCTCAACCGTCTGGGCCTCGACCTGCTCTGCCCCGGCAACCACGAGTTCGATTTTGGCCTGGAGAACCTGAAGAAGTTCGCGGTCCGGGCCCGCTTCCCCTTTGTCTGCGCCAACATCCAGGCCGGGGACCTTCTGCCCCTGCTGCGTCCCAGCGTGGTGCTGAAAACCGCAAGCGGCATCCGCATCGCCGTTTTCGGACTGATCCAGATCGAAGCCGGAAACGGTCTGCCTTCGACCCATCCCGACAAGGTCAAAGGGCTGGTTTTCAGCGAACCGTTGACCAAAGCCCGGGAATTCAAATCCCTGCGGGCCGGGAACCATGTCCTGATCGGCCTGACCCACATCGGTTACGAGGACGACCTGCGCCTGGCCCGGCAAATGCCCGAATTAGACCTGATCATCGGCGCCCACTCCCATACCCGTGTCGATCCCGCGGAAAATGTCAACGGCGTGCTGGTCGCCCAGGCCGGCAGCGACAACAAGTTTTTGGGCCGGATTGAATTGCTGGTCCGCGGCGGCAGGGTGGTTGAGAAAAAAGGCGGGCTGATCGAACTGAACGGCCCCATGGCCGAGGACGCCGAGGTCAAGGATATGATCGCTCGCTTCAACAGCAACCCGGCCTTTGCCAAGGTCATTGTCACCGCCCCGCTGGCGATTGCCGGCAAGGAGGCGCTGGGCAGCCTGATGACCGATGCCATGTGCCATGTGCACGGCCTGGACATCGCTTTCCAGAACGGCGGCGGCATCCGCCTCAACCGCCTGCCGCAGCAGATCACCATCAAGGATATCTACACCCTCGACCCCTTCGGCAACCAGGTAGTTGAGATCGCCATGACTCCGGCAGAGATACGCGGCCTGATCAAAAATTCATTCGAGAAAGGCGGCAATATCGATCTCCAGGTCTCGGGCATTACCTACGTGGTGCGTACCGACGACGCCCGCCAGATCAAGGAGATCCGCCTGAGCGCTGCCGATGGCATGCCGCTCGATGAAAACCGGCAGTTCAAGGTCGGAATTTCCAGTTACGTGGCCAGCGCCTATGATTTTTCCCGCCAGGATCCCGGTCATTCGCTGCAATCAACCACCGCCGAGGCCCTGATCCGCTACCTGCAGAGCGGCGTCGATCTGAACGTCTACCGGGATGTGCGGCGGGCTTTTTGGGAAAAAACAACCGAATATCCCCGGCCCTGAAGATCGCAGGAGATTGAAACATGGCCCAACTCTATTTCCGCTATTCGACCATGAACGCCGGCAAATCCACCGAGATATTGAAGATCGCCCACAATTACGAGGAACAGAACAAGCACGCCCTGCTGTTCACCCCGGCCATTGATGACCGCTTCGGCCGCGGCAAGATCACCTCGCGCATGGGCTTCCAGCGTGATGCGCAGATCATCAGCAGCGCCATCGACATGATGACCTTGGTCAGTGAGGCCAAGCCCGACTGCGTGCTGGTCGACGAGGGACAGTTCCTGACCCGTGAACAGGTGGTCACCCTGACCCGCATCGTTGATCAGCTGCATATCCCGGTAATCGTTTACGGACTGAAGAATGACTACCGCAACCATTTCTTCAGCGGCAGCGAAGCGCTGCTGCTCTTCGCCGACAAGGTGGAGGAAGTAAAGGCCGTGTGCTGGTACTGCACCAAGAAAGCGACCATGCTCCTCAAGTACAAGGACGGCCAGCCGGTGGGCGAGGGGCCGCAGATCGAGATAGGCGGCAACGACAAGTACGTCTCGGTCTGCCGCAGGTGCTACGGGCAGCGGTTAGAGATCAAGTAGGGGCGGCCCTTGGTGTACGCCAATATCGTCTAGCCCCTAGCCCCTCGCCTCTCACCCCTGGCCTTTCCCTATTCGCCGATGATCTTGACCAGCACCCGCTTCTTCCTGCGGCCGTCGAATTCGCCGTAGAAGATCTGCTCCCAGGGCCCGAAGTCGAGGCGGCCTTTGCTGACCGCCACCACCA
>JALHTJ010000124.1 GCA_022865785.1 Candidatus Aminicenantota bacterium
AAAAAGCCGTTGCCGATTTTTCGCGCCTGGATCTTTCCGCCGCTGCCATCAGGGAAAACAGCCTGCGTTTCTCATCAGCACGCTTCCGGGCGGAATTTCAGCAATTCATCAACTCCAGGAACCCATGATCAGAAAACAGAGAGAACATTTGGCACGGCTGTTCGTCTCCAGCGATGTCCTGGCAGTCATGATCAGTTTTCTCGTTTCGTTCTGGCTGCGCTTTGCTTCCGGGCTGCTGGGCGTGCCCAAGGGCATCCCGCGTTTCTCCAGTTACCTGTTCATCGTCCCTTTCCTGTTGGCCGTTCATTTAATTTACTTTTCCTATCAAGGTTTTTATCGATTCAAGCTGCGCCGCAACCGCCTGGACGACATGTTTTTGGTCATCCTCAACAGCGCCGCTTCTGCTTTTACCCTTTTACTGCTATTCAGTTATTTGAAGAGTTATGATTTTATCAGTTTCGAGATCTCTCATGTATTTTTGCTTGTCTACGCTCCGGTTTCGATCCTGTTGATTTTTATATGCCGGGCCCTGATGTTCAAACTGTTCCGCCTTCTGGCCTTGACCCGCAACGGTGTTTCCAAGGTACTGATCGCCGGCTGTGGGGACTTGGCCGAAATGACGGCGGCCAATCTAGCCAAGTATGGCCATTTCGGGCTGGAGGTCAGCGGTTTTTTGGCGCCGGAGACCGGGGCCCGGGTCCTGGGAAATTATGCCGAGCTGGAGCGAGTTGTGAAAAAACACGGCATTACCGATCTTTTCGTGGCCCTACCACTGAGTGAATACGGCACCATCATGAAACTTATCGAAAACGCCAACAACCTGCTGCTTGACATACGCTTGGTGCCGGATATCCTGCAGCTTGTTTCACTGAAATCCGGATTGGAGCACATCGAGGGCTTGCCGATTATAAACCTGGGCGACATCCCCCTTGAGGGCTGGCCGGCTCTGAGCAAGCGCTTGTTCGACCTGCTGGTCGCGCTGAGCGGACTGGTTTTTTTTCTGCCCGTGTTCGCCTTGACCGCCCTGCTGCTGAAGCTTGATTCGCCGGGGCCGGTGTTTTACCGCCAGACCCGCCTCGGTCTGGACGGACGCATCTTCAAAATGATCAAATTCCGTACCATGGTTTGCAACGCCGAGAAGGAAACCGGCCCGATCTGGTCGCCGCAGAACGATACGCGCGTGACCAGGGTGGGGAAGTACCTGCGTAAACTCTCCATGGACGAACTGCCGCAACTGATCAATGTCCTGGCCGGGGACATGAGCCTGGTCGGGCCGCGTCCTGAGCGTCCCGAACTGGTCCAGAAATTCAAGCAGAGCATACCGCGCTACATGCTCCGCCACCGGGTGAAGGCAGGCATGACCGGCTGGGCCCAGGTTCACGGTTTGCGCGGCAACACTCCCCTGGACAAGCGTATTGAATTTGACATTTATTATATCCAGAACTGGACCTTCCGTCTTGACCTGGAGATCATTTTTCGCACCATTCTGAAATTCCGTTTCATCGACAGGAGCATTTGATATGAAGTGTGTTCAAAAACAATCAGGTCGGCCCGTCTTTGGTCTTTGAGCCCATGAGCCTGAAACTGGAGCAGTTGAACATCTCCCCGGAATTTCACACTTACATCAGCAATTTGAGCGACCTGGCCGGGGGCAAGGAGCGCATGCCTTTCTTGGGCCGCAAAAAGGAACTGGAAGCCCTGATGGAAACGCTTTTGCGCAAACTGAAAAAAAATATCATCCTGGTCGGCAAGCCAGGCGTGGGCAAGACGGCCCTGATCACCGAGCTGGCCAACCGCATAAACCGCGGCCGGGTCCCGGCCAACCTGCGGGGCAAGGTCATCCTCGAACTTTCGCTGAACCAGTTTTATTATTCCCGGGAATCCCTCGACCTGCTGGCCAAGGATTTTGAAAAACTGTTTGCCGAGATCAGGAAGAACCGGGAGCGCATCATCCTTTTCCTGGATGAAATGAACGGCCAGTCGCTGGGCGGTGGTGCCCAGCCGGGCCGCGGCAGCCAGATCCAGGGGTTGCTGAAAACCCATATTGCCAGCCGGGAATTGCTGATCATTGCCGCGTCCACACCCGAGGACTACTACAAATACATCAAAAGTGACGAGGTCATGGCCGCCAATTTTTCGGCCATTTTGCTCAGTGAGCCCGAAAAAGACGAAATGCTGAAGATCCTGGCCGGGGTGAAAGGCTATTTTGAAAAATATTACGATTTGCGCATCCCCGGCGGCTTGTTCGCACGCATATTCACCCTGGCGCAGCGATTCATTCCCACCCGCGCCTTTCCAGACAAGGCGATTGAATTGCTGGACATTGCCTGCTCCAAGGCATCATTGAAAAAGATCAGGACCCTGAGCATCCAGCACATTTATCAGAGCATCAGCAGCATTTCCAAGCTTCCCATTGAAATTGTTGCTCTCGATACCCATGAGCATTACCGCGGCATGTTGGCCTACCTGCAGAAAGCGGCAGTCAACCAAACCAGCGCCCTTGAGGAAATATCGCGGATCATTAAGCTGGCCAAACTGGAAACAAGGCCAAACACACTGAAGCCCGAAGGTATTTTCCTGTTCCTGGGGCCGACCGGCGTTGGCAAGAGTTTTGTCGCCGCCCAAATCGCCGCCTACCTGTTCGGCAGCCCCGAAAAACTGCGCATAATAGACCTGGGCGGATTAAAAAAAGCCGATGACGCCGAAAAGTTGATCCATAGTGATGAAGAGGGCAGTTCCGGGATGCTCATCCGCGAAATCGAAAATCATCCTTTTTCAGTGATCCTTTTTAAAAATATCGAGACTGCGCATTCGTTGGTGCTGTATTTCCTGGGCAAGGTGCTGACTAAAGGTGAAGTCGTCGACCATGGCGGCAAAAAGCACTATCTGGCCAACATCATTTTCATTTTGAACCTTACCGGCATCGGCGAAGCGAAAAAGGGTTCGGCCATCGGTTTTGTCAAGGATGATCCACGCTCCGGGGAGATCGTCATTACCCCAAAGATCATGAATGTGCTGGATTGGGTCGATGAGATCATCCAGTTCACCCCCCTCAATATCGAGCACCTGAAAAAGATTGCCGCCATCCAACTTGAGAAACTGCGCCGGGATATGCAGGTTCGCTATCACTGCCAATTCAATATTGACAAAGATTTAATCGATGCCCTGGCTGGAGAAGCTGAAAGATCGGGCCGGTTCGCCCACGCCGTGAGTGATTTCATTGAGCGTGAAATCCGTTTGCCGGCTGTGGATATTGTTACCAAAACCGATAAGGAACTCAAATTGCGAGTCACCCTGGAAAAAAAGCGGGTGCGCGTTGTGCTTGTTTCATAGGGGGAAATATGCCGAGAAATTTGAAAATTGAACACTTGTTCACCATTAAAAACTACTCCCGGGATATAGAGATCAATTTTTCCTATTCAAACATGGAGTTCCTTCTGACTGAAGACGAATTACCCTTCCAGCGTGAATCAATCAAATTGAATGCTTTTCCCGGCGACGCCTTAGTCGGCAGCCGGCACCTGCTTGAAACCATGAGCCGCAAGGCCATGGTGCCGCAGGAAAACATTTTTCTGTCGCTGGGGACAAGTATGGCCAATTTTATCATCTGGGCGGCTTTGCTCAGGCGCGGTGACGAGGTTCTCATCGAATTCCCGGCCTATGAACCCATGTTCAAGGTACCGGCTTACCTGGGTGCCAGGATTCGCTTCTTCAAGCGTGACCCCCTTGATTTTTCCTTGACTGTAGCGGCCATCGCCGAGAGCGTCTCGGAAAAGACCAAAATGATCATCCTGACCGATTCGCACAACCCGTCGGGAAACCAGATTTCCGGCGAAGTCCTGCAGTATCTGAAAACCCTCAACCAGGAGCGGAATATCACGATCTTCATTGATGAAGTCTACGGCAAATTTTACCGGGACAAGTCACTTTTTGTCGATTACCCTGAATTCATTGTCACGGCTTCGCTTTCCAAATTCTACGGCTTGGGTTCCATGCGCATCGGCTGGGCATTCGCCCCGGCTAACATCATTGAAAAAGCCCGTAATTTCAGTGATTACCTGACGCCGGAGATTCCGTTTACGCCTCTGTACCTGGCCCACATCCTGCTCGAACACCCATTGCTTGCCGAACTGGAACGGCGCCTACGTCAGCGCATCAAGACCAACCGCGAGCTAATCAGTGCCTATTTTGACCGGACTGACTTCCTTTCCTGTTACATTCCCAGGAACGGCCTGCTTTTTTTCCCGGAAGTAAAAAGCGCGGTGGATATTAAAAAATTCTACGCCCTGCTATATAAAAAATACCACATGGTGGTCACCGAAGGCCGGTACTTCCAAATGCCGCGACATTTCCGCATATCCGCTGTTGGCGATCCCGAAACGGTGACCAAAGGATTGCTACGGCTGGAAGAAGCCCTGAAGGATGCTCGGGTCTGATCAGCCGGACTGTTTTAAAAAACTGGTTTATTTCAGAAATTCAGTTAGCGCTTGCCGTTGGGCAAGGCTAATCTCCCTGAATACGACGCCTACTCCAGGCAGGGAGAGGAAATCGTTGCCCCAGGGCTTGCTCCACCTGATCTCAGCCGCAATGGGAGTTTTGTCGTCCAGGTCGGTGATGGTAAGCCAGACAGGGGTACCGCACGGCAGTTCATGGACGGAAATGACAAAACAGCCGTTCTGGGAAATATTCTTGGTGTTGGTCTTGAATGATTTTTCCTGGCCGCCTAATTGGGCGTGAGTGTTAAAGAAAAGATTCTTGCGCATGCCGGTGCGGATACCGCGCGACTTCATGTCCCGGCATTGGTTCTGGATAAAATCTTCCAGGATTTTGATCTCATGCTGGCGGGCCATCAGCCAGCCCCCGCCAGGGTGCAACTCGGACGGTTTCTGGTCATTGTCGCCGATATAAAGAATGGGGAATACTTTATCAAGGGAATAGACGAACTCTTTGTCGGCATTGGCAGAAGCGATGTGTGTCCACATATCCACGATTAATCCCGCATAAAGTTTTTCCCGGCAGCCTCTCTTCAGCTCATCAGTTCCGGTATAGGTTTCCAATATGATGTTTTCGCGTCTGGAAAGCATATCTTTATAAAAGCCGCAGGTGTTTTCATGCTTGGAAATCAGGGCGATGCGCAGCAGCGGTATGATCATGTTCGCTTCCTCATTTTGGCTAACGGAATAGCGCCGGGAATATGAGTGCGTCGCAGGGCGACAAGTGATTCATACGGAAAAGTGGGACTTTTGTTTTCAATACAGCTCCTGAGATCAAGTGTAACTCACATTTGAAAAAAAGTCAGTAATCTAAAAAAACATGTTGCCGGGAAGCTATCCTGGTGTGGTTTTGATGAAGCGGCGCAGGGAGATGAAAGATGAGAACAAGCCGATGGCCGAACCGGTAATGACCATTTCCCAGAAGATCCTAAGCGGCAGCTGTCTGAAATCGATCAGCTGCTTGACGATATTAAAGATAAATTTGGCATAGACCGGAAAAACCCTGATGGTGACCAGCAGCAGGCCGCCGGCCAGCAGCCCGCCCAGAAATCCCAGGATCAGGCCTTCGAGCAGAAAGGGAGTTTTTATATACCAGTCGGTGGCACCGACCAGCCTCAGGATATTAATCTCGTCCCTGCGATAAAAAATATTGATCTTCACTACATTGAAAATGATGAAAATAGATACGATGAGCAGGATGGCACTCAGGAAAAAACCGGCGAAAGAGGCAAATTTCTTGATCATAGCGATCTTTCTGGCCCAGTCCAGGTTGAGCTGAACGCTTTCGATGATGCTGCTTTTTTCGATATCACGGATGAATGATTCGATCTGCACCACGTTGCGAGCGTCTGTACGGAACTTGACATTGATGGACGCCGGGAAGGGAGAATCACTGAATTCGGCCAGAATGTACTGCAATTCGGGAAATTCCTGGGTGAATTTCATCTGGGCCCTATCCTTGGAAGTAAACCCAACCTCTTTAACCAGAAGGTTGCCCTGGATCCGTTGCAGCATCTTTTCGATATCCGCACTGTTGTCGCCCTCCCTGAGGTAAAAGATCGCTTCGATGTTTTCGCTCAGTTTGCTGATGTAACTGTCCAGATTGAAGGAAATATAATTGAATATCCCCGGAACCAGCAATGTAAAAGCGATGATGCCCAGGCACAGGAAATTAACCGTTTTGTTGCGCAGAATATTGTTCAGGGCCTGCTGAACCGCACGCGCCATGAATTTCATTAAACGGCCTCGCTGGCTTTGTCCAAAACCAGTTGTCCCTTGTCCAATTTGATGATGCGTTTGGGAAAGAGGTTGATCAGGTTCATATCGTGAGTGGCGATGATCATGGTGATGCCTCTGGCATTGATCTTTTCCAATATGCGGATGATCTCGATGGACAACTCTGTGTCCAGGTTGCCTGTCGGTTCGTCGGCGATCAGGATCTTGGGGTTGCCGATCACGGCCCGGGCGATGGCCACCCGCTGCTGTTCGCCGCCCGAAATGTGGGATGTCAGGTAGCGCTTGCGGTGGCTCAGGCCTACCAGGGCCAGGGTGCTGTTCACTTTCTTTTCCACCGCAGCCTTTTTATCTCCTCTGACCAGCAGGGGGATGGCCACGTTCTCATGCACGGTCCGGTTCATCATCAGCTTGAAATCCTGGAACACAATTCCGATCTGTCTGCGCAGCTTGTAGAGTTTTCCGGGCGGGATAAGGGTGCTGTTGATCGAATCGATCAGGATCTGTCCCTTGCTGGGTTCCTCTTCCTTGTATATCAGTTTGAGCAGGGTAGATTTTCCCGCTCCCGATGCCCCGGTGAGGAAAATGAATTCCCCCCGTTCAACGGAAAGGTTGATGTCGCTCAGGGCTTCATTGCTGCGGAAATACTGCTTGTAGACATGGAAAAACTGGATCATGGCCGGGATAGAATTTCTTTGCCGGCGCCGGCGTTGTCAGCGGCTGTCAGCTTGAAATGTACGTACAGATCTTGCGGCTTGCCGGAACGGCCGATCATCTGGATGATCATGATCCTGATCTGGCGCGCGATTTCGTTTAAGTCCGCTAATTCCTGCTCATTCATCCCGGGACTCTCCCCAAGTGAAATAGAATTATTCTTCACCCGCACCGACAATTTTTTTAAACAAAATCCGGCCGCAGCTTTCACAGATCAGCACATTGTTGGAGATGATCATTTCACTCAGGACCTGGGGACGGATTTTGATATTGCAGACGCCGCAGAAATCGGTCTGCACATAGGAGACGACTTTCCCGGCTTTTTTGACATAAAGGTTGTCATAGGCTTTTAGAAGCTTGGCATCCACCCGGGTGCGCAACTCCATTTTGTTTTTGGTTTCCTCGGCCAGCTTGTTTTTGTGGTATTCCAGGTTGCTGTGCATATCCTTTATCTGCTGGTTGTATGTTTCGGCTATTTTATTGAATTCGTTTTCCGCGTCGCGGATCAAGCCCATGATCTCGTCCGATTCGACCATTTTTTCAATTATTTTTTCTTCCACGGTAGTAATAATGTTTTCTTCGAATTTGATCTCATTGCTGAAACCCTGGTATTCCTTGTTGGTGGTCACTTTTTTCATTTGTTCTTTGTACTTGGCGATCTTGTCCTTGATGGCGGAGATATCCCGTTCGAGTTTTTTTCTTTCTTCGCTGTTGTGTTGAAGTTTTTTCTTGGTTTTTTCGATCATGTCGGAGCGGGAGTCGCGCTCGTCTTCCAGTTCCTTGATCCTGAGGGGGATTTCCTTAATTGTATTTCCGATTTCTTTCAGTTGGTCATCTTTTTGCTGCAACACGTATAAAACATCGAGTCCTTCTTTCAAGTGAACTCCTTAATTGGATGCATTTACTGGGCCTACCAGGATTCGAACCTGGAACCAACCGGTTATGAGCCGGTAGCTCTAGCCGTTGAGCTATAGACCCCCGACAATTTCAAGAGTAACAAAAATGCGCTCGCGTGTCAAGCTCATTTTACGGCTTTTTTCCCGCTGATTTGCGTTATGGAGGGCTTGGCAGTTGACAATTTTTGTTATTTCGTTATATTAAATGAAAAATGAAAAAAATATTCTTTCTGTTCATGATTTTCGGCCTATTTCTCCCCAGCCATTCCTTTTTTCCTTATTTTTACGGCGCTCGTTCTTTGGCGCTCGGTTATTCCTCCCTGGCTTTCAATTATGATTACAATGCCATATACATCAACCCGGCCCTGCTGAATTCTCTGCGGGCATCCCTGGGAGGATTCCAGTATCAAAGCAGTTTTCTGGATTTCCAGGATGCGGCAGGCCATTGGGCCGGGATCAGTGCTTACGATCTTAAAAATTTCCAGGATCTGAATGCGGAAACCAAGTCGCTTCTGCTCGGCAAGCTTGACTCTATCTTCGCGGCCAAGAACGGTATCAGCGGTTTTCAATTCAGCAATCCCGGTTATGCTGGCAAGGGTTATGCTCTGTCCTTGGCTAAGGTCGCCGCGGCAGTGATTTTCCCCGAGGCCAATTCCATTCTGGCCAAACCGCCCGGCGACATAACCAATGACGATATCGCTTCGCTGCAAATGCGCTTCATCGGCTTTCAATATAGTGATTACTCGCTGGCCATTGCCATTCCCCTTGGGCAAGGCCTGGCAATGGGAGCTACGGCCCACTACCTGAAAGGGCGCAACGCCGAATTCAACGCTTCAATCACTGAAACTCCGTTCCTGCCAGGTGCCAATGCCAAGGATTTTCTGCACTTCGCCTGGTCGGGCGCCGAAAAAAATTTTTCCAAGCTAAACTTCGATGTGGGGATCAGCGCCGACTTGGGTCAGTATTTCAAAGCCGGGCTCATGGTAAGAAATGTTTCCAATCCGGTTATCTCCACGGCTTTCAGTGAACTGCGCCTGGCCCGGCGGCTGGTCGGCGGCCTGGCCCTGCGGCCGGACGACCAGCTGGGGATTTTCCTGGATATCGACGTGGCCAAAGGCGATCTTTATCACAACGGCCAGGATGCGCAGCCGGTGTCACTGGGGGTTGAAAAAGGCCTTTTTCAAAACAAGCTGTTTTTACGCGCCGGTTTCCTGAGTGACCTGTGCGACAAGTATATTTTGGGCCGCAAGGCCAATGTCCTGTATGGTTTGGGATTCGGTTTCAATCTGGGAAATTTCCTGGTCGATTTCGCCCTGGGCCTTGACCATATGGGCTATATGAAAAACCTGGCGATTTCCGCTTTTTATTTGCTCAAATGAAAAAATTGACATTTGATTTTTATTTCACTACAATATAGCCAATGGCAATGCGTTTAGGAGATTTCTTACTTAAGGAAAGAAAGTTAACGGAAGAGAAGCTTCAGCACGCGCTGGAGGTGCAAAAAAAGGAACCGGGAAAACTCGGCAGTGTTTTGATCCGCCTCGGGCATGTGACCGAAGAGGACATCGCCCAGGTCCTGAGCAAGCAATTCGGTTACCCGTCGATCAACCTCGCCAAGTTCGAGATTGACGATAAAGTAATCGAACTGATCAAGCCCGACATTGCCCGCAAGCACGTGGTTATCCCCATTCACCGCATCGGATCCAACCTGACCCTGGCCATGGCCGATCCTTCAAACCTGTTCGTCCAGGAGGAGATTCGCTTCACCACCAACCTGCGCATCCAGGCGGTCATCGCCCCCGAATCATCGATCCTGGAGGCCATTGACAAATATTACGGTTCTTCCACCGGCATTGAGGCCCAGAGGTTCCTTGACGAGATCGAGTTGAGTGAAGACTCCACCGTGGAGGTCTTGGAGACTAAAGAAGATGAAGGCTATATTGATGGGGACATCGACGAGGATGCCCCGGCCATCAAGCTGGTCAACCTGATCTTCAACGATGCCATCATCAAGGGCGCTTCGGATATCCATTTCGAGCCCTACGAAAAAGAGTTCCGCGTCCGCCTGCGCATCGACGGGATATTGCACGAATACATGAAGCCGCCCATGAACCTGAAAAACAAAGTCTCCTCGAGGCTGAAAATCATTTCAGGAATGGACATCGCCGAACGGCGCCTGCCCCAGGATGGCCGTATCAAAACCAGGATAGATACCAGCACGGTCAAAAAAGTGGTGGATATGCGTGTTTCCTCGCTGCCCACCATCCACGGCGAAAAGATCGTTATCCGCATCCTGGACAAGGACCAGCTGAAGCTGGACCTGACCCAGCTCGGTTTCGAACCCCTGTCCCTGCAGAAATTCGAAAAAAATATCAAGGAGCCCTGGGGCATCATTCTGGTCACCGGCCCCACCGGTTCGGGAAAGACCAACACCCTTTATTCGGCCGTGTCCAAGCTGAACGATGAGGAAGTAAACATTCTGACCGCGGAAAACCCGGTGGAATTCAATATTTTCGGCATTAACCAGGTCAACATCAAGGAGCAGATCGGCCTGACCTTCCCGGCCGCCTTGCGCACCTTCCTGCGCCAGGATCCCAACATCATCCTGGTGGGCGAGATTCGTGATTTTGAAACCGCCGACATCGCCATCAAGGCCGCCCTGACCGGCCATCTTGTCCTATCCACCCTGCATACCAACGACGCGCCGTCCACTCTGGCCCGCCTGATCAATATGGGTATTGAACCTTTCCTGGTGGCCAGTGCCCTGCGCCTGGTCCAGGCCCAGAGATTGATCCGCCGGCTCTGCAGCAGCTGCAAGTCCGTCGGCAAGATTCCGGCCCAGACCCTGATCGAGATCGGCTTCACTCCCGAAGAAGCTAAAGCCATCCAGATATTCGAGCCCAAAGGCTGTGACAAATGCAGCAACACCGGTTACAAAGGCCGGGTTGGCCTGTTTGAAGTCATGGAACTTGATGACGAGATACGTGAAATGATCATGATCGGGGCTTCGACTTCGGAGTTGCGGCAGAAAGCCAAGGAAAAGGGGATGCTGACCCTGCGCCAGAGCGGGCTGGAAAAGATCAAGCAGGGGATCACCTCCATCGAAGAAGTTTTAAGGGAAACGACGAGATTGTAAGGAGAGAAGTATGGCATTGCCACTTCCACAATTGCTGAAGATCATGGTGGATGAAGGCGGAACTGACCTGCACATCACAACCAATTCCCAACCGTTGATCCGTATCCATGGTCTCTTGAAGAGAATTGAGCATCCGGTGCTTTCTCCTGCCGAAACCAAGCAAATGATATACAGTATTCTCAATGACAACCAGAAATACAAATTTGAAGAGAACTGGGAACTCGATTTTTCCTTCGGCATCAAGGGGTTGGCCCGTTTCCGAGCCAATGTCTTCATGCAGCGCGGCGCCGTGGCCGGGGCTTTCCGCCGCATACCCTACGAGATTTGGTCATTTGAAAAACTTGGCCTGCCGTCTATTGTCCCGACCATGACCAACAAGACCCGCGGCTTGATCCTGGTTACCGGGCCGACCGGTTCGGGGAAAACCACGACACTGGCCTCCATGATCGACAAGATCAACAAAGAGAACCCAGTGCATATCATTACCATTGAGGACCCCATCGAGTACCTGCATTCCCACCGCAAGGCCATGGTCAACCAGCGTGAATTGCATGCCGATACCAAAAGCTTTCCCCTGGCACTGCGTTCGGTTCTGCGCGAAGACCCTGATGTGGTGCTGATCGGTGAAATGCGCGACCTGGAGACCGTCCAGGCCGCCATGACCATCGCCGAGACCGGTCACTTGACCTTCGCTACTCTCCACACCAACTCGGCCGCTCAGACCATCAACCGCATCATCGATGTCTTTCCGCCTCATCAGCAGGACCAGGTTCGCACCCAGTTGTCGATGAACCTGGAAGGCATCATCACCCAGGCGCTGCTGCCCAAAGCCGACGGCCGGGGCCGGGTACTGGCCATCGAAGTGCTCATCCCTACGCCGGCCATCCGCCACCTGATCCGCGACAATAAGATCCACCAGATCTACGCCTCCATGCAGATGGGGCAGGAAAAATTCGGTATGATCACTTTCAATCAGTCATTGGCCAATCTTTATTTCAAGCGTGATATTTCGCTTGAACTGTCCATGAACGTTTCCCACAATCCCGAGGAACTGCAGGAATTGATCAACCGCGGTCCCACGGCCTTGTCCAGCCAGTTCAAGACAAGCCATGCTTCCGCGACCGCCACTTCAAGCTCAAGCAAAGGGTCTTCATTTTAGGAGGAAAAAATATGCCAATTTTTAAATACAGAGGTAAAAACAGGATCGGAAGCATTGTGGAAGGTGAACGTCGCGGCCTGAATTCCAATGAAATCATCACTGCCCTGGAAAAAGAAGCGATCCAGGTGTTAAGTATCGAGCGCAAGAAACTTAAAATCAATATCCCCTTTATCGGTGGCCGCAAGAGTGTTTCGCTCAAGACCATTGCCGTTTTCAACCGCCAGCTTTCGGTCATGTTCAACGCCGGCCTGCCCATCACCCAGGCCATTGGCATCCTGGGTAAGCAGCAAAAGGATAAGTATTTCCAAAACGTACTGCTTGAGGTCCGCAAGGATGTCGAAGGCGGGGCCAACCTGTCCAACGCCATGAAAAAGCATCCCAAGGTCTTCAATGAACTGTACACCAGCATGATACAGGCCGGCGAAGCTTCCGGTAATTTGGACACTATCCTATTGCGCCTTTCGCAATATGTTGAGAACATGAACAAATTGATCGGCAAAGTGAAATCGGCCCTGGCTTATCCGATCGCCGTCCTGGTGATCGCCCTCATACTGACCGGGGTCATTTTATGGAAGGTCGTTCCGGTTTTCACCGACATGTTCGGGCAATTGGGAGCCGAACTTCCCCTGCCGACCCAAATAGTGGTCGGAGCCAGCAATTTCCTGGTCGGCAATTTCTTCTTCGTCGTCATTATCCTCGTCGTGATCATCTTCGCTTTCCGCTCCTATAACGCCACCTTCAAGGGCCGGCGCGTGATCGACAACATCAAGTTGAAGATATGGGTTTTCGGCGAACTCTTGGTCAAGGTGGCCGTGGCCCGCGTAACCCGCACCCTGGCCACCCTTTTGACTTCGGGAGTCGAGATCATCGAAAGCATGACCATCACCGCCAAGACATCGGGCAACTCGATCATCGAAGACGCGGTGCTGAAAAGCCGTTCCCTGGTCCAGGAAGGAAAACCGTTATGGGAGTCCTGGGAAGAGACCAAGCGTTTCCCCTATATGGTGACCCAGATGGTCGCTGTCGGCGAGCAGACCGGCTCCCTGGCCACCATGCTCGGTAAAGTGGCCGATTTTTACGATGAAGAGGTCGACCAGTCCGTTTCGGCTCTCGTGTCGCTGATGGAGCCGATCATGATCCTGTTTCTGGGCGGCTTAGTCGGAGGCATTATCGTAGCCATGTATCTCCCCTTGTTCGATATCATCGGCAAAGTGGGTTAACAAGCGAAACTTGATTGCCGTTGAAGATCAGAATCTGCAAAAAAGATTAATCTTTCTCAATTCTATCCGTATCGCGATTTTGTCGGCCCTGGCCTTGGTGTCGCTCATCATTCTGCTTTTTTTCAACGCTCCTTTTGCGCTGCTGAGCATTATCATCTCCTTAGCCGCGGCCGTCGTCATCAGCATTCTGTTTTTCCCACTGGGGAAATTTCTCAAAACCCGGAATCTGCTTTATGTCCAGCTGACGTTCGATATCCTGATGATCACCCTGTTGGTGTATCTTTCCGGGGGCATCGTCAGTCCTTTTTATTTCCTTTATATCTTGCCTATCATCGTCGCTTCCATTTTCCTTTCCCGGCGCGATACGCTCATCATAGCCACGGTGTCGTTCATTTCTTTCGGGACGCTCTCCGACTTGCTCTACCTGGAAATTATATCTTTTTATCCTAACTTCGCCGTAGGCGATGTTTCTTTGGGAACCTTCATTTACAACCTGCTGATGAGCTTCATCGCTTTCTCCAGCGTCAGTTTCATTGCTTCCTATTATTTTGAAAGGATAAAAAAGACCGGCCAGCAGCTGAAAAACATCCGGGAAAACCTGCAGGATATGATCCTGCTGAACAATTCGGTCATGGAAAAAATGGAGAATGGCTTCATCACTTCCGACCCCCAGGGGCGGATCGTTTCCTTTAACGCCAAGGCTGCCGCTTTCCTGCGCCTGAAAAAAGGAGGAAATATTTTTGACCAGCTGTTGACCAAAGATGAACTGCCTCAAATACAAAAGATATGGCAGAGCAACAACTCCTATTATTTTGAAAAAACCCTGCGCGGATTTTTCCTGGGGATTTCCCTTTCTTCCATTGAAAAAGTGTCCTCTTTCGAGCGACTGCTCGTATTTCTGATCACCGACCTGAGCGCCATCAAGGAAATTGAAAACAAGCTCAAGGAAAAAGAGCACCTGGCCTTGATAGGTGAAATGGCGGCCGGTATCGCCCATGAAATACGCAATCCGCTGACTTCGATCTCCGGCTCGGTGCAGTTTTTACGCCAGGAACTCACCCTGGAGCCAGAATGTAAGAACTTGATGGACATCATCGTCAAGGAATCGGACCGGCTTTCGGCTTTTATTGAGGAATTCCTGAATTTTTCCAGGCAGTCGCCTTTGGATATTTCGGAATTTGACCTGGCCGGAGTTGTGGATGACGTGGTGGCCATGATAGCGCACAACCTGGGCAGGGTGCGTTTCATTAAAAAATACAATCCCGGGAACATGGTCCATGCCGATTTCAAGAAGATCAAACAGCTGGTCTGGAACCTGCTGAACAATGCCGTGAAAGCGCTGCAGGAACACGGTGAGATCGAGATCAATCTGTTTCAGGACGCCAAAGCCGTTTACTTGTCCATCCACGATTTTGGCGTGGGTATGGACCGTAATGAAATCGAAAAGATCTTCATGCCTTTTTATTCCAAATTCGCCTTTGGCATTGGTCTGGGCATGAATATCGTTAAAAGGATCGTCGAGGAACATGGGTTCAAAATGGAGATCAAGTCTGAAAAAAATCTTGGCACCGAGGTAGTGATATGCTTCAACAGGCCGTAAATATACTGCTGGTGGATGACGATCACAGTCTGCGCAACATGCTGTCGTTCGTCCTGGGCAAGGAGGGGTACCAGGTGGATGAAGCGGTGAGCGGCCTGGATGCGCTGAAGAAGCTGAAGGGTCGGAAATACGACCTGGTCATTTCCGATATCCGCATGCCCGATCTGAACGGCATCGAACTGCTCAAAAAGATCAAGACCCACGAACAGGAACTGCCGGTGATCATGATCACGGCATATGCCGCAACCCACGACGCCATCGAAGCCATGAAGCTCGGCGCCGAAGATTACATTATGAAGCCTTTCAACCTTGAAGAGCTGAAGATCATCATCAACAAATCGCTGCACAAGAAATCAATTGAAAAAGAGAACATCGAGTTGAGGCAAAAGCTGTCCGACAAGGAAAACTTTGAAAATATCGTTGGCAGTGATCCTAAAATGGGCAAAATATTCGAGCTGATCAGCACCGTGGCCCAAACAGACTCCACCGTGCTTATCAGCGGTGAAAGCGGCACGGGCAAGGAACTGATCGCCCGGGCCATTCACGCCAAGAGCAGTCGCGCCGACAAAAAATTCGTTTCCATCAACTGCGGGGCCCTCCCGGAAAATTTACTGGAAAGCGAATTGTTCGGCCACAAGAAGGGCGCTTTCACCGATGCCTACCGGGACAAGGAAGGGCTTTTCGAGGCGGCCAGTGAGGGGACGTTGTTCCTGGACGAAATTTCGGAAATGTCGCAAAAAATGCAGGTCAAAGTCCTGCGCGGCATTCAGGAAAAGGTGATCCGCCGCGTTGGCGGCAACAAAGAAATTGCCGTGGACGTGCGCATCATCACGGCGACCAACCGCGACCTGGCTGAAAGCATCGAAAAAGGGGAATTCCGTTCCGACCTCTATTACCGGCTGAATGTGATCTCAATCAAGGTCCCGCCGCTGCGCGAGCGCAAAGAAGACATTCCCATTTTAATGCAGCATTTCCTGCAGCGCTACAACCAGAAATTTGCCAAGAACATCCAGGGCTTTGAAAAAAAGGTATTTGAATGCTTTGCCAACTACCGCTGGCCGGGGAACGTTCGTGAATTGGAGAATTTCATTGAGAGGGGCGTCGCCCTGGAGAAAGACGAAGTGATCGGCGCCAGTTCGCTGCCGGCGGAAGTGATCTACAATATGGATCCCAGTCAAAGCAGCGGAGCGGATTGGCCCATTCTGATCGCTGCCGGGGATTTTAATTTCAATCAGTATATCGACAACTTGAGCAAGAGTATAATCATCAAGGCCCTGGAGATGAACAACGGCAATGTAAAAAAAACAGCGCTGCGGCTGAAGGTGAACTACCGTTCGCTGCGCTACCTGATCGAGAAATACAATTTGAAATTTAGGTCCTGACCGCGGCTGCCCATCTTGACTTTTTTTAGCGATACTGCTATAAATTGCCCTTTCGCGGTGAATTGATGAAAAAAACAATTTTATTTTTGCTTGTTTTATTACAGTTGCTGGTTCTGCCTGCTGTTGAAAGCGATAAACAAACAGCCGCGGCCCCAAGATTTTCCCTGACGGCTTTGGCCGGACTGCGCGACTTCTCGAGCGGCGAGTTCAGGAAAATTTATAACGGCAGCCAGCCGGCATTCGCCCTTGACCTGGGCTACCGCCTGAGTAGTAAGTTCGATATTTTTTTTTCAGGCCAGCGCCTTTCCGCCAACGGGGAATTGACCTTCAGCAAGGAGACGACAAGTTTTCGTTTGATCAGCCTGGAAGCTGGTGCCAGGTTGGTATTGTCCATGGGGCGTTTTGTCCCTTTTGCCGGAGCCGGGGTGGGGTATTATTTGATCAGGGAAGAGAATGTCATCGCCACCATTGATGAAAAAAAAGCGGGATTTTTTGCCCTGGGCGGCCTGCGCTTCCGTTTTTCTAAACAACTGTTCGCCGCTGTTCAAGTGAAGTTCGTTTCCCTCAAGCTTGATCCTTTCAACAAGACGGTTGATCTGGGTGGGTGGTTTGTCGGGGGCGGCCTGGGAGTGACGTTCTAGATTTTCTTCAGCGGTCCAGCAATAAAAATTTCAAGCGGCGCATGATCCCCGTGCCGTTTTTATTGTCATAGCATTTTTCCAGGATGACAAAGACCGCCAGTCCGGCCAATGCCCCGGCCATGTCGTAAAGACAATCCAGTAGGGAAAAAATCCGGCCGGGGACCGCCAACTGGTGCCACTCGTCGAGCAGGCCCAGCCCGGCCAGCGCCAGAAAGGCGGCAACCAGAGAGACCCTGCGCCCGGGGCCCGGGAAGATCTGGATGAAGAAGAATGCCAGGGCGAAAAACTCCAGGAAATGGGGAATGAAGTCGGGGACAAGCGACGGCAGGGAAGCGGCAGGCTGGGATGAGAGCAGAAAAATAACCAGGTAGATCAGCATTGAAATTCCCCCGGCGCTGAACCGGGCACGGTAATTCATAGGACTTTTGCTTTAAATGAAATACATGACCCAGCTGAAGAGGAAGACGCCGCCTGCCATGTATAAAAAGAGTTTCAGGGCATAGCGGAAAATGTGGCGCCCATCGCTGTATTTGATGAAAGCCAGCATAGTGGAAACGACCAGGGCGAAGATAAGCATGGAGAGGACATGACTTTTAAAGATCACATTTTCCTCCCTTTGGCGATGTCGAAAGCGTTCAGGGCCACCAGGTAATTGAGCAATCCAGCCGATGCCAGGTAGGCGGTGCCGTAATGATATGTTATGGCTTTGATGTCTCCGGCGGCCAGGTGGCTCATGCGGATGATGATGTAAAACAGGCCATTGCCCAGATCGCCGAGAAAGCCCAGCAGCAGTAGGGGGTGCAGGACGGATGTGTCATAGAAACGGCCTTTCATTAAAAGGCCCATGACCAGCAGGGAGACAATGCCGCAAAAAAAGACCAGGGCTTTCAGCTTTTTTTTCTGCAGCAGGTGACCCAGCCCGGGAACCAGCCAGGACAGGAAGAAAATTAAATATGGATTCATTTTGCCAAGTATAGCGCAAATTGTGCGAAAAAACAAGGCGGGGCTTTCGCGATTTTTCGTGACGCGTGACGCGTAACGCGTAACGAGGAAGACACAGAACATGGTAGGGGCGGTTTGTCTGGCGAAAGGTCACCCAAGCCCAGGCGGGCGAAAAAGGCGTAGCGACTGTCTTTAAAGTCAAGTGTTTTTTGAAGATTGCATAAAATGATTTCGCATCATTGCATTCAGCCGGACCAAGAGTTTGCGCATGACGGCCGTGATAGCCACCTTTGGTGTTTTTCCATTGTCGACAAGCCGTT
>JALHTJ010000125.1 GCA_022865785.1 Candidatus Aminicenantota bacterium
GAAAATTCTGCCGGGGGCCGGCTTGCCCGCCAGCAGCGCCCTGACCCTGTCCAGCCAGGTGAATTTCGGGTCCACGGTGTAGCAGACGGCGCAGTCGGCGCTGCCCCGGTTCTGCTTGACGTAGCGGATGGTCGATTTCATGTTGTCGATGTCGTTCAGGGCGTCAAAGATGCGCATGATGTCGATACCGGATTGGACGGCGTTGCGGCAGAAGCCCTCGATGACCTCGTCGGGATAGGGATTGTAGCCGAACAGGTTGCGGCCGCGCGACAGGGCGGTGAGCTTGGAACTTGATCCGATGGCGCTCTTGATCTTTTCCAGGCGCTGCCAGGGATTTTCGTCCAGGTAGCGCATGATCGAGTCGGGAACGGCGCCGCCCCAGACTTCCATGGCGTAGAAGCCGGCTGTCCGGTAAAGGGGCAGCAGGCGGTCGATCTGCTCCTGGTTCATGCGCGTGGCTAACTGCGATTGCTGCCCGTCGCGGAGGGTCAGGTCGCGGATCAATATTTTTTCAGTCATTGATATTTCCTCTGGGAATTCTTTCAGGTGAAAGTTTGAATTGCTGCTTTAACGTTTATTATATAACAAAAAGGGCGAAAAAAAAAGTCCCCGCCCCGGCCGTTCTTTCAAACGAATACTCCGGGGATGACGGTTTGGCACGAGCGGCAGCGGTTGCCCTGCATGCCTTCGTTGCTGACGCTGTACATCAGGCGGCGCAGGAGCAGCTTGGCGCAGGACGGGCAATAGGTGTGCTCGGCATTCGAGATCAGGTTGCCGATATAGCAGAACTTGATGCCGGCGTCCAGGGCAATGCGGCGCGCTTCGTGAAGCACGGCCGGGGGCGTGGGCGGGATGTTTTTCATCATATAGGTGGGGGTGAAGCGGGAAAAATGGAGCGGCACGTTGTTGCCCATTTCCCGTGCCAACCAGTGGCACATTTTCTCGATCTCCTCCCGGCTGTCGTTGAGACCCGGAATAAGCAGCACCACGATCTCGAACCAGATCTTTTCTTCGCGCAGGGTCAGCAGGGTGTCCAAAACCGGCTTCAGGGTGCCGCCGCACTGTTCGCGGTAAAATTTTTCCGTGAAGGCCTTGAGGTCGATCTTGACCGCTCCCAGCAGGCGGCAAAGCTCACGCAGCGGTTTTTTCTGAATGTAGCCATTGCTGATCATGACATTGGGGATGCCTTTTTCCTTGCCCAGGGCGGCGCAGTCGCGCATGTATTCATAAAAAACCACGGGTTCGCTGTAGGTGTGGGCGATGAGCGAACAATCGCGGCCGCGGGCCTGGCGGATGACCTCTGCGGGCAGCAGCTTGAGCGATTGCACTTGCTCGGGCCGGCGTTGAGAGATCTCCCAGTTCTGGCAGAAGCGGCAGTTGAAGTTGCAGCCGGCCGTACCGAGTGAATAGGCCTGGCTGCCGGGGTGATAATGGAATAGCGGTTTTTTTTCGATGGGGTCGACATGGACGGCGCTGGGTTGGCCGTAGACCAGGGTATAGTATTTGCCGCCGCGGTTTTCACGAACTCCGCAGCTGCCCCGTTCGAGATCGGCTACCTGGCATTGGTGGGGGCAGAGGCGACAGGTGATTTTTTTATCGGTCAGTTTATCGTAATACTCAGCCTGGTGCGCCTGAGGCGCGGGCCCGGCAGCCCCTGACTTGGTGGCCGGGCTGAACAACAACGGTGCGGCCACGGCGGCGCGTCCGGCGTTGCGGATGAAGGCGCGGCGGCTGTGTGGGGAGGCAAAGGAGCTTTCCTTTGATTTCATAGGATGATCCTTTGGATTTGGGATTCTTGGTCCCGTCCAAGACCCAGGCGGGCGGCGCTGCGGATATAGGACGGTTCCCTGCCCGCTGCTGCGAGTGACGGCAGTCCAGCCTCCCGGCGCAGCGATTCGATGATGCCCCAGCCGCAATAATCAAGGGCTACTGGATCGCGGCTGACCAGCAGTCCGCCGTACTCACTGGCGTAGCGTGGGAAAAAAGCCGGTCCATTGTGGAACTGAACCCGCGAGGCGTCGCAGACTGCCAGGCGCAACTTCCCTCTGACCAGGGGGTGACTGCACAAGTCGGCAACGTACGGGTCACAGCGGTTGGCGTGGAATTTGTTGGGGTTAAAGATGGCCCCGTACATGTTTTTCATGGCCAGGGAAACACCGGCCAGGTCGTGGTCCTTAAGCACCGGCACGCTGATCAGGGCGTCGATGCTTTCCATGATGCCGCTAAAGACCGTGCCCACGCTGCCGGCCACGGCGATGCGGTTGCCGTATCCCCGGCCGGGAAGTTCGTCGCTGCCCATGGTTTTAAGGCCGCTGCGTGAAATTTCATAGCCGGCGTTTTCCAGCTCGCGGCTGCTGCGTTCCCAGATGATGATGTTCTTTCTATTCAGGCCGGCCGCCTGCAGGCCGGAGACGATCGCCGCTACCAGCCCCGGGCTGGAAGAGAGCATGCGGCCGGGCAGGCAGCTGAGCTTGATGCCCACGGTCTCATGACGGGCGAAAAGCGTTCCCCAGGCCGCGGCCGGGTCGGTTTTGCCGGTGATGGCCTGCAGGGAACGGTCAAGAAATTCGCGGGCCGCGGCAGGGGGGATGTCATGATTCTGGCGCCGCAGCCGCGGCGATACGGCCTGGACCACAATGCTCATTTCCGCTGCCGCTCCGGTCAAAAGCCCTGGGAAACGAGGCGCGGCGGCCAGGGCGGTTCCGGAAAGCAGCAGGGTTTTGGCAAAGCGGCGCCGGGAAATATTCATTTTTGCGAATCCCTTTCACTGAAGACCTGGGCCTGAAATACATGAAACTGCATGGTTGGTGAACGGCGGTAGGCGTCGCGATCCAGTCCGGCTTTCAGGCAGAGGTTGGCCAGAAACTGCTCAAGTGTCCAGCCGGTTTCTTTGGCCACCTGCGGCAAAAAAACGGCCTGGGCGCGTCCGTCGCGGATGACCACGCCGTCGGTCCCCAGGCGGATGGACCGATAATCCTGAACCAGGAGCAGCGGGGTCATGACCGAGAGCTCGATTTCCACGCTCGCCAGTTCCTTTTCCTTGAGCGGCGGGAAGCGCGGGTCGTCGATGGCGGCGTGGACGGCGTTGGCTTCCACGCCCCGGTACAGGGGTTCCCTGCCGATGATACTGCCGATGCAGCCGCGCAGCGCGCCTTTTTTCCTCAAGGTGACAAAGACTCCCAGGTTTTTCGAGAGATTGGGCAAGGTTGAGAATTGATTTTCTTTTTGGGGCGGGACCTGGATGTTTTTAAAATAGGATTGCAAGGTGGAGCGGGCGAGTTCGAGCAGCAGCTTCTGTTCCGTCCGTTTCAGGCCTATGGGATCCGGCGCGGCATTGTCTGCGGTGCTGAAGACCAGAGAAGCGTAGCTGACGCTGCTCGAATAATCGCCGTTCAGATCCCCGGATTTGTAGTAATCAGCCAGAGAGGAGCGAAAATTCTTTTTTTCGAACAGGCGGATCAGGACACCGATGGGCACGAAACCGCAAACGGTGATGCCCGTCTTTTCATGGTAGTCGAAATAGCGGTCGAAATCGAGCCGCAGGATCGGCTCGATGAAACCCTGGTCGAGGCGGGTCAGATTTTCAGCCAGGTCGCTTCGGAAGGGAGTATAGGAGAAGTTCTCACCGTAATGGGTCAGGTCGCTGCTGGCTATCACCAGGGTTTTGGCATCGATGAAGGGGGCGATGGCAGCGGCCATGACCGCGAAATCCTTTTTTTTCAGGGCGCCGAAAATGATGGGGACAATCCTGTAATCGCTGCCTTCAAGGGCTTTTTGCAGGAAAGGCAGCTGGTTTTCCAAAGAGTGCTCAAGGCGCATGGTGTCGCGGTTTTTATTAAAAAACTTTTTTGCTGCCAAAACCCGGCAGATCTCCGTGTCCACCGCCACCAGGCCGAGCGGGGTGGCATAGGACTTGTAATCGGCCAGGCAGGCTCCGTAAAAACCGGAGCGGTGAGAAGACCCGAGCAGGATGACGCGGCGGATGCCTTGAGCCGGCGACAGCGAACCGTAGGCGCGGGCGGCGCAGCGCCCTGAATACTGAAAGCCGGCATGGGGAGCGATGATGCCACGGACCGCGGCTGGCTTTTGCGGCTGCGCAGCCGCTCTAAAAAAACCGTCGAGCATCTGGTTTAGCTGAACCGGGTCGGACGGGTACCAGGGACCGGTGTTCAGGTAGGGACGGATGTCGTCAGCGGCCATGAGCATGAACGGAAAAAGCAGAAGAAAAGAATATTTTCTTAACTTCATAAGGCCTCTATTTTTATTTTAGGCCAAACGGCGGTCATAGTCAATCAAGGCAAAAGGCAGGGTAGGGGCGATCCGCTAGGCGAAACGCCGGCGGACGGGTCGCCCTGATCTTGATTATCCTGTTTTTCTCACGATCGTTCAGGGCGATTCAGCGAATTGCCCCTACGGTTTGGGGAAATAATGTTATTACATGGGGATTATTCTTAGATAGACCCGGTGGGTCGCCCAGGCGGAAATCACCAGCAAAGACAGGGCGTTCCAGCGGAACGCCCTATACCTTTTTCTTGTATGCTTCAATCGCTCCTGCGCCAGCTTCCCTGAAGGCGCGGGATACTCCGCCCACGCCTAGCTTGACGCCGCCGAAAACCCGCGAGACCAACAGCCCGCCTTCCATCTCCTTCCGGCGCAGCAGTTCAAGGAGCACCCGGCCCGGATGGCCCACTTCGCCGTCATCGCGTGATTTTTCGATTCGGTTTCCTTTTTCATCAAGGCTGCGGAAAGCCCAGCAGTGATGGTTGGCTTTGCGGTGTTCTCCTTTTTTCAGGCGCACCATTTTCAGCACCTCGGCTTCGCCGGCGGCCGGGAACAGCACAGCGAAAAAACGCGAACGTTCGACCACGTGCTTGATTCCAACAGTGCGCTCAACTTTCATGAATGCAATCTCCTCGGAAGAAAGGATAAGCTCAAAACTCACGCACTGTCAAGGGGAGAATGAGGGGAGAGAAAGGGAAGAGAAAGGGAAGAGAAAGGGAAGAAAAAGGGAAGAGAGAGGGAAGAAAAAAAAAGAAATAAAATCCCCAATAAACACTAGTGCAGTACTCTGAGCTCTTTACGCCCTCTTCCCTCTGCCTCTCCCTCATTTTTCTTTAATTATTTATGATAGAATACAGGCATGAAGATAAATTTTATCACCATTCACACTTCGGACCTGGATCAGTCTGTCGATTTTTACCGCCGGGTGCTGGGCATGCAGGTCAGCCGCCGCTTTTCGCCGCGCCCGGGCATGGAGATCGCTTTCATGGACGGCAGCGGGATGCAGGTGGAGTTCATCAGCGACGACAAGACGCCCCCTTTTTCCGGTTCAGGAATTTCGCTGGGATTTTACGTTCCTGATGTGGAAAAAACGGCGGCCCATCTCAAGGAACAACAGGTTGAGATCCTTTCCGGTCCCAGCACCATGAAGAACGGCGTCAAAATACTGCAGGCCCGCGACTGCAACGGCGTAGGACTCGGCTTCGTGCAGCAGTTGTAATATCATTATATTTGCATGTTGCAGCGCTTGAACCTATTTGATGTGTTTTAAAGATTGCTTGAATTTTCCTGCTTTTTCAAACTTGACAAAAGGTTTTTTTATATTTAAAGTTAACTGTTAAATAACAACAATTCATCCGTCCAATCGCCTGCGCTTGGACTTGGAGCAAAAAAAATGATCATGCATCAACAATTTGTGCGTGTTGCCAAAAAAAATGAAAAAAAACTGGCCGTCATCGACCGCACCCTTGACCGGCGCATCAGCTACAAGCGCTTGCTCATCGGCTCGCTGCTGCTTATCAAGAAGTTTAAAAAATTCGAGCCCGGTTTTTTGGGGATCATGATGCCCAATTCGGCCGGATCGGTGCTGAGCATCCTGGCGGCGCTGATGGGCGGCCGCGTGCCGGTGATGATCAACTATTCGACCGGGGCGGCGGCCAACTGCGTATACGCCCAAAAAAAATGCGATTTCAAAACCATCATCACCTCTAGGGCCCTCTGTCAGAAGATCAATTGTCAGCATGTCGAAGGCATGATCTATCTTGAAGATATCATGGCCACGGTCTCGGTTTTCGACAAGCTCAAGGCCGCCCTGAAAGCGGGCCTCCCTGTCGAGCGGCTGCTGAAAACGATACATGGGGGCGACGAGAACGACACCCTGCTCATTCTTTTCACCAGCGGCAGCGAAAAAGATCCCAAGGGCGTGCAATTGACCCACCGCAACATCAGCGCCAACTATGCAAGCCTTAAAAAAGCCTATGATTTTACCAGCGACGATATTTTCCTGGCCAACCTCCCTTATTTCCACGTTTTCGGGCAAACCGCCAATCTGTGGGTACCGTTGATAGAGGGGATGACCCTGGTCACTTACGCCAACCCGCTCGATTTTAAAGCCATCAGCGACATTGTACGCGAGGAAAAAGTGACGATCATGGCCGGCACGCCGACTTTTTTCTGGGGCTATCTGAGAAATTCCCAGCCCGGTGATTTCGAAAGCGTCCGCATCATGCTCAGCGGCGCCGACAAATGCCCTGAGGCCCTGCGTGTCGGATTTTTAAAGAAGCACGGCAAAACGCTCCTCGAAGCCTACGGCACTACGGAGACCAGCCCGGGCATCACGGTCAACACTTTGGCCTTTAACCGCCCCGGCAGCACCGGCCGGCCGCTGGACGGCGTGCAGGTCAGGGTGGAACACTATGAAAGCGGCGAGCCCTGCGCCACTGGGGAGATCGGCAAGATCCTGGTCAAAGGCGACAATGTCATGAAAGGATATTTCGATGATTTTGAACAGACCTCAATGAGCATCCGCCGCGGCTGGTACGATACCGGTGACATGGGCTTCATGGA
>JALHTJ010000126.1 GCA_022865785.1 Candidatus Aminicenantota bacterium
GCCGATGAAAAGATCCGCGACATCAAGTCCCGTGAAAACAACGGCCTGGTCGTCCTGCGCAAAAGGGAGGAGAGTTTCAGCAAGGGAGACAAGATACTGATCGATGAAGGCGATTTCGAGGGCTGGGAGGGAATTTTCCAGGAGGAACTCCCCGACCGGGAAAGGGCCATCATCATGCTGACCAACGTCAAGTTCTCCAGCAAACTCATCCTGCCGAAAAAATACCTGGTCGTTCACCACTAAATGAAGACAAATCAATCATATAAGGAGTGTACCATGAAAGGAGTAACGGTTTGGTTTACCGGGCTTCCCTGTTCAGGGAAAACCACGCTGGCTTTAAAATTGAGCGCTGAACTCAAAAAAAGGGGCGTCCTGGCCGAAGACCTGGACGGCGACATTACCCGCAAATATTTAAGCAAAGGGCTGGGTTTTTCCAAGGAGGACCGCGATGAGAATATCCGCCGGGTGGGTTTCGTCTGTTCGCTGCTGACCCGGCACGGCGCCGTGACCACCGCGGCTTTTGTTTCGCCCTACCGCAGCATCCGCGCCGAGATCCGCGAGATGATCGGCAATTTCATCGAAGTATACGTCAAGTGTTCGCTGGACAAATGCATCGAGCGCGACGTCAAGGGCATGTACAAGAAAGCCATCTCAGGTGAGATCAAGAACTTCACCGGCATATCCGATCCTTTTGAAGAACCGGAAAATCCGGAACTGATTATTGAAACAGACCTGGAGAGCGAAGACGAATCCCTGGGCAAGATCCTGCAAAAAATGGAAGAACTTGGCTACCTGCCAACTGCCGGTAAAGATGTTTTTATCCCCGATTACCTGCGCCAGGACCTGATCAAAAACCTGGCCATCCAGAATTTCCCCGATCTGCCCACATTCGTTATCCATATACTCAGCCAGTTCGTGTCGCAGAACAGCGGCCAGGGCGAAATTTCCAAGGCTGATGAAGACGCGGCCAGAGAAAAGCTGAAAAAACTCGGCTATATAAGCTAAGGAGACAATCATGATCGTCAAACCGCACGGAGGCACACTGATCAACCGCATTCTGTCCGAAAAAGAAAGGGAAGCCATCCTGTCCTATCAGGACAAATTCTTCAACCTGGAGATCGATGAAGAAAAAGCCATCGAAGTCCAAAACATCGCCACCGGAGTCTTTTCGCCGCTGCAGGGATTCATGACCCAGGATGATTTCCGTGAAGTCGTCCAGCGCAACCGGCTGGCCAGCGGCCACGCCTGGACCCTGCCCATCGTATTGTCCGTAGGCAAGGAGAGCACGAAAAAATTTGCCAAGAATGACACCATCATCCTGAAAACCAGAGAAGGCGTGATCGCTTCCATGCAGGTGGAAGACATTTACACCTGGAACTTTGAAGAATACGCCAAGAATGTATATGGGACCACCGACGAGAAACATCCCGGCGTTCAGCAGCTGAAAACCTCAGGTGAATACTTTGTTGGCGGCAGCATCAATTTCCTGGGCAATTCAATTTCCAATTTCCCCGCCTACTACTTGACCCCGCGCGAAACCCGCGTGCTTTTCAAGGAAAAAAAGTGGGATACTGTAGTTGGTTTTCAGACCCGCAATGTTTCCCACCTCGGCCACGAGTACGTGCAGAAATCTGCGCAATCGATTGTGGACGGCCTGTTCATCAACCCGGTGATCGGCAAGAAAAAAACCGGCGATTTCACCGACCAGGTGATTCTCGACTCCTACAAGGCCCTGATCGCCGAGTATTACGTCAAGGAACGAACGGTCATGTCCATCCTGCAGACCGAAATGCGCTACGCTGGTCCAAAAGAGGCCGTTTTTCACGCGATCGTCCGCAAAAATTTCGGCTGTTCTCATTTCATTGTCGGGCGCGACCATGCCGGTGTGGGCAATTATTACCATCCTTTTGCCGCCCAAAAGATATTCGAGTTCTTTCCCGACCTGGGCATCACCCCCATATTTTTCATGAGTTTCTTTTTCTGCAAAAAATGCAACTCCATTGCCAACGACAAGACCTGCCCCCATCCCCAGAGCGACCATATCGATTTTGCCGGCAAGATCATCCGCGAAAAACTGGTCAACCATCAGACACCGCCCGAATCCATGATGCGCAAGGAAGTGGCCGAAGAGATCCTCAAGCATGAAAATCCCTTTGTGGAGTGATAATGGCGGCAAAACGCCCCGGCAAATGAACACTGTACAAAAAATCGCCTTTTGCCGCAGTTGAGTTCGAGGATTCGAGGATAGGACAATGTTTAATAAAAAAGGCAAAAAACTCCTGATCATTGGGTTGGATGGAGTTTCCCATGAAATGCTTGCCGGAAACGGCCAGCCCTCATTGCTGCCTTCTCTTAAAAAATTCTTTGCAGCTCGAACCCAAAGAATGTCTGTCTCCATTCCAGAGATTTCGGCCGTATCCTGGTCCAGCTTCATGACCGGAACCCAGGCTGGCAACCATGGCATTTTCGGTTTTGTCGACCTGGTACCCGGTACCTACCAATACCGTTTCCCCAATTTCAGCGACCTGAAAGCCCCGACTTTTTTTGACGAATTGGGACTGAAAGACAAGCGTTCGGTGATCATTAACCTGCCGGCAACGTATCCAGCCCGGGCCATCCCGGGCGTCATGATCTCGGGATTCGTTGCCCTAGATCTGGAAAAAGCGGTTTTTCCGACCAGCTACATCCCCATTCTAAAGCAAATGGGTTACCAGATTGACGTGGATGCCGGCAAGGGCAGGGATAAAAAAGCCGAGTTCCTGGCTGACCTGCACTGCGCGCTGAAGATCCGTAAGCAGGTCGCCGACTTACTATGGGAAAAGGAAAACTGGGATGTTTTTATGTTCACCATAACTGAAACCGACAGGCTCCAGCACTTTCTCTATGACGCCTACGGCGACAGCCGTCATCCATATAGCTGCGAGTTCAATGGTTTTTATCAGGAAGTCGACCAGATCGCAGCCTCTTTTCTGCAACGTGCAGCCAATGCCGGGGATATAGAGATCGTGGCGCTCTCGGATCACGGTTTCGCCCCAATTAAAAGCGAAGTTTACCTGAACCCGATCCTAAAAAAGCACGGCTATTTCAGTTTGGAGAAAGTCGAAACCAGGAGCCTGGCCAGCATAAGCCCCCAGGCCAGGGCCTTTGCCCTGGATCCTTCGCGGATATATATTCACCAGAAAGGCAAATATTTCAAGGGTGGAGTTGCCAAAAGTGATGTTCAAAAAGTCGGGGAGGATCTGAAGCAGTTGTTCGAAAGCTACGAGATAAACGGTGAAAAAATTATCCGCAAAGCCTATTTCAAGGAAGAGTTGTTCAGCGGCGCCCAAATGGCCGCCGCCCCCGATCTGGTACTGCTGTCCAAACCAGGTTACGACCTAAAGGGCGGCCTGGAGAAGGATCAGGAAACAGGTACCAGCTATTTCACAGGCATGCACCGACAGGATAACGCTTTTTTCGCCTGCAGTCGCGGCGAACTCATGAGCAAACCCCTGACCATTTTTGATGTCAAGGGCCTGCTATACAAACTGCTGGCTATTTAACCCTTTCTTTCTGTTTCTGCAGGTTCTCGGCCAGGGAGCGGATGACAGGACTGATATTCCGGTCCCGGGACAGCAATTTCAGATCGCGTATGTGCAGCTGCTTGATAAAACTGATGGCGCGATTGACCGGGGTTTTCGGGTTCTGTATCAGGCCCAGGACAACAGTGTAATTCTTGGTCCAGTCGCGATTGTTGGCAATTTTTCCGATGATTTCCGAGGATAAGCTCAAATTGCGGGTATGGATCAGCACTTCGTCGTCGGCCATTTTCGGGCTCTCCAGCACGGCGGTCTGCACCATCTTGTTGGGATCCTTGATCAAAACCAGCCGTTCCGTCTTGTTCCCGGTCAGGGCCAGTTTGACGCGCTCGGAAACCGACATGTGGTTGATACGCTGCAGGGTAGTCATGGCCACCTGCTGGATCATTTCCGCGTCCAACTGCTCATCTTCTTTTTGCTCCTCGGCGATGACCGCGGTCAATTCCTCCAGGACTTCAGTCTCGGGGATGGCTTCAGCGACCTGGCTCTGAAAATAAAATTCTCGCAACTCCTTGATGCGGCCGCGAATGAACGGACCGCATTCCGGGTTGGCTTCCATTTTTTCCATGATCTCGGGATAGGCGATCAACTGGATCTGGTTTTCCAGCAGGACTTCCAGTACTGCCGCCTTGGCTTGGCTGGCGACGCGCAGCAGAAATGCGGTGGGAAAATTCTGGTTCTGAATGATCAGGGTCAGAATGTTGAAATAGCCGGCGTCAAGCGCCTCCTGCAGGATGAAATCGGCTACCCGCGCATCGGCATCTTTTTTTTGTATATATTTTTCCTTGATTGGCTGTGAAATTAGCCCCAGCATCTCCAGGACACGTTCATGAAACCTCAGGTCGGGCAGAACAAAAACCAGGCTTTCCAGGTACTCCTCTTCAGTGAAAGCCAACTGCTTGGCCAGCAAGAACTTCAAAAGCTCATCACTTGAGGTGCCGGCGGCGATCTGTAAAACCAGCGGATTTTTTGAAATCATGGGGTCAGCGCTGCAGTATTTCCTGCAGGGTCTCGGGATTGACGGTCAGTTTCAGAGGGGTCGGCGAATTGCGGAAATAGGATACTTCCCGTCCGTTCAGAGAAAGCCGCAGCGCCTGGGGATTGGCTATGACCATGATCAGTTGGTAGCCGTTCAGGGAGAAAGTCTCACCTTTGCGGAATATTTTTTCCTGCACTTTTTCGCCGCCGCGCCACAATTGCAGCCAGCAGGGAGCGTCAAAAGTCATGAGCGCCGCGATCGGTGGACCGCTCAGGCAATAATTTGCTTCGAGATCCAGCAAGGAATTGGAAAAAGCCGGAAATTCGATGGCTGGCGAATTGCCGCCGGCAATGATTGTTCTCAATAAGCGGGGCGGTCCCAACAAAAGGTAAAAAAGAGCA
>JALHTJ010000017.1 GCA_022865785.1 Candidatus Aminicenantota bacterium
ATAAGACAAGGGGCCTTCGCCCGAGGTGACGTTGTCGATGACCGAGGCCGAGAGATTGGCCAGCAGGATGCCGCTGAAGACACGATCAGACGCAACCAGCTTCTTGGCTTGATAGAATCCATATCCCGAAGCCGAACCATAAGCCAGGCACTTGACCGCGTCCTTGAAGTTGTGCACCTGGCCTTGAAGCAGGCCGCGCACCAGGGTGGTCATACCACTGCCAATAACATTTCCCAGAATTACCGTTCCCTCAGTTACAGCCGAGAGCTTGGCTGCCGGGAAAGCGAGCAAGGCCGCCAATAAGATCACAACCGCCAATGACTTGATCGTTCTTTTTTTCATCGTCCACCTCCAGTGGTAAGTTCCACTTCAAGAGGTGCACGAATGGTTCCAAGTCCGAATATGTCCCGAAACGCTTTGCTGTCAATGGTTTTGATGCTTTTTATCGAAACAGGCCGTGTAGGGCCGAGCCGCGACAAATGTTGCAAGCCGGGGAAATAAAAAACCGAAAATCCCTATATCAGGTTGTTTTCACTGTATGTGCAACTTTTGTCCACAAGAGACAAGGGGCGCAGATCTAAAGAAAAGCATTCAACCGGAAAGATGATCGTGCGAAATTTGAAAGATTTTAGACGAATTTCAGAACTTTTTCTTTTTCTCGCGTACCAGGCGTTTGTTCAGTGCCTGGCGGCTCACACCCAACAGCGAGGCGGCGATGCCCTGGTTGCCCCTGGACTGCTCCAAGGCCCGGCCGATCAGAAATTCTTCGGCTTGCTTGAGGGTCGGCACATTTGCCAGAAAGGCTTCGGCGCTCAGTCCAGTCCCATCCGGGCCGCTGGCGGTCGCATTCAGACCGCCGCTACCGATCGCTTTGCGGAAACTTTCCAGCGAAAGCACACCGGCGCGATGACGGGAGACGGCGTCAGCGACCAGGGTCTGCAATTCCCGGACATTGCCCGGGAAACTATAGGCCGAGAGCAGGGCCAGCAGTTCAACCGGTGTCGTCGGTATCCGCTTGCGCAGGGCTTGGGCCGATTCCTCCAGGAAATGGCCCAGGAGCATGGGGATGTCATCCTTGCGTTCGCGCAGCGGCGGGACAACGACCACGTGGGTATTGAGCCGGAAATACAGGTCATTGCGAAACGATCCTTTTTCGACCAGCTTCTTGAGATCGTGGTTGGTCGAGCAAACGACACGGGCGTTGGTTTTTTTCGGCTGGTCGATGCCCAGGGGATAATATTCTTTTTCCTGGATCAGACGCAATAGTTTGACCTGGGAAGTGGGGTTCAGGTCGCCGATCTCATCGAGGAACAGGGTGCCGTCCTGGGCCTGCGAGATCAGGCCGTCGCGATGGGCTTCGGCTCCGGTAAAAGCCCCCTTTTTGTGGCCGAAGAGGGTGTCGGAGAACATGTTGTCATCGAGCCCGGCCACGTTCACGCCGACAAACGGGCGATTCGGATCACCGGCCAGGTGCAGGGCGCGCGCCACCAGTTCTTTGCCGACTCCGGTTTCGCCAACGATCAGCGCCGGATAAGGCGAGTCGGCAACGACTTCAACGTATTTGAAAAGGGCGAGCATTTTGCGGCTGCCGCTGACCAGGTGGGCGAAAGCGCCGGGATTACGCAAGCCTTCACTCAGCAAATGCCGGGTAAGGGACGACACCTGGTCCTGCAGGCGGGCGATCTCCAAAGTGCGCTGCAAACTGGAGATCAGGCGGCTTTTTTCCACCGGTTTGACCAGGTAATCGCTGGCACCAAGGCGCATGCACTCGACCGCTGTCCCGATATCGTCCACGCCGGTGACTATGATGACCGGTACTTCCGGAAATTCCTGCCTGATCTGCACCAGCAATTCGCGACCGCCGAGAAAGGGCATATTCATGTCGGTCAGCACGGCAGCGGCCCGGTTCTCGCGCAGGAAGGGCAGCACGCGGCGACTGTCGTCCAGAGTAATTACCGATTCAATCCCGGCCCCCTTGAGCAGGCCGCTGTAAAGAAGCAGAACCTGGGTTTCATCGTCAACCAGTACTATGGGCAATTGGTCATTTCGACTTTCGTCCATGGCTTCCCCTTTTTTTTATGATACTTTTTTGCAGTGATTTTGTCAATTTCAGCAATACTGTTGTTTTACTATTCCATTAAAATTATCTATAATATCTCAATGACTGACGGCCGAAGAACCTTTCAGGGGCTCACAGGTTTCCCGGGGAAGGCTGAACCGCCAAGGCAAAGGAGGAGATCATGTTCATGTTCGACCGCATGGATGAAAAGCTTGTCAGGGCAGTGATGGAGACCATTCCGGCCGAGATTACCGTCATCGACGCCAACGATGAAGTGGTGGCCTGGAACCGGCACGAGAACCGCCTGTTCCACCGCCCGATGACCAGCATGGGACTGAATTTCCGCAAGTGCCATCCGGCGCACAGCCTGGCCAAGGTGGAACAGATCATAGCCGAAATGAAAGCCGGGACACGTCAGAAAGCCCGTTTCTGGATCCAGGCCAAGGTCGGCGACGAGCGGCACATGATCCTGGTCGAATTTTTCGCCCTGCGCAGCGAAGACGGCCACTATATCGGCTGCCTGGAGGTTACCCAGGACATTGAAGAGCAAAGGCGCCTTGCCGGTGAAAAACGGCTTCTCGACTGAGAAGAATCGCAGGCTCCCCGGGGGTAATTTGAAAAAGAGGACGACCGCATTGATGCTGTTGCTTTTTTTCTTAACCCTCAAACCTGGACCGGGGCATGCGACCGGGACAACAGCGGCTGCGGCGGCCCCAGTCGACCCGGCGGGGCTCTGGCAAAAGGCCATCGAAATTTTCCGGAAGAACAGTGACTTGTATCCGCGAAAAATCACCATCCTTTCCGAAATTCTTGATCGGCACGACCAGCCCGGTTCGGTTACGCAATTGTTTTTCATCATAGACATGGACGCCAATGGCAAACTGGTTACGAAATTGACTCACGCTCTAAAAAACGGCAAAGACATCAGCGACGAAATGAGGAAAAAAGTTGAAATCCGCGACCTCAACCAAGACAAAACACCCCCGAAAAAGGATTCGCTTACCGTTTCCCTCTCTGACAGCCCCTTCAACCCCGAACGGCAGAAAAATGTCACCTTCCGCGCCAGAGCTGAAAAACAGATGCTTTTCGGACACTTCTGCCAGCGCTTTGATTTCACCTACCAGACCGAGATCGTCAGCAAAGGAGAACCTGAAAAATTGACCTGGAGCGGCATGACCTGGCTTGATGAGAACAGCGGCTTGCCGCTCAAACTCGAATTTTCCCTGGAGCCGCTTCCCAAAAGGATCCGCAGCCTGTGGACCATCTATTGGTACGAAATCTCGGAGCCGGACAATTGGGTCCTGAAAAAGATCACCATCTCCGGCCAAGGTGGATTCCTGTTCATCAAAAAAAGATTCCGCAGCACCACCACCTTCAGCGACTACCGGCGCCCGCCTCAAAGGGGAGAAGAAAAATGAAAAGCAAAACATGACTGCTTTTTCTCCTGCTTATCCTTCTGGCCAGCGCCTATTGAAATAAAATGGGAAGAGCATGGGCATAGAAGTGGGCAACGGTATCGACCTGCAGGACAAAGAGATCAAGATGGAATTCGTCCGCGCTTCCGGCCCCGGCGGGCAGAACGTCAACAAGGTGGCCACGGCAGCTAAACTGTATTTCGACATCGTCCGCTCACCCTCCCTGCCGGAAGCGGTCAAGCAGCGCCTGCTGGCGTTGGCCGGCAAGCGGGTCAGCAACGAAGGGATCCTGGCCATCGACGCCAGGCGCTTCCGCACCCAGGAGGCCAACCGCCGCGATGCCCTGGAACGCCTGCTGCAATTGATCCGCCAGGCTGCCTCCCCACCCAAACCACGCCGCCCCACCCGCCCCGGCGTCGCGGCCAAGGCCCGGCGTCTGGACGAAAAGAAAAAGCGCGGCGCCGTCAAACAGACGCGAAAAAAAACTTTATCTGAATTGGAGTAGCCTTCGATTTTTGAGCGATAAACTGTACAAAAATTGATATTTTCAAATTTTTACAATACAATTCATTCAGTGACATTCTTTTTTCGGAGGTGAAGTGATGAGTTTGAAATCAATATTTCAGGAAGGAATGAAGGAACGGAAACGCAAAAAATCACTGGGCAAAATTAGCAACGAATTCAAGGAAAAGGAAAAGGTCCATGCCGGCCAGTTGACTGCCCTCGGCCAAAAGGCCTGGGAAGAAAAAACCGACATTTCCGCGTTCGCTGATGTGCAGGCCGCACTCAGTTCTGCCCAGCAAAATCTCGATGATCTGCGCACTCAGGCCGAAACAATACAGAAGCAAAAACAAGACAGCGAAACAGCAAAAAAACAGGAGAACGACCGCTTCAGCGCCAATCAAAAGGAAATGGAAGAAAAAAAGCGGGATGTCGACCGGCAACTGAACGAACATAAAAACGCCTGGCAAACTCTGCAGAAGGAAATGGGGCAGGCAACCAGCAGGTTGGCGGCGATCGCCGCAGAGCGTATAAAACTGAACGGCAAAACCGCGGACGCGGCCATTCCCGAAACGGAAAAAACTGAAATAGCCGGGCAACTGGCCGACCTGGCCAAAGAAGAAGAAGAGCTGAAAACCCGCAGCAAAGAAAATGAGGAGTCCGGCAAACCCCTGCAATTACAGATGGCCTCCCGGCAGGAGGAATCGGGTAAGTTGCAGAAGCAGATAGAAAGCATCCGAGCCGAACAAAAAAAGATGCTGGCCGAAATGGACAAAAAAATCGCTACCTTGAACAATGAGCTATCCACGAACAGTGAAAAGACCAGGGAAGCTGATAAAAAGCAGAAGCTTGATTTCAAAATTCTTGGAGAGAAAATAACCGGCGGCCAGCACGTAGACCCGAATATCGCCAAGGAAGTTGCCGCAGTGCTGACCGCCCGAACAGAAATGGAGGGGGTGCGGGCGCTGATCGGCGGCCTGGAGAGGCAAAAAGACGGATTACAGGTCAGTGCCTACAAAAAAATGATGGCCATCGTCATTAGCGGCATCGCTTTGGTAGCGGCAATCATCGTATTGCTATTAATTCTGCTGGCGCCCAAGTAAAGTGATAGACCAGTAGCAGCCTAAGCGGCCAAAGCTCATATCAGGTCGCCAGGGGCGGGCAGACCGTTGCTTGACTTTTGTTTAACCATACCGCTACAATGGATACTACGGGAGGCAAAAATGGCTTTTAAAAAGATTTTTTTCATCTGGCTGGCGATCACGGTTGTGGCCGCCGCAAAATTTTATTTTTTGAAAAAAGTGTTCACGGCGCATCCGCTGTGGCCATGGGCCGTACCCTACCTCTATATCGGCGTTCTGATCCTTTTCGCCCTCTACGTGCTGACCGCCAAAAAGGAATAAATAAAGCGCGTTCAAACCCGTAAACGGCAAAGCCGGGCCAGCTGCTGTAATTTTTGTGGGAGAGCGTTGCGGAAAAAATCAATAATCCGGTTGACAGAATCCTGAAACCACGTTATAAATGTGGTGATGAGAAACATAACCGTTTTTATCTCATTTATGGTCGCGGCTGCACTGTATATGCTTCTGGGCAGAACCGGGGTGAACATGACCGACAAAAAACTTACCAGCGAAGAGGAACAGGTCATATTGCATAAAGGAACCGAGCTGCCTTTTTCCGGGAAATACTATTCTTTCAATGAAAATGGGACTTACGTGTGCAAACGCTGCGGCACGGCCCTTTTTCTTTCCTCGGCCAAGTTCGATTCCGGCTGCGGCTGGCCGAGTTTCGACGCAGAGCTTCCCGGAGCGGTCAAGCACCGGGTCGACGCCGACGGCCTGCGCACCGAGATTTCCTGCGCCAGCTGCGGCGCCCACCTGGGACATGTATTTATCGGTGAGGGCTTCACCGCCCAAAATACCCGTCACTGCGTCAATTCCATTTCCATGAACTTCGTCCCGGCCGACGAGAAAAAAACCGAGACGGCCGTTTTCGCATCGGGATGCTTCTGGGGAACCCAGTATTTCCTGCAGCAGGCTCAAGGGGTGTTGACCACGACCGTGGGTTTTGCCGGTGGCCCAACGGCCAATCCCACCTATGAAGAAGTGAGCAGCGGCGCCAGCGGCCACGCCGAAGCGGTGCAAGTGGTTTTTGACCCGGACCAGATCTCCTACGAGGAATTGGCCAAGCTGTTTTTTGAAACCCATGATTTCACTGAAGTAGATCGCCAGGGGCCCGACATCGGCAGCCAATACCGCTCGGAAATTTTTTATAAAAATGAAGAACAGCGGCAGACGGCCGAAAAACTGTCAGGTATTCTCAACGCCAAAGGGTTCAAGGTGGCCACGCGCCTGAGCAGGGCCGGGCCATTCTGGCCCAGCGAAGATTATCACCAGAATTATTACCAGAAGAGCGGCAGCCTACCCTACTGTCACGTCTACCGCAAAATATTTTAGGCGAAAACTCCAAGCAAAGCCCCGCTCATTGTCTTTTATCTGTCTTGAAGAGCTGAATGATCCAGCGCAGGTTTTCCTTCTTGGGAATTCGCGGTCTTGACATGAAACTGGTCAGCAGCCGCCGCAGCATCGCCAAGCGCAAGACCCTGGCATAATGCCTTTGATAGGGAGCACCCGCCCGGCCTTTGAAACCATAGAGTTTGTCGATTCGAGCGCCGGGAATGACTGCCAATGTCTTTGCAAAAGCCAGCAAGCGCATGTCGACCGCCAGCGAGTGATAGTCAAATTGAACCGCCAATGACCGCTGGTTCCATTTTTTCCACTCGATTTGCCGGTTGTTTTCACGCAGGCCTTCCCGGGAATAGGAAACCATTTCCGTATTCGGAAATAGCGCATTCCCCAATCCATAAAAGATATATTTATCTTTGAAGATCTCAAACGACTGGATGCAATGCGCATGATGGCCGATGATCAAGTCGGCGCCCAGATCGATGATCCGGTGTGCCAGCGTCACATCCGTTGGCTTGGGCAGCCCGACGTCCTCCGCCCCCCAGTGAAGCTGAACAATGATCCGCTGCGCCCTGGCTGCCCGCGCCCGTAAAATATCTTTGGCAATCGCTGTCAAGTTGATGGAAGACACACCGAAATTTTCAGCGGTCGCGAAAATGGGATGCGTGCTTGGGCATACATACCCCAGCAAAGCAATTCTCTGGCCACCCAGTTCCAAAACAAGTGGATTGTGGCAATTGTCCACCAAGCGTCCCGCACCGAAATATTGAATTCCGTGCTTTTGCAGATTCTCGACTGTTTCCAAAAAGCCTTCCTTGCCATAATCCATGACATGATTGTTGGCCAGGCACACCGCCGCGGGATTTTTGCCAAAGGTTTCTTTGAAATGAACCGCTTCTGATTTCAAGTTGATCTTGCCCCATACCGGCTTTGCGGAACGTGTAAGCGGCGATTCCAGATTAAAAATATATTCTCCTTCCAGCGGCACATTTGCCAACTGGGGCTTGTCCAAAAACACATCGCCGAAAAAATTAAGTTTACTCATCCTTGTGCGCCTTTGCTTTTCCTTAAGAAATTCCCAACCCAAAAGATAATAAACAAATTAAAAAACACGCCAACCAGGCTGTATAGAACCACGGCTAAAAGCGGGTTTCCGCGCCGGCCACCGATCACGATGGCCAGGACCCTAAAAATGAGCAGGCAAATATCCTGGATTAAAACAGCTTTTTGCTTTCTGCAGATCTGAGCAAATAAAACAGCCGGAACATTGGCAAACATCAGCATCAGCCATAAAATCAGCCAGCGGGCATACTCTCCCGCGATTACCCATTTCCGGCCAAGGACAAAAGCAAATATCCGGGGTCCAAATAAAATAATCGTCAGGGCGGGGACCGCCACCATTGCCAGAAGCTGAAGGGTCGTCCGCTTGAACAAAGCATAGGTATCTCCGCCCTGGTTGTGCAATTCACTTGCTCTCTGAAAAAATACCTGCCGCAGCGAGGTCAAAAAGAAATTCATTGGGATCTGAATGCCCCTGACGCCCAAAACATAAAATCCGGCGACGGCGGGGCCGAAGAACTTCGCCAGCAGCAATAAGGGAATGTTCTGGGAAATCGCGTTTAATAAATTTTGCGTGCTGCTGAAAAGCGGGAAATCACGATATTGCCTGGCAACGTTTTTGATCTTGTCCAAGCAAAACGATCGCTTGAGAATGGGCCAATCATCGCGCTTGACAAGCCGCCCCAAAGTCAGCGCGGCCAAGAAATCTCCCGCCAGCGCACCGCCGATCAGGCCCATCGGCCCGGTTTTTAAAATACCGGAAAATATTTGCACAGCAGCAATGGACAGTGAACGCACAACCTGAGAAATGGAAGACCGGCCAAATTTCTTCTGCCGCGTCGACCATGAATTGAGCGTCACATATATTCCGAAAAAAAACAGGGAAACCGGAAGCAGGAAAATCACGATCGACAAGTCCCGCAGCTTCAGGATCGAAATTATCTGTTTAAAGAACAAAACACAGCCAAGAAAAATAAAACCGCTTATTGCAGCCACGGACAAAATTGAACTCCAAAAAAGGGCAGCGGCAACTTCGCTGTTTTTCGGCAGCATCAGTGCCTGGTCATACCGTAAAGTCACCACTGCGCCTGAAATGGCCAGAAGCGATAAATACACACCCAATGCTCCAAACGCCTCCGGCGCGAACAATCGGGTTAGAACGGGTGAGATCGCCACCATGATCATCTGGGCGATCGCCGTTCCGGTCATGAGGGTGATGAGATTGGCTCTGAACGACCCCTTGGGCGCGTAGGCTTGGCCAAATTGTTTGAGTTTCATGAATGGCATGAAAACATTAAAAACTGACCCAAGCCGTCAAAATTGGCAAACGGAACGACGCCATACTTCCAGCCAGGGAAACGCTGCCTGGCTGTGGATTCATGGCCATGCTCATTGCGGACTGCCATGGATCCCCAGTAACCTCAGCCGCAGGGATTCCAGCACCGTGCAGCGGTCATGCTGCCGGGCCATTTCCTGGCGCCTGAGCTTCACTTCAGACCCTTCGCTTGCAGCTCGAGCGATCATTTCCAGGAATTCCTCGGCAGAGGATGCCAGGTACAGAAGATGCGCCAGCGGTTCCAACGCCGGTAAACGGGTGGCGACCACCGGTTTGCCCTGGGCAAAGGCCTGAAATATCTTGTAGGGGAATATGCTGCGGCTGAAGCCGGTCAGACGGTAAGGAATAACCACTATATCGGCTGCGGCCAACAGCTCAGGAAGCCGGTCACGGGGAACCATTCCTACTATTTCAGCGCCGGTTCCTGCCGGCCAATCGACGCTGAGGCGGCCGATGATGCGCAAGCGGTAGCACTGCCCCACCCGCAGCAGCAGCGGCAAATCGACGCGCTCATTGACATGGCCGAAATAGCAGCACAAAGGTTCAGCCAGCGCTTGTTCAATCACAGGACGAAAAAACTCCGAAAAATCGACCAGGCCGGGTATATCCAAAACCTTGTGCTCCTGAACGCGGCACTTGGCGGCGAGAATTTGACCTGCGCTAATGACCAGGTCGGCTCTTCGCAGCAGCTCCGCTTCCCGGCTGTCCAGGTGCCGCAAGCCCGGGTCGTCTTCATAGCCATCGCGCCGGGCGTAGACCAGGCGTGAGGGAGACAGCATGCCGGCCAGGGCCACAGACGTGGCGAAGGGCAAAAAAACAAAAACCAAGCGCTGCTCACGGCAGCCGCAGGAAGCAAGAATCTTTTTTTTCAGCCGGGGCAAAAAGAAGCGACGATTCATCCAAGTGAAAAGCCGGTTGCGGTCGGGTAGCGTCAAGGGGGTGATGATGCTCAACCCCGACGGTCGCGGGTGATTGACGAAATGGGTCAGGCGCGGCCGGTCCAGCAGCCGCCCCAACAGCCGCCGCCATTCTCCGGGTCGGGGAAAGCGCTTGGGAAACGGATTGAGGAAAACAACGGGGTGACCGCTCTCGGTAAAATGGCGCGCCAGGTCGTGGGCAAAGACCCAGGCTAATCCCCATTCACTCTGTGAGATCAGCACGATGGCCGGAAGATCGGCCGCCCTGCTCTTGGTTATCTCGTCTGCCGTCATTTCACCGGCCTAAGCCGCTGCCGCAGCACCCGGGCCAGGAACAACGGATTGCCGATCAGGTATCTTTTCCAGAGCCGCCGCGGCTCGATGAGCAGCCGCCCCAGCCATTCACCGCCGCAGCGGCGCAGCCAGGCCGGCGCCCGGCGCATGCGGCCGGAGAGATAATCGAAGACCGCCCCGCCGGTAAGGGCCACGCAGGCATCGATGTGCTCCCAGTTTTGCGCCAGCCATTCCTCCTGCAGGGGCATGCCGAAGGCGACAAGCAGGATACCGGGGCGGCAGCGGTTGATGGCGGAGACGACTTCGGCGTTTTCGGAACTATGCTGGCTTTTGTCGAAATATCCATGATGGACACCGGCAACAACCAGGTTCGGATAGCGGGCGACAATCATGCCTGCAGCGGCAGCGGCGACTCCCGGCTGCCCGCCCAGGAAAAAAAAACTGAAATTCATTGCCTGGCAGTAAACAGCGAATGAATAGAACCAGTCGCCATATGTGAGGCGCTCCACAATCCGCTGGCCGAGAAGGCGCGCTGCCAGCTGGATGCCGGCACCATCGCAGAAATTGAGTGGAGCGGAATTGAAAAATTCACGTAACCATGGCCGGCGATAAGCCAGATTGGCGAAGTGGATGTTGACATTGGGTACAACGGCATGGCCTCCAGACAGGACGATGCGACCGATGGCTTCGTTGAGTTCTGGCTGAATATGTGACTGCACTTTCAAGCCAAGGATCTCGACCGTGCAGTATTCCTTAGCATTGAAAGTTTCACCGCCCTTGTTTTGACCGATAATTTTCGCCTCCTTGATTATTTTAATTTATCACTCCTTGATTCGCAAGTAGCTGCGCAGCCATCCATCTCTTTTTTCTCTGCTTAGCAAATCGTTTTCCCGGGCAACACAAAAAAATCGCCGAAAAAATAATTGTACTGATCCGGGGTAAAAGGGATCACGCCGCTGTCTGGATAGAACGTGAATTCACTGAATATCAATTTATCTTTTATGGAATACAGGTCAACCCTGATAAACGGGAATTCCCCGCACAATTCTCCGGCCAGGTCCTTCATGGCATCAAAGGTGCCCGGCTTTTCCATGAGCAGGTCGTTGCCGGCTTTGCACTTGCAGACCGGTATCCGGTTCCCTTTCATGTCAAAGACAGCGAATTTCACTCCGCCGGGGTCAAACCTGCCTGTGCAGATGAAGAGAACCTCCGGCCGGCCATGGAAGCAATAAAACTTGTAATCGATCAACTCAGCGAACTCCTCATTTTGCAGGTATTTTTCGCAGATAAGGCGCGGCCTGATGTTCTTGTAAGCCCATTGGCGGCCGGAATAAAAATAATCGGTCCTGAGCCACCGATCCATCAGGGTGCGGCATTTTCCCCAGTCGAGGTTTTTCTTGTCCCGGCAAATGATGTTCATGCTGCTGCCGTGGGTGGCCTTCAAAACGAAACTGGCTGGCAGAGTTGCCAAGTCGATTTCATCAGCGCTTTCATACACTCCGTACAATTCATTCAACAAGCGGCCATAATCCTTGGCTTGCAGATATTTTCTTACCTCGTACTTATCCGATAAAGTCGTCATCAGCGGATCCCGGTAATACAATTTATACCATTGCACCTTTTCATTGAATGTCCGGGGACGATGCAAGCGGAGTAATCTTCCGTGGGTTTTCAGATACAGGAATTGCACATATAACTTGTCCGGCAGTACTCGCGCAAGCCTGCGCAGGAATTTCTTCATGAGGGGATCTCAGCGGTTGAGGACAACTTTTTCGATCTGGCGGATCTGGTCGCGGTAGAGAGAAGTCACATGACTGCCATAGTCGGCGATCAGCTGGATGATGTCGCGGGGGCTTTCCGGCCGGTCGGGGCCGTTGATGCGATCGCCGGCATCGCCCAAGCCTGGCATAATATAGGCTTTCTCGTTCAATGCCGGATCCATCCACAGCGTATATACTTCGGCTTCAGGCACGGCACGGACGATGCGCAGCGCGCCTTTCAGAGTGGAAACCACGTTGAAGAAACGGATGGAGCGCGGCTTGATCCCCTGGCCGCGCAAATATTGGATCACCGTCACCAGGCTGCCGCCGGTGGCGTTCATCGGGTCGGCGAAGAAAAGATCGCGTCCCTGCAGCCCCTCGGTATTGAAATAGGACTTTTTCAGGTCCAACACGTACGCCATGTCAATCTCGCTGCGGTTGTCGTCGCGGCTTATTTTAAAAAGGGCGAAAGGGGGAACCGTGTGCCTTAATGAGTATTCCTGTATTTCCTTGGCCACGATCATCGATGGCAGCAGCGCCGCCCGCAGCATGACGCACATGACGCTGTTTTCCGTCAGGGAATCGATGTCTGGAATCTTGTGCACGGCATAGTTCACCACCGGTACGCTCACCGGCGTGCGCACAAAGATCGGATGGCGCTGGCCGCTGTGCGGGCCGGCAAAGGCCAGGTTGAAAAGCATTTCATAGGCGCGCTGGATGTAATAAATGAATTCCGGGTTGCCGGTGCGCGCGTCGCGCAGCTTGGCCACCAGGCGCGACGCTTCGCCGTGGATGAATTCCGGGGTCTCCAGAGAATAGACATGGATGCGCCGTTCGGCGTCGACCACCCCCTGCATGATTTCACCCAGTTCGTTGAACATGGCCAACAGCCGCTCCTGGGCGCGTTTGCGCTCCGGGGCTTTTTCGCCGGCCAAGTAGACAAAATCGTCCAGGGCCCGGCCGTAGAGATCCCCAACCTGAACAATGGCTTCCTGGTCGGCGCGAGTCAGATAGCCGTCCAGATCGGCGGCCTGCAACACGATCTTGTCCATGCGGCTTCCTCCTTGACAGGAATTCGCTACAAGTATACTCATTACAACTGGAACTGGCAAGAAAAGTGATCAGGAAAAATGGCTCACCGGCCCAAGCAAAGACGAATTAAAAAATCAACAAAGGGGCAGCAGGTGCACAGAAGTGGCCTTGAAGGTCAGCGAGACATCGATACCCGGCACCAGGTTCATTTGCGCGCAGGAGATGCGAGTGACGAACACGGTGAACAAAACACCGCTGCAGTCCACGCTTAGTGCCATGACCGCGCCCAGGTCGGCCACAGCTATTATGGGTCCGCGGAATGAATTTCGGGCCGACGAAGAGATCGGTTTTTCGGAAACCAGTATATCCTCGGGACGGATCACGGCTGCCGCCCTGCCGCTGCTGCGTTCGCTCACGACCTCGATGGCCAATTGGCCGCAATCCAGCACTGCCCGTCCCTCACGCCTGACCAGGGTCCCGGGAATTATATTTTCCGCGGCCGAGAATTCGGCGATATCCAGGGAAAGCGGGCGGCTGAGCACCTCGGCCGCTGCCCCTGCCTGCAGCAGCAATCCCTCCTTTAAAAAAACGATCTCTGCCGCCAGCAACCTGGCCTGGATAAGATTGTGGGTAGCCAGAATGACGGTCTTGCCCTCCCCGGCCAGACGGGAGATCGCCGTCTCGATGTTTTTCACACTCAGCGGATCGAGATTGGCCGTAGGCTCATCCAGAAGATACAGGTCAGGATCCAGCAGCATCACCCGGGCCAGCTGCAGCCGCTGTTTTTCACCGCCGGAAAGCAGCCGCGCCTCCTGGCCTTCCCGGCCGTTCAAACCGGTTTTTTCCAGCACCAGCTTGATTTTATGGTCGCCGACATTCAATCCCCGCAGGCGTGGTCCGAAACGGAGATTTGCTTCCACGCTCCCGGCCAGCAGCAATGGCGCCTGGAAGACAAAACCGCAACGCCGGCGCAGAGCCGTACATTGGCAGCGGGACATGGTGCTCCGTTTCTGGCCGTCGTAATAGATCTCTCCCAGTCCGGGTTTGTCCAGTAGGCCCAGCAGCCGCAGCAGCGTCGATTTACCGGCCCCGTTGGGACCGAGGATCACGTTGACCGCTCCGGGAGCGAGTTCCAGGTTGATGCCCTGCAGGATCACGTTTTTCCCGGCCCTGTATCCCAGGTTTTCAACACAGATTTGCATTATTTCCCCTGCAGCCCCTGCATGGCAACATTGACCGCCAAAGCTGTCAATAGCAGGACAATGCCCAGGGCGATGCCGAGTTCAAAATTGCCTTTCATGGTTTCCAGCGAGATCGCCGTGGTCAGAACCCGTGTCTGGCCTTTGAT
>JALHTJ010000127.1 GCA_022865785.1 Candidatus Aminicenantota bacterium
GCCGGACAGCCTCTGGGTCTGCTACACCATGGTGGCCTACAACCGCAACAGCCAGGTTTTTCTCTACAGCCTGGAACAAAAAAAGAAATTTACGCTGACCGGCGATTTCTACAACAACCTCAACCCCTGCTTCGACGGCAATGGCGATTATCTCTACTACCTCTCCAGTCGCAATTTCGACATCACCATGGACTTTTACGAGGACAATCACGTCATCGCCAATCCCTACAGGGTGATGGCGGTGCAATTGCAAGGCGGACAAAAACCGCCTTTTGCAGATGGCCAAACAGAGGAAGCCAAGCCCGCAAAGAAAAAAAGTGAAGGCGGCAAGACCGCGCAGCCTGCCCGCTCCAAGCGGATTCAAATCGACCTGGAAGGCCTGGCTTTGCGCACCTTTGCCCTGCCGGTTCCGGCCGGTAACTATTTCTTCCTGCGTGCCGGTCAGGGCCGGGCGCTCTGGTGCTCGGTGCCGGTGTTCAGCGAGGACGAATACGAGGAGATCTTCAAGCCGGGGCGCGACAGCAAGTGGCAGCTGCACAGTTTCGACATGCAAGAAAAAAAGGAGGCGGTGCTGGAGGACAAGATCCGTGACTACGCCCTTTCGGTGAACGGCGAACAGATCATATTGGCCCGGGAAAAAGATTTTTTCATCGCCAAGCTCGAAGACCTGTGTGAAGCCAAGAAACTGGAAGGAAAAAAGATCCATGGTCTGAAACTCGACGGCATGCTTTATTACCTGGACATCCTGGCCGAGTGGAAACAGATTTTTTCCGATGCCTGGCGCTGGTACCGCGATTTTTTCTATGACGCCGGCATGCACGGACAGGACTGGCAGGATGTCGGCGATCGCTACCGCGCCATGATCCCGGAGCTCAGCTCGCGCGCCGGCCTCAACTGGCTGATGTCGCAGATGGTCGGCGAGCTCTGTGTCGGCCATGCCTATATCGGCGGTGGTGACATGGGGCCTCTGGCTCTGCCTGAAACTCCTGTTTACACAGGCCGCTTGGGTGCGGATTTGCTATATGATACTGCTGCCGGTTTTTTCCGCTTCGAAAAGATCTACGGTCCCAGCGAATATAATCTCGAGCTCAAGGCACCGCTGCAGCGGCCCGACATCAAGGTCAGGGAAGGGGATTACCTGATCGCCATCAACGGCAAGACCCTGCGGAAAAACGAGGATTATAACCGCTACCTGCAGGTGACCGACGGCCAGAAGCTGTCGATCACCGTCAACGCGGCACCGACGCTGCAAAATGCCCGGACCTACGAGATCGAGCCTCTGCGCAGCGACCGCGCTTTGCGCTACAACCGCTGGCTTACCGAGAATATCCGCAAGGTGCTGAAAGCAACGAACAACCGCGTCGGTTATATGCACATCAACAATATGGGCTCCCGAGGTATCGGCGAATTCGACAAGTTCTGGCGCGCTTTCCGCAACCTGGAGGGCATTATTATCGATGTGCGGCGCAACTCAGGCGGTTGGACCGAATATTTTCTTATCGACAAATTGGAACGTCAGCAGGTGGGCTTCAACGTGCTGCGCGATATGAAACCGTTCCGCTACCCGGGCAGCGTGGGTCCGCAGTGCTATGTCGCTGTGTCCAACGAGGACAACGGCTCTGACGGCGAGGCCTTCATCCAGCATTTTCAGGATCGCCATTTGGGCCCGGTGATCGGCGTGCCTTCATGGGGCGGCCTGGTCGGCATCATCAACGGCCAGCGGACCGTTGACAACGGCAGCGTCAACCAGCCCAACAATGCCTTTTACGGCAAGTCGGGCCAGTGGTGGGTAGAGAACAAGGGCGCCATGCCCGACATCGTCGTCGACAACGATCCCGCTTCGGTCATGGCCGGCCGCGATTTGCAGCTGGACAAAGCCATCGCGACGATCCTGGCCGCTATTGAAAAAAACACGAAAAACAAGTTCCCGCCGCAGCCGGCGTATCCGGATAAGAGATAACGCGTTATTGAGTAGGGGCGTATAAACATACGCCCCAAAGATCGGATTATTGTCGTGATATTGGGGGCGAATAATTATTCGCCCCTACCGTTTTACCATCTGGGGAACCAGGGAAAGAAAATAGAAGTCTGCTTTTTATAGGCCTCAAAATCGGGGCGGCCGCTGTACTTTTTTTCCAGCAGCGGCACGCCGGAAACGAAGCGCAGCAGGAAAGTGATGACCACAGGGCCGATCAGCCCCAACCAGCCCCGGGGTGCGGAGAGCGCCAGCACGGCCATGCCCCACCAGAGGGCCGCCTCGCCGAAATAGTTGGGATGGCGGCTGAAGGCCCACAATCCGCCGGTCATGATCTTGCCGCGGTTGGCCGGATCTTTAATGAATGCGGCCAGCTGGCGGTCGCCGATGGTTTCGAATAGAAAGCCTGCCATCCAGATGAGCAGGCCCAGCCCGTCCAGGAGATGCAAGGCCGGCTGCGCCTGGCCGACGATCAGCAGCAGCGGCGCGCTGACCAGCAGCAGCAGAAGTCCCTGCAGCATGAAGATCTGCCAGAAGCTGCGGATTATAAAGTGCTTGCCCCACTGGCGGCGCCAGGCGGCGTAGCGGAAATCCTCTTCGCGTCCGCGGTTGCGGCGGAATATATGCAGGGCCAGGCGGCCGCCCCAGAGCGCAACCAGAGCCAGGGCCAGCCATTGCCGGGCCTGGCCGTCGCCGCGCAGCAGGAAAACGGCCAGGCTGACCAGGATGAAACCCAGACCCCAGGCGATGTCGACGACTCCGTTGTTTTTTTTGATCAGGGCAAGGACGAAAACCAGTGTCATGTAAATGAAAATCACCAACGCTGCTTGGGCAATCACATGGGCCATTGGCACCTCCCTTTTCCCGATGGATTGAAATTTTATTTTATGCGGCTCGTTTTAATTAGAAAGCGGCGGGCGCGCAAAGCGCTCCTCTCCTTGTCCTTGATCTCGAGCATGATGTCGAAATCCAGCCCTTCCCCGGCGGCGATGAATCCGGCAAAATCCTCAAGATCGATGCTTTCGGCATGGCGGCCCTTCCGTTCGCCTTTTTTCTGGGAACTGTAGTCGATCATGGGCAGACCGTCGTTTGTTCCCCAGGTGGCCGCCGCCTGGCGCCAGGCCGTGCCCAGCGCTTCCCCGTTGCCGTTCAACTGGTGATGAAAGGAATCGAAAAGAACGGGGATGCCCGTACGCCGGCTGATCTGCAGACAGTCGGTAATGCTGTATTGGCGATCGTCGTTCTCCACCGCCAGGCGGCGGCGGATTTTTTCGTCCAATTGTTCGAAACGGGCGCAGAAGCGTTCCAGGCTCGCTTTTTTGTCGCCATATACGCCGCCGCCATGGATCTGGATCCGGGCCGTCAGGTCCAGTCCCAGCAGGTCCAGTACTGCCGCGTGGTAGGCCAGTTCGGCGGCGCTGCGTCTGAAAATATCCGGGTCGGGCGAATTGATCAGGGTGAACTGGTCGGGATGCATGGAGATCCTCATGCCGTTCCGGCGGATCAGGCTGCCAAGAGCAATGAAGCGCCCGGCGAATTCCTCCTGCCAGGGGAACGTACAGACCGGATGAGATGCAAAGGGGACAAGGTCGGAGGTGATGCGGAAGAACAGCAGGCCCTTGGCGAGGTTGAACTCCAGGATCCGGCCCAGGCACTCCAGGTTCTGGCGAACCGTTTCCTCCAGACGCGCCGGTGAGTAGGAACGCAGGCGGAAAGTGCGGCTCGGCGTGCAGCCGATGGTGCGGTTGAGGCAGGGATAGCCGATCTTCATTTTATTTTTACCCTTTTTCCATGGCCGATCGATACAGATAGCGGTTAATCTCTTTTTCGTCGACCGGAAGTTCCGGGAAGATCTCCTTCCAGGTATCCTGGTCCTCCATGCACAAATAAAGGGGAACATGACGGGAGAGGCGGGTGCGGATCTCGTCGCGGACGAAACGGAACAATTCCAGGCGCAGGGGGGTGAAATAGCGGTATTTTTTGTCCTGGCCCTCGATCAGCTCGCCCCAGAAAAGCTGGGATTCCCGGTGCCGGAAAATGTGTTTTTTCAATTCCGGGGGAAAGCGCAAAGCTCCCAGGCTCCACCAGGCGATACACTCCGGCCGGATAACCGTCGCCAGGCGGCGAATGAGTTCACGGTAATTTTTTTTCCAATTCGTGCAGAGGATGAGCGGGTCGAAATGGATGCCGATTTTAAAGCCCTTTTCTTGGACGGCGGCCAAGGCCTGCAAGCGGCGGGCCAGGGAGGGGGTGAGTCGTTCTTCGCGGCGGATAAGCGGGGCGGGGTTCAATGACCAGGAGACCACGATGTTGGCCGGGACCTCCTTGGCCTCCAGCAGGGCCCGGATGGCAACCGCCTTGGTCTTGAATTCGAAAACCGCTTCGGGAAATCCCTGGAACAACTCCAGTACCCGGGCGGCGCTGGGACGAATTTGTTCATAGGCCAGGGAATCGCTCAACTCGCCTGTGCCGATGCGCACTTCCTGGTTCTTGGCCAGGAATTCGTGCAATTCCCTTTCCAGGGCGGCCCAGTTGCTGAAAAAAACGGCCTGGCTCTTGTCTTCCAGGTAGGCTTGCAGAATGCAGTAGCTGCAGTCGAAAGGGCAGCCGCTCTGCAGGTTGAGGTTGAAGTAGCCGCAGGGAACAGAGCCCGGGGAACAGGGGCAGTGCTTGACGAACGCCCCTTTTTGCAGCGCCTCTTTCAACATGATGGCCGGAGGCCTTCATCCTTGCTGGATCTTGGCGACGGTGACTTCGTCCTGGTTGTTGTACTTGCCGTCGAGCTCTTTATAGGATAGGATCGGCAGGTCGGAACTTTCGATGAAGATGACCTGAGCGATGCCTTGGCCGGGGTGCAGGGCTGCCGGCCAGGTGCCGCAGTTGGCGATGGAAATGGTCAGGTATCCCGACCATTCCGGCTCCAGGGGGGTGACGTTGACCAGGACGCCGCAGCGGGCATAGGTGGATTTTCCGAATACCAGCCCCAGGATTTTTTTCGGCATACGAAAATACTCCACGCTTCGGCCCAGGATGAAATGGCCGGGGGGGATGACGATGACATCTTCGCTCAAGGTCTCGAAATTGGCTTCGTTGACCTTGTGGGGGTCCATAAGCGCCGGCGGCCCGGCCAGGCGCCGGTAGGTCCTATCCAGTCGCAGGTCATAACCATAGGGGCCGAGTCCGTAGGAAATAACGCCGGAGCGGACCGATGTGGCGACGAAAGGCTCCAGCAAGTGGTTGCTTTCAGCCTGTTCCTTGATCCAGCGCGAAGATTTAAGCATCAGATGATGGAATATTTGGATATTTTGTTGCTGATCAGGTAGTACAGCTTGCTCAGGTATTTGATGTCGTTGATCAGGTCCTTGGAAAATTTGAACAGGTATTTGACATAATTGGTCTCTTCGCCCAGACGCAGCTTGTTTTCGAACTCCAATGTGAAGTCCTTCAGCTCGAGCATCAGGTTCTGGATATGCAGCAGGTTGTCGATGCTTTCGATCAGGGCGATGGTCGAGGCGTTTTTAAAGTTGCTTTTGGGGAAAAGCTTGATCCGCTCCAGTGCTTCGGAGTTGACTTCTTTGGCCAGATAAGCGATCTCGTCCAAGTAAGGTTTCTTATAATCGTCATAATAGCGGAGTTTGTGCAGGGCCCTTTCCTGAATTTTGGCGTTCTGTTCCAAAATGGAATGGAAATATTCGTTCAGGCCCAGGTGATCTTTTTCAAAATTATTCAGGTCGATGAAGATGCGGCCGATGTAGATCTTGTCGTTGTAAGAATTCTGCAGTTCGTCCTGGTAATGGGAATAGAATTTTACTTCGAATTTGCTATGCTCACGGTACATCAGGCGGCCTATGATAATGTCCTGCTCGTTGATCAAATAGTTGGCGTTTTCCTCGATTACAGCGCTGTAAACGAAAAGTGAATTGACGATGAAATCCTTCAGGCTATCCAGGAATTCTTCGTTTTGGGATAAAAAGCCGGTCAATTCCGGAAATGATTCACCGCGCAATTGGGTATAAAATGGGGAAAACAGCATGTTGCTGCCTTTGAGAAACAGTTCAAAGTGGAAGTTGTCCCTGATCCTTTTGAACAGGTTGTTGTGCTGGATCTGCGGGTAATTGTCCAGGCTGCAGCCGTTGAATTTATTTAGAACTTGCAAAGTTTCCACTGTTGCCTCCGTGAAAATTATAGGCGAATGCAAGGGAAAAGTAAACAAGCAAGCTGCCCATTTAAAAAAGGTGCGAAAAAAAGAATTGAAGCGGTAAGCGGTTGACAGTGAACCGGTTTTTTTCTATCATGTTCTTCACAATGAAGAAAATAGCGGTACTGATATTTCCCGTGCTTTTTGCCTTGCTGGCGCTGGCCTTTTTCCTGTTTTTGTATCATGATGCCGTGAATTCCCCGGGCATGACCAGCGCCTGTCTGGTGTTTTTCACAGCTATGGGCTGGAGCGCCTTGATCGTTCTTAACCGGAAAGACATGCTCAGGCTGAAAGTGTTTTTTGCCACGGTCGCATTTCTTGTTTCGGTTTTACTGATCGAGTTCATTCGACCGTTTCCGGTCGACCTGCTGCAGCACCGCTTGATGGTCGCAGTTCAGGCGTTTGGAATGGCGGGAATCATTTTTTATCTCTATATTCTGAAAAGGAAAGGGGAGCGCCACCATGACTGAAAACCAATCTTCAGGCCTCGCCGCCGCAATCAATAAATCGTTGCGGGAACTCGCTCAGACCTTCGCTGCTTTTTTCAAAGCGCCCAGGGCATTGTGGGGGATCAACATCCCCTACGTATTTGAAGGTCTGGTCTATTTCGGCATCCTGACCATCCTGGGCAAATTCTGTTCTGAAAACGTTTCCTTGAACGATATCCATTCGGGCTGGGTTTACGGCGGCGTCACCGGCGGTATCACCTTTGCCATGCTGCTGTTTGGCGGCGTGTCCGACAAGATCGGCGTGCGTGTCTCGTTGGCCCTGTCGCTGGCGGTGATGATGCTGGGCCGGGTGCTGGTGGCCCTTTCCGGCACGCTTTCCTTAGGCAGCGGCCTTGGTTCACCCATGTTTTTTCTCATGGCCGCCGGCCTGCTTTTAATGGTGTCTGCTTATGGTATATATATGCCGGCGGCCTATGCCGGGGTAAAACGGTACACCAACCCGCAGACCGCCGCCATCGGCTACGCGGTAATCTACGGACTGATGAACCTGGGAGCTTTCTTTTCGGGATTTGTTTCGGCCAATACCCGGCACGCTTTTGTGCTGAAATTCCCGCCCAACGGCCTAACCGCGGTATTTTGGATTTATGCCGGGATCACCCTTTTCGGTTCGCTGCTGACCCTGCTGATCATCACCCGCAAGACCGACCGCCGGGCCCTGGATCAGGTCGGCCGTGAAACGCGGCAGATGAACACGGCGGAGCAAAACCAGGCCGCTGACGCTAGGGCCGCCGCCAATAAAAAAAAGATCACGGCGCAAGTTCCGCTGCTGGCCTTCCTGGCCTGGATCGCCCTGTCCCTGGCGGCCCTGGTGCTGCTGGTTCTGTCCCGCTCCGGCAAGGTCTCGCTGCCCGGGGTGTTCCTGTGGCCGCTTCTGGCTTTTGCCGTCCTGGGAGCCGGATGGGAATTCTTGCGTCGGCGTCCCGAACATCCTTTCCGCGACGGCCGTTTCGTGTTTTTCATCTTCATCCTCATTCCGGTGCAGACCTTGTTCGCCCATAACTGGCTGACCATTCCCTACTACCTGGACCGCGCTTTCGCCGGTACCGGTGTCAGCCGCAATTTCGAGATCTTCTCCAACATCAACCCCATCCTGATCTTCGTCCTTTCCCCGCTTATCGCCGCCCTGACCGCGCGCAGCAATGTGTACAAGATGATGATCGCCGGGACCTTTGTCATGGCCCTGCCCACTTTTTTACTGGCCATCGGCCCCAATGTCTACCTGTTCCTTTTGTACATCCTACTGATGTCGGTGGGCGAAGCTATGTGGCAGCCCCGCTTCCTGCAGTGGGTGGCCGAGATCGCCCCGGAAGGCAAAACCGGATTGTATATGGGCATTGGCCAGTTTCCTTGGTTTTTGACCAAGATGATCACCGCGATGTATTCGGGGTATGTCATTGCCCGTTACTGCCCCAAGCCCGAGTTGGGTCTGCCGATGCGCACCGGGACCATGTGGCTGCTTTATGCCGTGATCGCCATGGCCTCGCCCATTGCCCTGGTCCTGGCCCGCAGGTGGATGGCCAAGGGCATGACCCGCAAGGGGTAAAGCTTCAGGTTTTTCGGAAAATATCAGGCTCGATAAATATCTTGTTGACCCCTGGGTAATGGCCGCGTATGTCTGCCTCAATGCCGTTTATCAGATTGCAGATTTGCTTGGAATTCAAACGCGGATTGAATTCTGCCTTGATGGCAAGCAGGATGTCGTCGGCGCCCAGGTGCAGGGAGCGGATATGGATCACGCGGCTGATGCTGTCTTCTTTAAGCAGCAAGAGGCGGATTTTGCGTAGCAGGTCCGGATCGGCGCTTTCACCGATGATCAGCGACTTGGTTTCATTGCCCATGAACAGCGCCGTGACCGCCAGAAGCAAGCCGATCAGGACTGAAGCCAGGCCGTCGAAAAAAAGAATGCCGGTAAAATGCTCAAGCAAAAGGGCGGTCATGGCGATGGCCAGGCCGATGAGCGCGGCGGTGTCTTCCAGGAATACCACGATCAATTCCGCTTTTTTTGAATTGCGCAGGTAGGGGATCAGTCCGGTCTTGCCGCGTTCGATGTTGATCTTTTTAAAAGCGACTCGCAGGGAAACCGCTTCGGCGATGATGGCCACACCCAGGACGATCAGGGCAACCGGGATATGGGCCACGGGAGCCGGGTGGCGCAATTTCTGCACGCCTTCGTAGATGGAGAATATGGCGCCGCTGGTGAACAGGATGATGGCTACGATAAAGGACCAGAAATAGGCTTCACCGGAAAATCCGAAGGAATGGAGCTCGTCGGCTTTCCTGGCGGCTTTTTTGATGCCGATGAACAGCAGTACTTGGTTCAGGGTATCGGCCGTGGAATGAATCGCTTCGGCCAACATTGCCGACGAAGCGCTGAGCCAAGCCACCGCGAATTTGACCAGGGCGATGAACAGGTTGGCGATGAAAGCGGCCATGATCACGGTTTTCGAACTTTTCGCTTTTTTCATTGGTCGTGTCCCATTTTATTTTACGGATATTTTGCCGGAACCTGCATTTTATGCTGGAAGCGCGGGTCTGTCAATGTCCCGTTGCGGCGCTGTGGCTGAAAACTCGTCTTAATTTCACTTTTTTTGCGGAAAAAACGGTTCTTTGCTTGTATAAAAGAAATCTGTCCGCAGGCATCGTGAGCTAGGTCAAAGTGGTGACTCTTTCGCTGCTACTGAAAAAATTTGTGCCGCCGGTCAAGCGCCGGTTGGCATAAGGGTCGTGGTCGTTCTTGCCCGGTCCGCTGCGGCCGAGATCACTTGCGGAATTCTTTTAACAATTCCGAAGCCAGAAACCATTTTCGGTATTCCAGCCCGTGAATGTAATTGTCGATGATCTTCCGGGCCACGGGTTTGTTGCCTTTTAAAAGGAAAATAAATTCTTTTTCGTGGTTTTTCACATCGCCGAATAAAAAATCCTCAAAGTTGCGCCAAACTTTCTGTGTTTTTTCGATCCGGACTTTGTATTGCCTGTCGACCACGTCGGAAATTTTGGCATATGTGTTGAAGGCGTGGCCGGCATCTTCAAGAGCCAGAGCTGGAAGTGGTGAGAAGTGGTTTTTTAGCGCGCTGTCGGCGTTTTCCCGGCTGTAACCGTCAGGAGCTGCGCCCATGGATACATACCAGGGCGAAAAGGCGTTGCTGTCCGGGCGGCGCAGGGATATCCAGATCAGGCTGGAAATCTCGACGGGCATCCAGCCTCGTATTTGGGCAACAAAGGAGTATTGGGTGGTTTCAGTGCAGATAGTGCGGTTGTTGCTGGAGTTGGGCGAGCCATTTTTATAATGGTTGCTGCTATCGTACTTACTTCCTTCATAATGGTCGCGCAATACCCGGAAAAGGTCGTTCAGGCGGATACGGCGCCGGGGTTTGAATGAAAATGGCAATGGGTCTTCCAGTTTGAGTGCTTTGGCGGCCAGCAAATTGGTACCCTGCCATTGCCGCAAAACGTTCTTTATGTCGGTGAAATTGTTTGGATTTGAATAGACCCTGGCGAAATTGAATTCGCCGTCCTTTTGCGGATTGAACCAACCCCGGCCCACGGCGTATTCAATGATGTCCGCTGCGCCCTGGAAATTCTCGCGATCTTTCAGGTCCACGGCAGTAATGGTGTAGCGATTGGCGATGACCGCCACTTCGTTGTCAGGAACACGTTTGGCGACCCAGTGTCTGCCGTTGACCGCGTGTAAAAGCCAACCTTCGCGGGCATCGGCGATGATGTAGGTCCGTCCCGAGGAATTGTACCCGTGCTGGGAGATCAATTCGCCGGCAATGCGTACCCCTTCACGGGCCGTATGCGCCCGTTCGGCGACAAGACGCCTCAGGCTGAAGCCGATGCCGCCTGCAAACAGTTCGGGCTTGTCTTCGCGCGATAAGCAGGCATTGGAGGTCACGGCTACCCCGTATTCGCTGACGTAGGTATCGGCAAAATCGCTTTCCGGGATCTCCAGCCACAACAGACCGGGAACGTTAGCAGTTTGGGGAAGTACAGTGCCGCTTTTCAAGGTGAAGACACTATCACGCCGGTGTTCCCGGGCCGGGACTTTGTAGATGTTGACCAATAGCCGGCCACGGTTGTCTTCATTGTGGGCCAAAAGCACCGAACCGTCGGCCGTGGCGTCCTTTCCGGTCACAATGGTGAAGCAGTTGAGGTTTTCATCAGTCGCCAGCAGCCAGCCGGCCCAAAAAACTATTAGCATGAAAATAATGCTTTTCTTCATGATTTTAAAATAGCATAACTTTGGCGTTTTGACAAAAAATAAAAAATTGTCTTGTTGAAAGTTCAATAGTTCAAGGATTAAGGAGTTAGCCGCAATCAACCGAGTTCTGCCAAACTATTTTGAACTTTACAACTCTTGAACCATTTGACTCTTTAACCATTCTACTGCATCTGTTACAATTCATTTTCTTTTTGAACTAAAAAAAACAAGGATATTTCATGATTACAAAAGCAAATGCTTTCCGTTTCCGCGCTTTTACCGCTTTTTGGCTGGCCTTTTCATTTTTTTTAAGTGTCCTGTCGGGCCTCATTTTATTCCTGCGCCCCGAAGGCAGTCTGGCAGCTTGGACCGCCTGGACGGCGCTGGGGTTGAACAAGAAGCAGTGGGAGGGGGTGCATACGGTTTTCGTTTTTGTTTTGCTTATCAGCGCCTCGATCCACTTGCTATACAATTGGCGCGTCTTGACAGCCTATTGCCGGCTGAAAAAAGAGCAATTTGGAAGGGTTTTCAAGGGCATGGCTGCGTTTCGCGAACTCTTCGCCGCGGCACTGCTGACCGTGCTGGTCCTGATTGGAGTCATAGGCGAGTGGCTGCCTTACCAATGGCTCAGCGGTTGGCGCGGAGCATTCAAGAGCGGCTCGGCCTTGGTGACTCTCACCCCGCCCGTTGCCGACGCCGATAAACTTTCGCTGGCCGTTCTTTGCGCCTTGTCGGGGATTTCCGAGCAACGGGTTTTGCGCAATGCCGGGGCCAAGGGCTTGCAACTCAATGCTTTGAGCGAAACCTTAAGCGATATCGCTAAAAAAAACCGCATGTCACCTGAAAAGATATATGGGTTGCTTTTTTTGAAATAATTCCTGCAGCCGCATCAACTCATTTCTTTTTCAGGATAGAAAAAATTTCAAAATGGTCGGTCTGGGGAAAATTGTCGAGCAGCCGCAATTCCTGCAGTTTGAAGCCATGGGCGGAGAACAGCCGCAGGTCACGGGCCCAAGTGGCCGAATCGCAGGAAAAATAAATAATTGTTTCAGCACCGCTTGCGGCCATGGCGGCGATGATCCTGGTTGATAGCCCCCCGCGGGGGGGATCGGCTACGTATAGCCCGGCCGGCGGCAGGTCGGCCTGAAACACGTCGGCCTGGAGGATGCGGACGTTACCGGCCCGGTTCAGTTCCAGGTTGGCGCGCAGGGCCGCCAGGTTTTGCGAATCGTTTTCAAGGGCCAGCACGCTTTGGCAGCGGCGGGCCAGCGGCAGGGTGAAAAAGCCGCAGCCGCAGAAGAGATCGGCGGCCGTATCCGCATTCATGCCGTCCAGGTTTTTTTCAATAAGATCCAGCATGGGCAGCAGCTGGAAAAGGTTGGCTTGGATAAAGTTATCAGGGGAGATCTGATAGGCGTAAGCGCCAACTTCGAAGCGGACCGAACGCTCGCAACTGAACCAAGCGTTCGACTCGCCTGGAGAAGCCAGCCGGGCGGCGAGATCCCGGCCGTTGCTGATGACCCGCAGCTGGGCGTTGGCATATTTGCTGAAAGCTTGGCGCTGGGTGAGAAAATGGGCTTCCACCGCCTCCGGTACCAGCAGGCACTGCCGGATGGGGATCACCTGTTGCGATTCTTTTTTAAAAAATCCGCCCACACCGTCACGAACCTGGAATTCGCTCTTGCTGCGATAACGCCAGGGCCGGGAAGACAAAATGTCCAGCGGGCCGGGAAAAACAAAGCCGGCGATTTTCTTCAGGTTACCCAGCAGTATTTCGCTTTTGCTGCGCAGTTGCTCATCATAGCTCATGTGCTGCAGGTTGCAGCCGCCGCATTCATGATAGTGGGGGCAGGGCGGTTCGACCCGTCGGGGCGAAGCTTCGATCACCCGCAGCAGTTTTCCCCGCCAGACCGATTGCCGCCGGTTTAAGGCGGCATATTCCACGGTTTCTCCGGCGATGACACCGGGGATGAATATGGTTTTTTCTGATTCGTGAATGATGCCACAACCGCCCTTGGCAATGGCCTGCACTTTCCCGATCATTGGCTTTTGACTCCGGCTTTAAAAAAACGGGGCGCGTTTGCCGGCGCGCCCCGCGAACCTGATTGCCTTATTCGATGGCGATGGCGATCTTTTCGCTCATGAATTTTTTAATGTCCAGAATGGTGATAGTCACGCTCTGGCCGACTTCGTTAAATTCGACTTTATAATCCCTGTCCCGTTTGAAATAGCTTGGATAAATGGTTATATCCTTGATCTTGCTGAGCTGGAAATCGGCCGCGGTGGCGGTGATCTTTGGGTCACCGCGCAGGTCCAGCGAACGGTCGAACCTGGCGATGTCGACTTTCTGCAGCTTGGTGGAACGCAGGAAGCCACCCTTGATGATGCCGTTTTTCGTCAGGTTTTTGCGCCGGTCCATGGCAAAATAGACCGAATTGAAGGTGGCCTGCATTTCCTGGTTCTGATCGTTGAGATTGCTCATTTTACCCAGCATGTTTTGTTTTTCCTGGTTGAGCAGGTCCAACTGGGAGATCAACTCGCTGCGCCGGAGTTCCATTTCAGTGATATCGCTTTGCAATTGATCTTTTTCGGCGATGGCTTTGTCCTTGGCGTCGACCAGCTCTTTTTTCACTTTTCTCTGGATCTGGTTGGGGGAGATGGGGGCGCTGCCCTGAGTGATGAAGGTGCCGTATTCGTCTTCGGCATAGAAGTTCCAGATCTTGAAACCGGGAACGATCGGCTCGAAGAGCAGGGTCCTTTCCACCAGTTCCATGGCCCGGGCTTTATCCACGCCTTTTTCATTGAGCAGGAAATTCATGGCGATCTGGTAATGGTTCTCTCCCTTTTCGACCATGTGCGGCTTGGGCAGCAGCGTTTCCAGTTCCTGTACCCTGGCGTTCAGGTTATGTATATCGTTGTTCTTGTCCAGGATATCCTGGAGAAGTGATTTGATGGAGACGTCTTTCTCATTTTTTATCTTTTCTTCCAGGACTTTTTTTTGCTCGGGAGAGAGGTTCATGATGTTGACTTCGGGAAGGTCTTCGCCGGTCTTTGTTTTGAAGTCGCTTAAAATATCGAAAACTTCGTTCTGCTTTTCCTGGATGCTTGATTCCAACTGCTGGATCTGCTGCACTGTCTCTTGCATCTGCTTCATTTTTGGTGAGAGCTGAGGGCCTGCCGGCCCCTTGAAGATGAAAAAAGCCAGTACGATTATCACCAGAGCCAGGGCGCCGATGACATAATAGAATTTCCTGGAATTTTTTTCCGGTTCCTTTTCCTTAACTGGAACCTTTGCTTTTTCTTGGATCATGCTTTCCTCCTTGCCGAACTTCTCAATTGTTGTTCAATAAATAATATTTTATCACAAGCATCCTGATGAAACAATCCGGAACTCTCTTGCATAATCGGGTTCGGCATCATATAATTCTGTTTTTATAGGAGATTTCCATGACACGCGAGCAAGCATTGGAATTGCTTCAGCAGCACCTGAAAAACCGCAACCTGGTCAAGCACTGCCTGGCTGTTGAGGCCTGCATGAAGGATTTTGCCCTGCATTTCGGCCTGGACCCGGAGCCATGGGCGTTGGCCGGACTGCTGCACGACCTGGATTACGAATACACGGTTCAAAACCCGGCCGAACACACAGAAAAAACCGCTGAGATGCTGGCCGCCTATGTCTTGCCGGAGGAAATCATTCATGCCATCAAGTCCCACAATATGCGGGTCGAGCCCAGCTCCAAAATGGATTTCTCCCTGCTGACTATCGATCCGGCCAGCGGTTTCATCATTGCCTGCGCCCTGATGCATCCGGAGAAGAAACTGCAAAGCCTGGATCTGCCTTTCCTGAAAAAGCGCTTCAAGGAGAAAACCTTTGCCAAGGGGGCTTCGCGTGAGCAGATGGCTGGCTGCGTCAAATTGGCAATGACCCTGGACGAATTTCTGATGCTTTGTCTGGGCGCCATGCAAAAAATTTCCGCTGAACTCGGATTGTGATGGACCTGCTGCTGACCCGCGACCTGACCAAGATATACAACCGCGTTCCCGTGGTCGACGGCATCAACCTTGAATTCAAGTCCGGGAAGATCACTGCCCTGCTGGGGCGCAACGGTGCGGGCAAGACCACCACCTTCCTGATGATGGCCGGCATCGTCAAGCCCGACAGCGGCAGCGTTGAACTCAATGGCGAGAACGTCAACGGCATCCCTTCTTACGAGCGCTCGCAGAAGGGGCTGATCTACCTTCCCCAGCAGCATTCGGTTTTCATGAAAACCACGGTTTTCAACAACCTGTTCATGATGCTGGAGATGCATAGCCCCGCTGACGAGGCCCGGCAGAAAACCATGGACTTGCTGGCTGATTTCGGCCTGCTGGCGGTCAAGGACTCACCGGCCCACCAGTTGTCGGGCGGGGAGAAAAGGCGCCTGGAGATCGCCCGTTCCATGATCATGGCGCCGCGCTTCCTGTTCATGGACGAACCGTTCACCGGCATCGATCCCATCACCATTATGGATATCCAGACGATCATTATGAAGCTCAAGGCCAGGGGCATCGGCATTATTATCACCGACCATAATGTCAAGGACACTTTTTACATCACCGACCTGGCCTATATCATCCACAAGGGACATATCCTGAGTTCCGGTACTCCGGCCCAGATAGTGCAGGAGGAAAAGACCCGCCAATTGTTCCTGGGCAAAGATTTCGAGTGGAACGGCTGAGCCCTCCCTTTTACCTTGAACTGTCCGCGGCCGATTGGCGCTTGAAGCGAGAGTTTTTTGCGGATCGTTTCAATAACTGCCGACTCTGTCCGCGCCAATGCGGCGCCAATCGTCAAAACAATCATTCCGGCGTCTGCCGGGCGGGCCGGGAAGTCAAGATCGCCTCTCACAACCTCCATTTCGGCGAAGAGCCGCCGATTTCCGGCTGCCGGGGCTCGGGCACGGTGTTTTTTTCCGGCTGTACATTGAGCTGCCTGTTCTGCCAGAATTACCCTATCTCGCAGCTCTTTCACGGTGAGTTTTATCAGGTCGAGCAGCTGGCAGGAATTTTTTTATCGCTGCAAAAGCGGGGCAGTCACAATATCAACCTGGTGTCGCCGACGCCTTACCTTCATCACATCATGGGCGCCCTGGAGATCGCCCGCGCCAAGGGACTCGATATCCCGTTGGTCTACAACACCAGCGGCTATGATAGGGCCGAGGTGATCGCCCAGTTGGAAGGTGTCGTGGATATCTACTTGCCCGACTTGAAGTACGGTCCCAGCGAAAGCTCGCGACTGCTGGCGTTAGAGCTGTCGGGCGCCGGAGATTATTTCGAGTATGCCGCGGCTGCCATTACCGAAATGTTCCGGCAGACCGGGCCGCTGCAGCTGGACCATAATGAAGTGGCTGTGCGCGGCACAGTGATCCGCCACCTGATCATCCCCGGCAGCACGGAGAATTCCCTGGAAGTGTTGCGAACCATTGCCGCCAACGATTTCAAAGAGGCCTGGCTCAGCCTGATGAGCCAGTATTTTCCGGCTCACCGTGCCGCCGGCTGCACGCCCTTGAACCGCCGCCTGCAACCCGAAGAATACCGGCTGGTCAGGGACGAGGCCCTGAAACTGGGCCTGGAGAACGGCTGGTTCCAGGAAATGGACTAGAATGAAATCAACCATGCGGTTTGCCATTTAACGTGCTTTCCTCTATAATCGGATTTCCCCTGGGAGTGAAAAGTTGATCCTAGCCGCCAAATTCCTGCTGCTGGTCGTCCTGCTGATCCTGCTTCTGCGTTGGAAGGTTGAACTCTCCCTGGCCGTTTTTGCCATCACCCTGCTCACCGTGGCCCTGTTCGGAGTCAAGCTGCTCAAGGCCGGCGAGAGCGCCTGGGCGGGAGTAAGTGATCCCCAGACCCTGGAGTTGTTCCTGATCATCATCCTGGTGCAATATATCGGCGCCGTGCAGAAAAGCCGGCGCATGTACGACCGCCTGATCGATTCGCTCAACACCATGATCCGCGACAAGCGCCTGGTGGCCATGGTCTCTCCGGCCATTATCGGCTTTCTGCCCATGCCGGGAGGGGCGCTGCTCTCGGCGCCGCTGGTCCAGGTTTCCACCGATAAAATGAAGCTGAAGCCGGCTTTCAACGCTTTCCTCAACTTCTGGTTCCGTCATGACTGGGAACTGATCTGGCCGCTCTATGCCGGACTGCTGCTTTTCCAGACCTTGTCGCGCCTACCAATGCGCCGGATCATTTTGTTCCAACTACCCTTCTCGATCCTGCACATCAGCACCGGCCTGGCCGTCTCCTTCTGGTATTTCCGCCGCCACGGGATTCAACGGGAATACCCGGGTGCGAGCAACGGCATCCACGCCACGGTGCGCGACTTCTTTTCCGGAACCTGGCCGATCCTGGCTGTGGTCCTGCTTTTCTTCGTGAAGGTCCCGCCGCTGCTGCCGCTGCCGCTGCATTGGGCGCTGCTGCTGGTCGCCGCAATTTTAAGCATATGGAAGAAAGTCGGTGCGAAAGAGATAGGCGCCGTTATTTTCGGGAAATCCACGATCCGCAGCCTGCTGGTCATCGCCGCCGTTATTGTCTTTCAACGAGTCATTCAGATTTCGTCAGCTTTTGACACGCTCAAGACTATGGACATCTCTCTGGGCCTGGCAGTGGCTTTCATTTTCATGGTTTCCTTCACCGTGGCTTTTTTGACCGGGGTGAACACGGCCTACATCGCCATCGCCTTCCCGGTGCTTCTGCCCCTTATTCAGCATCTGCCCAATTACTTTTACCTGTCGCTGTACATTTACGTGGTCGGATTCGCCGGCATCCTGGTCTCGCCGCTCCACCTCTGCCTGGTGCTGACCAACGAGTATTTCGGGGCTTCCTTGCTCGACGTTTACCGCTACATGGCCATCCCGATATTGCTGATGATCGGCATTGCCACCGGGCTGGTGCTGATACTGTAACGATTTTTGGGGCGAATATTTATTCGCCCCTGCAAAATAATACAGCAGACGAACCATTGTTGCGATCCCCATCGAAGACCGTTGGATCCATTGTCCGCGGTTTTAAGATAGGCATCAGCCAATGGTTTAGAAAAAACACCGAGATATATGCGGTCTGGCAGCGCAATTATTATGAGCATATCATCAGCAATGAAAAGGAATTGCACCAAGTTAGAAAATACATTCAGGATAATCCTATATCATGGCTGGAGGATGAAGAAAATCCAGCAAGAATCTGTAGGGGCGTATAAACATACGCCCCATGAAGATCGGATTAGGCGAAATCAATCAGGAGCGAATATTTATTCGCCCCCGATGTTAATGCAATAATTTGATCTTATAGGGCGAATATTTATTCGCCCCTACGGATGCGTCACCTTATTCGATTATCCCGGTTTCTTTCAAAATCTTCAAAAATCTGTGGACTCCCAAACCGTCAACCAGGTTCTTGCCTGAAGCTCCCATCTGCTCGCGGCGCTCCTGGGTGAGCTGGGCGAGCATATCCCGGAATGAATCGCTGGTCAGGGTTTCCAATTTGCCGAACGTAAGGCCGGCCTGGTGTTCGGCCCAGGCGGCTGCCGCAACTGCCTGGCCGGGCTCCTGACAAAAATACAGCGCCGGCGTGCCCGCGGCGGCGGCTTCCAAAATCTCGTCGCCGGCGGGGACCAGGGTCAGGTCGGCCTCGAAATAGGCGCGGGCCGGGCTCTCGCTCTTGCCGCAAAAATGGATGCCGGGATAAATTTTCATCAGGTTGCGCTTGTCGGCTTTTTTCAGGCTCAATCCAGGAGCGATCTTCATTTTGAAGTGCAGGCGGTGCAGGGTATCGACGATGCGGCGCAGGTCGCGGTAGGAGAGATGGTCGCCCAAATTAACAAAGATATTTTTTATGTTTTTGCGGTATTTTCTCTTGGCTTCATGGAAATGGCGGAACTTGTGATGCAGCAGGGCATATGCCGGGCCAGAAATGACGATCGGTCCGGCCTCAGCCTGGTTTTTTTCTTCAGTCAGAGGCTGCAAAAGGAGGTCAACTGGCTGACAGGCGCTGCCGGCATTAACGATCTGCATGGTTTTTACCCCGGCCTTCTTCGCTTTCTCCATCAGGGTGCTGTCCGGAGTGGAAAAATGGGGCAGGTCGAAGATTATGGCCGTGATCCCGGTCAGATCCATGGTGCCCGGATCTGCACCCAGTTGCCCAGGAATGTTTTTTTCAGCCAGAAATTTAGCCGTTTTCTTGTCTTTGCTGCTGAAGATCAGCACCGGGGTGTTTTTTTTCAGGAGAGCTGCCAGCCAGGCGCAACGGCGCAAGGCCTGCAGGCCGGATTGCGGTGCGAGGTCGGCGCGAAAGACGATCATTTAGCCCAGGACTTCTCTGATCTTCTCCATGGCGGCATCGATGTCGGCTTTTGTGATGACCAGGGGCGGTGCAAAGCGGATGATCCAGTCGTGGGTCTCCTTGCAGAGCAGGCCCTTTGCTTTCAAAGCGGTGGTGTACTGGCGGGCCTTGCCTGCCGATTCGTGCAGAACCACGCCGATCAGCAGCCCTTTGCCGCGCACGAGCTTAATTTTTGTCGTTTTTTTCTGAAGATCTTTTAATTGGCTCATGAAATAGCTGCCCATCTCAGTGGCGCGCTCGGCCAACTTTTCATCCAGCAGCACGTCGATCGAGGCCATGGCCACGGCACAGCCCAGGGGATTGCCGCCGAAAGTGGATCCGTGGCTGCCGGGTTTGAAGACCCCCAGCACATCCTGGTTGGCGGCCACGGCGCTGACCGGGAATACCCCGCCACCCAGGGCCTTGCCCATGATGATGATGTCGGGATCGATATCTTCGTGTTGGTAGGCGAATAGCTTGCCGGTGCGGCAAAAGCCGGTTTGGATCTCGTCCACGGCCAGCAGGATGTTGTTTTTTCCAGCAATCGCGCTCAAGCCTTTCAGGTAGCCGTCGTCTGGAACCACTACGCCGGCTTCGCCCTGAATGGGTTCGACCATGATGCCGACAGTGTTATTATTGACCGCTTTTTCCACGGCTTTCAGGTCGTTGTAAGGGACAATCTTAAATCCGGGGGTAAAAGGACCATAGTTGTCTTTGGCAAGCGGATCGGTGGAAAAGGAGACGATTGTGGTGGTGCGGCCGTGAAAATTATCGCTAAAAACGATGATTTCGGCCTTATCGGCGTCCACTTTCTTGACCAGGTAACCCCACTTGCGCATGGTTTTTATGGCCGTCTCCACGGCCTCGGCTCCGGTGTTCATTGGCAGGATCATCTCTTTGCCAGTCAACTCGGACAGTTTCTTGGCGAAAATGGGCCAGCGGTCGTTGAAAAAGGCCCGCGATGTCAGGGTCAGGATGTCGGCCTGGTCTTTCAGGGCCTTAATGATGGCCGGATGGCGGTGGCCCTGGTTGACGGCCGAATAGGCCGACAACATGTCGATGTAGCGCTTGCCTTCAGGGTCTTCTACCCAAATGCCTTCGGCTTTGGCGATAACCACTTCCAGGGGGTGGTAGTTGTGGGCGCTGTACTGATGCTCGATATCCATTAATTCCTGCGAACTTAATTTATTCATGAAATCACCTCGTTTTAGTTTGGATTTTATTGTAGCAGTTTAAACTATTTCGTCAAGAGGTGAGAGAAGAGGGTGTCCGGCATGCATTGGCCGGAGAAAAATAGCGGATGAAATTTTCAAGGTTAAAGAGTTGAAGGGTTGAAGAGTTAAGAATTGGGGGAAAACGCCAATTGAATCGACTGATTGTTTCTAACCCATCAACCCTTTAACTCATGAACTCTTTAACTTCTTTTTTTGTCGGGCTTGATTATTTTTAACGAAAACGGTATGTTTTTGCATTAGGCAATGAATTGATGCTGAGGAGGTTAGGATGAAGGTTGGAAAGATTCTCGAAAACAAGACCAGCGTGGTATTTTCAGTTCACATTGACGCCATTGTCAACGATGCCTTGCAAAATATGGATGAAAAAAATATTGGTGCCCTGATGGTGATCGACAGCCAGGAAAACATCCAGGGCATCGTTTCCGAAAGAGATATCATGCGCAACTGTTACCGCAACCAGGCCAATGTCAAGGGGCTGGCCATCCGCGACGTTATGACTCCGCGCGCCAAGCTGCTGGTGGCACGAGCCGAAGATGACATCAACAATCTGATGGGGGCCATGACCCAGAACCATATCCGCCACATCCCGGTGGTCAATGAACAGGACAAGGTTGTGGGCATGGTGTCCATTGGAGATATCATCAAGGCCATGTTAAAGGACAAGGATTACCAGATCAGGCACCTCAAGGATTATATCGAAAGCAAATATCCGTTATAGGGGCGTGGTTCCCGCGCCCAAGGCAAAGAATCTGTAGGGGCGAATAAATATTCGCCCTTGGTATCAAGGCATTGGTTTCGAACTATTGGGGCGTATGGTTATACGCCCCTACGGATTATTCGACCCAGATTCCCCCCTTACTCAAGGGGGGACAAGGGGGGATTTTGATAAGGTCTATTATTCTTATCTTATTACTCGTCACGCGTCAGGTTCACGTGTCATGATCGTTCAACGTTTTTCAGCGTTGACCTGTTCGCTGAACCATTTCCAGATCGCATGGTGGAAGGCGAGCGTGGGCGGGTTTGCCCGCAGGAAGGCCAGGGGATTGAAGTCCAGGGGGGCTCCGGTCTTGCGGCGCTGGAAAAGGCCTTTGCGGTAGAGGGTGTGGCGTTCGGGATGAAATTGGATGCCCAGGACATTGGCAAAGAGGCGGTGTTCAACGGCTTCCACGATTTTTCCGTCCAGTGAAGTGGCAGTCACATGCAAATTTGCACCCAGTTCAGCGATCGCCTGGTGGTGGGCCGTGGCCACGAAGGGACGGTCACCTCTTGAAAATCCCATCTCGCGCACAAAAACGCTGTCTGCACCCAAGCGGATACGATGGAACGTCATCATCAGTTCCGTATCGTTCGGGAAGAGCTTTCCCAGATAGATTCCCGAATGTACCCGGTCGGGATCTGCTGCCAGGACTTCTTCCACCGTCTTTTGGCCGTACACTTCGCTGGGGATGTCCTGGATCAGGCTGCCGCCGGCGGCCACGTTCAGGCTCTGGGCCCCCAGGCAGATGGCCAGCAGGGGGAAATCCCTGCGCCCGGCCAGGAACGGGATGAAGGCCGGGTTCTTGCTGCCGCCCAGCAGGTGAAAAAGGAAAGAGATCTCGTAAAAGGAGCGCGTTGGCGTCGTGGGTTCGGAAAGCAAGCTGATCCCCTGGTTATACAGCGTTGGAGGAATATCCATGCCCCCGGTGAAAAGGATGCCGCTGGCCGCGCTGAAGATCTCCTTGAATTGAGCAGTCCAGAGGTTTTCCTGGAACAGGTCTTTGGCATCCACCCGGCCCGTTATTTTTCGGAATTGAACCCAGGTGAGCCGATTCTGCTGCACGTAAGTGAAGGCTTCCTGGTAAGCTTTGGCTTCCTCGCCATTGGCGAGTTCATCCTCGTGGTAGATCCCCAGCAGCACAAGTGATTTCAACGGCATGATGTTTTTTTCGTACAATTCCACTATGTTCTGAACCTGGAAGAGAGTAGGATGGGTCATGACGATGACCGGGACTCCCGGGGGGAAGCCCAGGGTTTCGACGGTCGCCAGTGCGTTGTTCAAGAACAGAAGAAAAATAAGGGAACGAATGACTTTTTTCATGGATGGATTCCTCGCGGGTAAGAAAAAAGGGAGAGGCCCCAGGCCTCTCCCCATGTTTATTCGCTGAATTTTTTCAAGAGCAGGGATGCGTTGGTGCCGCCGAACCCGAAGGAATTGGACAGGGCGTAGGGGATGTCCCGGCTGATGCCCTGGTTGGGGGTGTAGTTCAAGTCGCATTCTTCGTCTGGGGTTTCATAATTGATGGTCGGCGGGATGAAGGAGTGGGTGATGGCCAGGGCGGTGTAGGCGGCCTCGGCGCTGCCAGTGGCGCCGAGCATGTGGCCGGTCATGGACTTGGTCGAGCTGATCGCTAAGCGGTAGGCATGTTCTCCGAATAAACGCTTGATGGCGAGGGTCTCCAGCTTGTCGTTGAGTTCCGTCGAAGTGCCGTGGGCGTTGATGTACACGATGTCTTCGGGTTTGATTTGGGCGTCGGCCACGGCCATTTTCATGGCCCGGTAGGCGCCGTCTGCTTCGGGATCCGGGGCGGTCATGTGGAAGGCGTCGCCGGTGAAGCCGTAGCCGGCGATCTCGGCGTAGATCCTGGCCCCCCGGTTGTGGGCGTGTTCCAGGGATTCCAGGACTAGTACCGCAGACCCCTCGGCGATGACGAAGCCGTCCCGGCCTTTGTCAAAAGGCCGGGAGGCCTTTTTGGGCTGGTCGTTGAGCGTGGAAAGAGCGCGCATGGCGGTAAAGCCGGCCACGCCCAGCGGCGTGATGGGATATTCGGCGCCGCCGGCGAGCATGATGTCGGCCTCGCCGCGCTGGATGATGCGTGTCGAGTCGCCGATGGCGTGGGTACCGGTGGCGCAGGCGGTGCAGTTGGCCAGGTTGGGGCCTTTGAAGCCGAACTTGATTGATACCTGACCGGCGGCGAGGTTGGCGATACAAGCCGGAAGGAAGAAGGGCGATATGCGGTCCGGCCCCTTTTGCATCAATATTTCCTTGTTGATCTCGATGGTATGGATGCCGCCGATGCCCGAGCCGATATAGATGCCCGCCTTCTCTTTATCAATGGCGTTCAACTCCAGCCCGGAGTCCTTGACCGCCTCTTCCGAAGCGATCAGGGCGAACTGGATGAATGGATCGTACTTCCGGACCTCCTTGCGGTCGAAGTACTGGTTAGAGTCGTAGTTCTTGATCTCGCCTGCGATGCGGCTGGCGTGGTGCTGGGCGTCGAAGCGGGTGATGGGGCCGATGCCGCCATGCCCGTTGCGGATGCTCTCCCAGTTCTCGTCCTTGCTCTTGCCGACGGGCGTAAACAGCCCGATGCCGGTGACGACCACCCGGCGCAAAGGTATTGTTTTGCTTATGAATGGATCCATGTTAGCGAACGGGACTTACTGGGCTTTTTTCAGGACGTAGTCAACGGCCGATCCCACGGTCGTCAGCTTCTCGGCTTCTTCTTCTGGGATTTTGAGCTCGAATTCATCTTCCAGGGCCATGATCAATTCCACCTGGTCCAGGGAATCGGCGCCCAGGTCTTCGACGAACTTTGCTTCTTCGGTAACCTGATCTTCACCGACATTCAGCTTTTCGGCTACAACCGCTTTGACTTTGGTCAGGATTTCTTCTTTTTTCATTTTTTCCTCCTTGGATTTTAAATCAATAGTCCGCCGGAAACGTTTAGAACCGTTCCAGTTATATATTGAGCGGCAGGCGATGCCAGAAAATAAACGGCTTGCGCCACATCTTCCGGTGTACCTGCTCTTTTGAGTGCGATCTGCGCGATATAGGCTTCTTTGACATTTTCAGGGAGCTTTTCGGTCATTTCGGTCAGGATAAAACCAGGAGCCACGGCGTTGACTGTGATGTTGCGGCCGCCCAGCTCGCGGGCCATGGATTTGCTCAGGGCGATGATCCCGGCCTTGGAAGCGGCGTAATTTGCCTGGCCCGCGGTGCCCAGGATGCCGCTGACCGATGCCAGGTTGACGATGCGGCCGAAACGCTTTTTCATCATCTCCTTGGCGGCGAACTGAGAGCAAAGGAATGTACCCTTGAGGTTGATGTCCATGACCAGGTCCCAATCGCTTTCCGCCATGCGGATAGAGAGGTTGTCGCGGGTAATGCCGGCATTGTTGACCAGGATATCGACGGAGCCGAAGGCGGCCATGGTCTGTTTGATCAATGCCTCGGCGTCATGACTTTTGGAAACATCGGTGGTGACGGCCAGGGTGCGGACACCGGTTGCTGCGATTTCGCCGGCGGTCTTGGCGGCTTCTTCGCCCATGATGTCGGAAATGACGACGTTCATCCCTTTCTGGGCCAGGTGTCGGGCGATGGCCTTGCCAATGCCGCGCGCCGCGCCGGTGACGATAGCATTTAGAGCCGGTTCAGACATATTTCAGCTCCTTGATGTTTTTTTTCATATTGCCGATTTCCAGCGATATTTTTTCCAAAACCCTTTCAGAGACGAATTTGTAGCTGAGAGAAATGGCGTTCTTGATGGCCTTGGCGTTGGAGCCGCCGTGGCCGATGATGACAATGCCATTGACTCCCAGTAGCAGGGCGCCGCCGTATTCGGCATAGTCGAGTTTCTTTTTGATGCGGTTCAGCGATTTTTTCAGAAAGAAAAAACCGATTTTGGAAAAGATATTGGACATGATCTCTCTTTTCAGCATGGAGAGCATGACTTCCACCACGCCTTCGGATATCTTCAAGGCGACGTTGCCGGTGAAGCCGTCGGTGACGATCAGGTCGGCTTCGCCGATATATACGTCACGGCCCTCGACGTTGCCGATGAAGTTGATTTCCATCTGTTTGAGCAGGTTGTGGGTGATCTTGGTCAATTCGTTGCCCTTGACCTCCTCTTCACCGATGTTCATCAGGGCGATGCGCGGATTCTCGATGCCGTAAATGCTTTCCAGGTACACCTTGCCCATCAGGGCGAACTGTACCAGGTTGTGGGGCTTGGAATCGGTGTTGGCGCCGACGTCGACCAGGAGCGAATTGCCCTTCAGGGTGGGGATCATGATGGCCAAGGCGGGACGGTCAATGTTTTTCATTGAACCAAGAATGGTTTTGGCCATGGCCATGACGGCTCCGGTGTTGCCGGCCGAAACCATGGCTTTGGCTTTATCGTTTCTCACCAGGTCGATGGCTTTCTTGATCGATGTCTCTTCGCGTTTCCGCCAATAGGAAAGGAAATGCTCTTTCATGGAGATCTCTTCCAGGGCGTCGACGATCTCCAGGCGGTCCTGGCGGAAATTCTTGTATTTTTTCAATTCTTTTTGGATCTCTTTTTCCTTGCCGACAAGGATGATCCGGAAATCGTCATTATGGCTGTTCTCGCGGATGTAATCTACCACTCCCTCGATGACGATGCTTGGGGCGTGGTCGCCGCCCATGGCGTCAACTGCAATCTTGACAGGTTCCATTTCAATCAGGCTTCGCTGCCTTTGATTATCTGTTTGCCCTGGTAATAGCCGCAGTTGCCGCACAGACGGTGGGGGAGCTTGGGTTCATTGCACTTGGGGCAAATGGACAAACCTTCCACTTTCAGGGCATCGTGAGACCTTCTTTTATTTTTTCTGGAATGGGAATGTCTTCTTTTAGGTTGGGGCATCTGTCACCTCTTTACTTTTTCAAACAAGAATTTTATTTCGTTTTTATTCTGTTCGCATTGGCAGGAACTGTGGTTCAGGTTGGTGCCGCAACTGGAGCAGATCCCTTTGCATTCGGCTTTACAGACTGGTTTGAAGGGAGTGAACAGATTGACCTGTTCGATCAGTATCTTTTCCAGGTCGATCTGGTCGTTTTCATAAAAAATATATTCCAATTCCTCCTCATCCAGGGCGGTGTTGCGCTGATCCACCATTTCACTGGGGAAAAGGATAATGTCGAAACGGGAATTGATTTTCAAGTCGAATTGTTCCAGGCAGCTGACGCAAATCAAAGAGATGGCAGTCTTGATTTTACCCTGGGCCTGAACGCGCTGGTTTTGCCGCTTTAAAAATATCTGGTACTCGATCCCTTCGAGAAAAAAACTTTCGTCCTCGAGCAAATGGGTGCTGTCGATCTCTATGGTGTCGTTTAGTGCGTAGCCCCTATCAGAGATTTTATTTACGTTTATTATCATTTTTACCCTTATCCCAGTATTCGTTGACAAGTCAAAATTTATAGCACACTTCTACCCGATTGTCAACAAAGAACCTGCGTAAAATACTTAGACTGGACCGAGACCGCAAGCGATTGACAGGATTGAACATTTCGCATTATAATAAAAAAATGGAAGTAAAAAAAAATATTTTGCTGTTCCTGATTTTGGCTTTTGCATTCACCGCTTGTTCGCCGAAAGCCGCTACTGTAAAAAAAGACAGACCGGTCGTGGTGATCCTGGGAATTGACGGAGCCTGCTGGAATTTGATCGATCCCCTGGTCGCCAAGGGACGCCTGCCGCTTTTCAAGGAGTTGAAAGAGAAATACGCCTGGGGATACCTTCGCACCAGCACTCCGGCCAAAAGCCCAATTATCTGGACCAGCATTGCCACCGGCAAGACCCAGGCCAAACATGGCATCGATGATTTTCGCTCCAAAAAAAAGGATGCGCGCGGTAAATTCTCCATGTTCACTTCCAGAGATATCAGGGAAGCGTTGCTCTGGGACATGCTTGACGTCAACCGCCGGCGCAGCGTATTGGTCAATTGGTATCTGAGTTATCCGCCCCAGCCGCTCAATGGCGTGAATGTGTCGGATTATTTCCGCAGCAGCGCCATCAGCAGCAATGATAAAAAGAAAAACATGCTGAGCCAAACCGTCTTTCCACCCGAACGCTCTGCCGAACTGGTGAAATTCCTTGTCCCCGATTATCGGCAGGCCTTGAAAAGTACTAATCTGCCGGATTTTCCGGAACTTTATAAGCAGATGAATACTGGCATAGGCTACCTTGACCTGCCCATCTTTAAAAACTACCCCGAATGGGTTGTGCAGGAAAAACTGGTGGACGATGTTGCCGACCACTTGTTCCGCAGTGAAGATTTCGATCTTTTCGCCGCCTATTTCAAAATGTCCGACGTGGTCCAGCATTTCGCCTTCATGTCTTTTATCGACGATGCGTACAAGAAGATTCTGGACCGCTCCTTCGTGAACGGCAAACTCCCCGATGACCTTGAAACCCAAGCATATGCGAAAATAGCCGATATCGTATGCCCGGTCTACCAGAACCTGGAGAGGAGCATTGGCCGTTTTCTGAATAACAAGAAATACCGCGATGCCTATTTCATCATCCTTTCCGACCATGGCTTCTCTTTTTTCTTCCGCAACAACACGGTCCGCTACAACCACGTCGGGCCGGAAATAGCCCCGGACGGGATTATCATCATGCGCGGACCCGGGATCAAGCCGGGAAAAATCAAGTTGGCCCGCATCTATGACATCGCGCCGACTGTGCTGTATTTGCTGGATCTGCCTTTAGACCGGCGCATGGATGGGGAGCCTTTGCTCAGGCTTCTCACCTTCAGGCACGACAGCCACTATACGGTGTACAAGAAAAAAAAGCCGCAGCCGTTCAAAAAGAACCTGGAATTGGATGAAAAAAACCTGCAGGAGTTGAAGGCTCTCGGTTACATCAACTGATGAAACCGGCTGGGACCCAGGCTTAATAATCCTGCCAGTCCGGTTTTTTGGGACAGCGGCCGTAGGTGAGCAGCGCCGCCTGGTCCAGATCAAGATATTTCCCGCAGAAACCGTTGATATCCCTGCTGCTGGTGGCATTGATCTCGGAGATGATGTCGGCGACTTTCTGTTCCTTGCCGAAATACAACTCCTGGCTGGTGTTGAAACGCATCTTGGCCACATTATTTTCCAGGCTGAGGATGATGGATGATTTGATGTGGTCCTTGGCCCTCTCCAGTTCTTCGTCGCTTATGCCTTTTTGTTTTAAGCGCCCGATTTCACTGCGCACTGCTTCTAGGTAGGCGCTGACCTTATCGGGCTCGATAACGGCATAAATGAGTTGAACGCCGCATTCCTGGTAGGAGTCGATAAAAGAGCTGACGGTGTAAGCCAACCCTTTTTCTTCCCTGATGCTTTGAAAAAGCCGTGAGCTCATCCCTCCGCCCAGGATATCGTTCATGATCATGATTGGATGGCGCAGGTGAGATACCAGGGAAATGCTGTCCAAGGCAGTCAGTACGTAGCACTGGTTCAGGGTCTTGTTTTTTTTATGAAACCGGCGCGGACGGAAGCGGGCGCGGGGAAATTTGAACTGCCGCGGGGTACCGGGGGGGTACGCTGCGAAAAAATCACTGGCCAGGGCCACCAGTTCCCTATGACGAATATTGCCGGCGGCGGACAGCAGCATGTTTTCCGGGATGTAATGCTCCCGGTAAAAAGTGAAGACCTGGCCGCGGTTCAGCCCGGCGACGTGCTTTTCCCTGCCGCCGATCGGATAGCCCAGGGCGTTGCCGGCGTATATCTTTTCATAAAACGTCTCGAAAGCGTTGGTTTCCGGGTTGTCGTCGGCTTCCTTTATTTCTTGAATGATAACGTTTTTTTCCTTGACGAACTCATCCTCGGGAAAAATGGAATGGAACACGATATCAGACAGCAGGGCGAAGGATTCGCTCAGTTTTTCATCGATTGACTTGATGTAATACTGGGTGATCTCCTTGCTGGTGAAAGCGTTAAGCCGTCCCCCCAACCGGTCGGAAATGTCGGCGATCTGCTTCAGATCATGGCGGCGGCTGCCTTTGAATAGCATGTGCTCGATCAGATGGTGTACGCCGTTGCTGTCGGCAGTTTCGGCTCGGGAGCCGCTTTTCAGGGAGTAGCTGAGCGCAAAAGAAGGAAATTCGGGAAAATTTTCCGATATAACGGTCAGGCCGCAGGGCAATACTGTTTTTTCGACCATGGGGGCTGCACTCCTATGGCAGGTTGGCATGATTATAGCATTCCCAGCCGGATTTACCAATTACCGGCAGATTTTTCACTAACTTAGAGGAAATCGGAAGGAGGATCGGGAGTTCACAGCCGAAAGAATTAATTCAGTGAAATATCAATTAATCAAACTGCGCCACCCCAATGTTCGTAATGCGTAAGGCGTGATGCGCCAGGAAGGATCGAAAAATTGCCGGTTTTTCTAACTTTTGTCTTTCTCATCCTCGCTTGACCCCAGGGGAGGCGAAAAGGCCGGAATTTCTAGTAAATGAAAGAGGTTTTTCAATGAGATCAGGGGATGTTCAGGAGAATTTAATCGATTGCTTCTATTTTTTTTACCATGGCGCTGGCTTTCATGGACATGGGGCTTAGCATTCCGGCCAGTTTTTCGAATTGATCTCTGGCTGCTTGCTTTTGACCCTGACGCAGCAGTACGAAACCCTTGTAATAAAGCGCTTCGTCAAAATAGGCTGGATCCATGGCGCGGATGATGGCATCGAATATTTCGCCGGCTTTGTCCGCTTCGTCCTCGCCAAGATAGCAAATGGCGCGGAAGAATTCGATCTTGGGATAGGCGGCTTCCTCCATGAGGGGTCCTTCAAGCTGGTTCAGGGCCGGGCGGAACTGTCTTTCTTGGAGATATTTCATGGCCCGTGAAAACTTTGCCTCAATGGTCGCACCGTTTTCCGGAATACTCCTCAGTTCGCCCTGGTGGTATGGGGGAATTTCAAATGCCGAAATTTCCAGAAGCAGGCGGGTTTGCCGTTTCTGCTGCACCAGCAGAACGGAAAACAGGATGAGCAGGAAAAGTGAAGACATGACCAGTAGTGGTTTGAAAAGTTTCAGGACAAAAACCCGCGGCTTTTCCTCCAGGGTAATACGGACATCTTTATTTTGCAGTGCTTCATTCAGTTTCAACCCGAGAAAGCACTTTCGGCATTGGAAAAAATGCTCTTCAAATTTTTCGCGCCGGGGTTCATTTATTGTTTCTTGCAAATAGGCATCAATCAGGTTTTGAAATTCATTGCATCTCATGTTGCCCTCATCACCTTAATATAACTTTTTGCGAAAAATCTCGTTTTTTATTTTTTTTATGGCCCGCTGTTTGCGGACACTGATGTAATGGTTGGAACGGTTAATCATGTCTGATATTTCAGTGATTTTCTTTTCCTGCAGGTAGAAGGCATTCATAATAAGCCGGTCTATTTGCGGCAGGTCCTTGATCAGCCGGTTCAAAACCTCGCTCAGCTTCTGATTTTCCATCCTTTCGGTTTCGGTGAAATCGTAAGTCATTTCGCAGACCAAGCTGACTTTTTGCCGGATTTCATTGTTTTTCCTCTGCTTGTAGAAATAATTGTAAAGCACCCGTTTGGCGATGCCGAACAGGAATGGTGCGATCCAAACTGCGCTCGTCATCTTGCCCTGGTCAAGTCCGCGGAAAAATGCGCTGAAAACCTCTTGTACCAAGTCTTCATAATTATTCTCGCCCTTGATGCGGTTGCGAAAATACAAAAAAATGCGCGGATTGAATGTTTCGATCAGTTTTTTTTGCGCTTGCGGGTCATGGTTGCACAATTTTTCAAAAAAGTGGGCGCTGTCCATCTTTCAGGGCAGTGGATGCAAATCCTTTTCCAGAAAATTGTTGCTGAAATCGGATTCGGGGATTGCTTTTTCCACGTTCACATCCACCCTGATCTTCAGCGCCTTACCGGCCCTGAAATTGGTCTTGAATATAATAAAACTGTTTTTTAAAAAAATGGTGGGGTCAATGACTTTAATCTTATATTCGGCCCGTTTTACGCTATTGATCGCCAGCTTCAGAAAAATCTTTTCCCGGGTTTGCAGAGGGAATTGGTAATCCTGGCTGGAAGAATTTTCAATTTTCAAGGCAATGAAGCCGTCCTGAAGCACCAGGATGTCACTGATTTTGAAATCCGGCACTTCTCCGGCCTGCAAAAGCATCAAAGCCGGCATCAGAAAAAACGACAATATTTTCATTGTGGCCACCCTCAGAATACATACAGATAATAAACCAATATCTCAAATATAACAACCGATTGCAAAAAAAAACGTTATGGCCTATAATTTTTGCCGATGAAGAAGATAGGTCTGGCATGGTTTTTCCTTTTGTTGATGTGGTCGCTGCCGGCTTCGGAGCCTGCTATTCACGGAAAGGGCTTGCCGCGGTTGAAGAAAGATTTTTCCAAAATCATCTGCCGCTTGCTCAGCGGCTTTGAACTGCGCCGCGAGAGTCGATTTTTGCAGGCAGCGCTTTTTTTCAGCGAGATCAGGTCCCATCCGCTTTGGGAAATGACCTGGGGTAAACGCAGGCAATCGCTGGCAGCCGAACAAAAACTGCTGAAAGCTAGCGCCCTGCTCTGCAGTCATCTGCGTAGCGATACTTACCTGTCCAAAAAAAGCGAATGGAATCTATCCCTGCTGGCAATGGATTATTTACGCATGGCAGACCGTGTTCAGGTGCCGGCGCTCAAGGCGGCACTGTGTCCGCCTGATGGTTGGGAGATCGGCCGGGTGCAAAAACAACTAGAGGCCGGGCAGGTGCTGCTGAAGTACGCTTTACTTGAAAACCGCATACTGGTATTTTTCATCGCTGACGGCGCGGTCGGATATGAATTTCTCTCGGCCAGTACGGCGCATGCCGTGCAAATGATCGACCGGCTTTCCGAACCACTGGAGGATTTAGCCAACGGCAGGGTCGATTATCTGCGCATTCATTTTGACATGGAACTGGCGCAACGGCTTTACAATATTTTCCTGAAAAAGGCGGTCGAGCGTTTTCCTCATTGCGACGAGCTTTTCATCATTCCCGATCAGGAACTTTTCAAGCTGCCTTTTGAAGCCCTGGTTATGGGTTTTAACAAAAACTTCCAGCAGGACGATGTTTTGTTTTCTGAGTACAAGGCAGCCGATTATGTCATTCAAAAATACACGGTTTCGTATTATCTTTCCCTTGCCGATTTTTTACGGAAATTCCCTGGCTCCAAGAGTCATCCGCTCACTCTGGCCGCTTTCGGCCAGCCGCTTATCACGCAGGCACCGAAAAACGCACATTTCCCGAACCAGGCAAGTGTCAGCTACATAGCCGAAATCCCTTCAACGCGCCTGGAGATACTGAACCTGGAAAAAATGTTTGCCGTTTCGCGCCGGCGCATATTCCTGGGCGCCAGTTTCAATCATGCCAATTTTGTCCGCTTCGCGTCCCAGGCCAGGCTTATCCATATCGCTACCCACTTTTTTACCAACCACGAGGATCCGTCCTGCTCGGCTTTTCTGTTTTCCTCGACCGCCACATACCCGTCTATGTGCCAGGCCAAACAGATTCTCAAACTGCGTCTGCAGGCTGAACTGGTAATCCTCAGCGCCTGCGAAACTTCGGAAAAAAATTTACTGGGCCTCAAGTCGTTGAGCGGCATGACGGCCGCTTTTCGCCAATCCGGGGTGCGGGATCTGATAGCCAGCCTCTGGCCTGTGGATGAATTCAGTTCCCTGATCGTGCCGTTATTCTACGGGGAATACCTGCAGAGCGGGGCTTGCGCCGCGGCCTTAAGAAAGGCCAAATTGATTCTTTTCGACAAAACCATTCCCATCCAGGACAATGTCCGGCTCTCATTGGCCCATCCCTTCCTGTGGGCCAATTATGTCCTGGTTCATTTCTATCGCTGAAAGCTCCTCAATCCCGGAAAAATTTTGCAAAGACGCGGATCATGTACAGGTGATCGGCTGTGCCGGCCGTTTCCCGGATCGAGCGCCTGGCCAGCATGGCTTTGCGACATCGACCGTTTGCATTTCCAGTCCGGACGATACAACCGCACCAATGGTCGATCCGCAGGCCATCTTGACTGCTGTTTTAAAAAACGCTACACTGCCAGCCAGGAGCAACGATGATCGCCTTGCTGGAGGAGACGCGGGAGTTCCGCCGAGTAGCCGAGGTCCTATTCATCAAAGGCTGGGCTGAAGCCAGTGCCGGCAACATTTCCCTGCGCTTGGCCGCTCCCCCCGCCCTTGACAAACTTAGACCCGAGCCTGACAAAATCATGGAAGCCTCAGTGGACATGACGGATCTGATCGGAGATTGCTTCCTGGTTACCGCCAGCGGCAGCCGCATGCGCGAAATCGCCGCCGAACCTGAAACGGGTCTTTGCCTGATCCAAATCATTGACAACAGGCATTTTTGGATCATTGACGGTTCCGAGAAATTAAGTAGCGAGTGGGCCACCCACGCCGGCCTGCATTCTCTTTTCAAGGAGAACCGCAGCGGCGAACGGGCCGTGGTTCATTGTCATCCGCTCAGCCTGATCGCTCTGAGCCATATTTTCAACTCTGAAAAAGAAATCAATGAGAGGATTTTCCGCCTGCAGCACGAGACGCGTCTGTTCGTCCCGGAAATGCTCGGGTTGATCCCCTACGCCGTTACCGGCTCCAAAATCCTGGCCAAGGCCAGCAAGGAGAAATTGAAGAAATACCGTCTGGCCCTTTGGGACAAGCATGGCGTCATCGCCTCGGGAAAAAACCTGAGCCAGGCTCTGGACCGGATTGAAATCGTGGAGAAAGCGGCTGCTCTTTATATGCAGTTGAAATCCATAGGCCTGGAACCGGAGGGGTTGAGCGACAAGCAGATTACCGAGACTCTGCGCGCCTTTAAAAAATGAAAAAAACATTTACGGTCATTTCGATTTTCATGCTGACCTCGGCGCTGTTCCCCAACCGGGATCTGACCTACCGCTTGGAGTACCAGATCTGCGGCAGCGCGGTTTCGCGCTTGCTATTGGTCATTCCCATCCGCGTTTATTATGATGCGTCGGCAGCGATCGACCTGAAGGTTCGCCCGGGGCCCGACGGCGCCGCCGTCTTTACCTATGCCGGCATTCCCCGCTCAGCTTACATCATCAGGACGCTTGGTTTCTCCGGCAAAACCCTGGCCCTGCTCAGTGTCGATCAGGACGAAGCTGCCGGAAAGATTTTTATCGATCAACTCTTGCTTCAGTGGCAGAAGCAGACACCTGAATTTTCCGAGCGAGTGAAAACAATAAAAAAATTCCCCCACCAGCTGACAACTACCGGTCCGGAGGCATTTGCCTTTGAAAGGGACGGCCAAGGCTATTACAACAATTTCACTGTCGGCCTGGAACCGCGTTACAAATACCACCCTGCTCAAATCGGCATCTATTTCAAGATCTTTCCCACACTGGCTGAATTACTGAAACTGCTTAACCATCGTTTCACCCCCGGCCAGGCCAGTGCTCCATTCGGCCCGTTTCCCGCCGAGTGGACGGGCGATGGGCTTGATTTTTCCGACAGCCTGAACCGGGTAGCGGTGCTGCTGGAAAAGATTGTCAGGTCCAAGGTCACGGTAAAGCAAAAATCCCCTTTGCGACTGCACTTCCGCATTGCCGCCAATAATTCCGAAGAGATGGAGATATGCGGGGAATCTTATCCCGACGTTCCGCTTTGGAAAGGATTCATGATCAGGGAAATTTTTCGCCGGGTACGGTTGCGCCAGGCGGACCGGGCTCTGCTTGCCGACGAATTATGGATGGGGGTGCGCAACAGCAAAGGCCAGGGCGGTTTTTGCAGACTGCAACTGAAAATGATCGAATCTGAGGAGGATAAAAAATGAACGACAGCGCCTTTTTATTTCCCGGTCAGGGTTCGCAGGCTGTTGGCATGGGGCTGGACCTTTTCGAGAAAAGTGAATTCGCCAAAAAAACCTTCAAGCAGGCCGATGATATCCTGGGATATTATTTATCACGCATTTGTTTTACGGGTCCGGAAGAGGAACTGAAACTGACCTGCAACACCCAGCCGGCCCTGCTCACGGTTTCCTACATTCTTTATTCACTTTGGCAAAAGGAACCACTGCTGGCGGCCGGGCACAGTCTGGGTGAGTATTCGGCCCTGCTTTGCGCCGGGGTGTTCACTTATGAAGAGGGGCTCACCCTGGTTCACAAACGGGGCAAATACATGCAGGAGGCAGTGCCAGTCGGCAAAGGGGCCATGGCCGCCCTGATCGGCGCAGATATAGAGAATGTGCGCCGTACCGTTGCTGTGGTGAACGATGAGAATGGCGGCTTGCCCGCCGACCCCGAAGGGGTAAGGCGGGTTGTCAACCTGGCCAACTGGAACAGTGCCAGCCAGGTTGTGATCTCGGGCGAAAAAGGGGCGGTAGAGGATGCGGCGCGACGCCTGGGGGTAAAAACGATCTTTTTGCCGGTTTCCGCTCCTTTTCATTCGGAGCTGATGCTCCCGGCTGAGGAGAAATTGGCCCTGGACCTCGACCGCGTGGTTTTTGCCGATCCCAGATTCCCGGTCATTAACAATTGGCAGGTGCAAAAGGTCAGGAGTGGGGCAGACGCCCGCGCCGGTTTAAAAATGCAGGTTTCACGTCCGGTCCGCTGGCAGGAAACCATGGAGTCACTGCTCCTTGATCCAGGCGTCGCCAGATTCGCCGAGATAGGCAGCGGCAAAGTGCTGGCCGGGCTGCTCAAACGCGCCGCCCGGGACAAGCAACGTGATATCCCGGTCGTGAATATTGAAAATCTGGCCGATATCGAAAAAAATCCCTGAATATCCCCTTCAGCCGCTTGGGGAAAAGAAAATCAGGCAAAAAGCCCAAAAAAAACACTGTAACAATGAAAATCTAATAACCAAGTAATATAGGCATTTGACAGAAAAAAAACTCCATAAGGCAAGCCTGTTTTGGATGTCCGAGTGTCAACATTTCCATATCCCCGATAAGTCTATAAAAAAAACAAAAAAAACTTGACATTTTATTTTCAATATGTTAATAAAACTTTAGTATGAAAATTACATACAGTGGAGAGTGCCATGCCTCTAATCGGTTTTAAAAAATCCAAACCCATCGTTGGACTTGACATAGGTTCATTTGCTTTGAAACTGGTGGAGTTGAAGGCGAAAAAAAAAGGAAGCGAAACACGCTATGAACTTGTCTCCCTCGGCTATGAACCTGTTCCCTATCAATCCATCGTAGAAGGAAGCATAATGGATTCGACGGCTGTGGCCGAGGCCATTCAACATGTATTTTACGACAGCAAGGCCAAAACCAACCATATCGCATTTTCCGTGTCGGGAAGTTCGGTTATTGTCAAGAAGATTGAAGTACAGCGCCTGAATCCCGATGAAATGCACGAGCACATCCTGTGGGAAGCCCGGCCGCACATCCCCTTCACTCCCGATGAGGTTAACATTGACTATGAAGTAATCGAATCTCCCGATTCCCCTCCTGACCGGGTGGGGGTTATTTTATCGGCGGTCAGAAAGGAAAAAATGAATGATTATCTCAACGTGATCACCAGCGCCACCAAGGTAGCCAATATCGTTGACCTGGATTCTTTTGCTGCCCTGAATAGCGTGCTGCTCAATTATGAACTGTACCGCGATAAGGTCCTGGCCATAATCAATATTGGGGCATCGATCTCCAATGTGATCATTTCCAAGGCCGGCCACCCTGTATTTGTCCGGGATATCGCTTTCGGCGGCAACCAGTTCACCGACCTGCTGCAAAAAGAATTGAATCTCAAGTATGAAAAGGCCGAAGCGGTCAAAAAAGGCCGTGCCGTAGAGGGAATCTCCACCGCTGCGGTTAAACCGATCATCAACATTGTGCTGAACGACCTGCGCAACGAAATCAAAAAGACGTTTGAATTTTACCGCTCCAATACCACAGAAGGCCGGATCGACAACATCCTGCTCTGTGGCGGCAGTGCCAACCTGGAAGCGATCACCGACTATTTCTCTCAGGAATTTGATATCCCGGTTGAAGTGGTTAATCCCTTCAACAATATCGACATCAATTACAAAAAGTTTGATCTGAACTTCATCAAGGACATGGCTCCGTTGTTTACGGTTGCCGTAGGTCTGGCCCTGAGGGCCGTAGGGGATTCGAGATGATCAAAATCAATTTATTAAAACCGGAAAAAAAAGAGGTGGCTGCTGGAGGGACGACCATCAGCTTGACCGAAGAGGCAAAGCCGAGCCAGTTGAGCCTGCCGGCGCTGATCGGCGCCATTGCCATCACGATTTGCGGCATCGGTTTGCTGTACTTCCTGCAATCAAGCGAACTGTCTTCTGAAACAAAACTGTTGGCTGACCGGACCCTCAGGAAGGCGGAACTTGAAAAAGTATTGAAGGAGCTTGCTGAAATTGAGACAACCAAATTGGAATTGGACAACAAAATAAAAATCATCACCGACCTGAAACTGCGGCAAAAAGATGTGGTTTTCATGATGGACAAAATGTCCAGAAGTCTGCCCGAATGGGTTTGGCTGACTAATTTGAATTTCAGGGGTGGGTCGGTGGCTATCAGCGGCAAAGCGCTTTCCAACAACCTGATCGCGGATCTGATCAACAATCTGCAGAATTCGAATTCGTTTGTCAATGTCCAGTTGAAATCGACTACAAGAAAAAAGGAAGCCGGTATCGATATTTTTGAATTTCGGATCGAATGTCAGTTTATCCGTCAGTCTGATCTCAATAAGGTGGTTTAAAATGGAAATTCAAAATTTACCTTGGTATGGGCAATTGCTGGTTTTTCTGATTGTAGGTGTCGTCCTGTTCGGTATTTTTTATTTCGTCATTTATTCACCCACCCAGGACGAGATCGCGTCCATCGTAGTTCAAAGCGAAAGACTTGAGGATGAAATCCGCAAAGCGGAAAAAAATGAAAGTAAATTGGAAAAACTGAAGGAAGAAAAAGCGCTCAATGAAAAGATCCTGGAAGACTTGAAGGGTATTCTGCCGGAGAAGAAAGAAGTGAGTCAGATTCTACGCAAGATCCAGGCCATCGCCTCCAATGCCCGCCTGAAAACCTCCACCTTCAATTTCAACAAGGAAACCAACCGTGAAATCTATCTGGAATGGCCGATCGCCATCAGCCTGGAAGGCAACTATCACAATTTGGGCATATTTTTCGATCAGGTTGCGCGCCTGAAAAAAATATTCACCATTGACGGGCTGAATATCACTCCCCTGCGTTCTCTGAGTTATGATTATACGGTCCAGGCCAGTTTTACCGCCACAACCTATATCTATCGCGAAGGAGGCAAAATCAGGCAGGCCGTCCCCAAGCGCGCCCCGGCCCGCAGGCCTGCAGCTCCGGATACGGGGTTGAAACCAGGAGATTTTTAAATGAAAACCATATTTGTTCTCTTTATTTTATTATTTTCCCTGTTTATGCAAGCCCAGGAAATACCCATGGATATTCCCGAGGCTAGTGATGAAGAGACCGCCGAGATCAGTGTTATGCCCGGAGAGTTTGTCTACAATCCAGAAGGCCGCCGTGATCCTTTCTGGAACCTGCTGCAGGGCAAGAGTGTCAAGGAAAACCGCGAGGCCATAGAAGGCATCGCCGGACTGATGATCGATGAACTGGAACTCGAGGGCATCGTTTTTGCTCAAGGGTCTTTCAAGGCATTGCTGAAAGGTCCAGATACCAGGCCCTATATCGTTAGCATCGGCGACAAGGTCTATGACGGGGAAGTCGTGGCCATGGACAGAAATTCCGTCAGTTTCAAAAAAAGCTTAACCTTGGCCCTGGCCGGACAGAAAGAACGCATTCTTATAAAGACCTTAAATCCTGAAGAGGAGGAAGAAAGAAAATGAAAAAAGCTACAAGTAGAATTTTGTTGATAGTTTTCTTTTTAATATGCGGCCTGGGGCTCGACGCCAAGGTGACCATCAACAAAATTGAATATTTCCCCGGCGAAGATTTCGTGCAACTGCACATGCAAACCGACAAGATTCTCCCAATTCCCGATATTTTCTATCCTCAGAAAGACAACCTCAATCGCCTGGTCATGCGTATCAAGGATGTCGATTTCAAGGTGGAAAACAATTACCTCACCTTCGATTCGCCTGTGATCCAGGACCTGAGCATCAAAAATTCCACTGACTTCACCGACGTTGAGATCACTTTAAAAAGCGATGTAAATTACCGTGTATTCACCAACCAGACCGGTTTGTATATCGAATTCCCCGTGCTCAAGGGGCTGGCCACAGCAAAAGAGAAAAGCGTCGTTGTCGACCCGCAGCCCAGGCCAAAAACCACCCAGGATCCGCTTCCGGTCCGGACCGCTGCTGCGGGTTCCGGCCCAGTAAGTGTTCGGGACGTGAAAGTGACTTCTGCTGAACCCGGCCATATTTGCTTCGAATTCGTCTTGTCGGAACAAACCGAATATCGCGTCATACCGCTCGAACAGCAGCCGGTGCGCCTGGCCATCGACTTAAAGAACGCCCAGTCCAGGAAGATCCTTAAAACCGTAAATTTGCAGAATGTCAAAGCCATTCGCGGCGGTAATAATTCAGCCGAAGTCTTCCGTATCGTTTTTGATCTGAACTACCTGAAGCATTTTTCGGTGCAGGCCAAAGGCAACCTGCTGCAGGTGGAATTTTTTGATAATTCGCAGCAGAGCCCGGCAATCCCGGTTGTGGCTCAGAAACAGGATATTGCAGACTTTTCCTCAACGCCGGCCCAACCGGTGTTGAAAACCGAACCGGTGGCCACCGTCAAAGCGCCAGACAAGATCTTGCTGACCCCTGCGGCAGAATCCATAGCCAGGCCCGCGGCTGCCAGCAAGGAATTTTTCGGACCGGAAAAATCCAAGGCCGAGAATGAGATTGCAAATCTGCAAGAGGACGCCCCGGTCCAGGAAGAACCGGGACAGGTTCAAAACCTAAATTTCCAGAAGAAAACCGTCGATGAAGGCCGGCCGCAGTTTTCCGGAGACCCCTATGATTTTTCCTTCAAGAATGCCGATATCAGCAACATACTAAAGTTCATCTCCAAAATTACCGGGTTGAACATGGTCATTGACCCCGATGTAACCGGTCGCTTCACCTGCGAACTGGTGCAGGTCCCCTGGGACCAGGCCCTGGAGCTGGTCCTGAAAGTAAATGGCCTGGACATGGTCCAGGAGGGCAATATTCTGCGCATCGGCAAGGTGGAAAAACTGGCCCAGGAGTCCAAGCGTAGGCAGGAACTGCGCGAGGCGCGCGAAATGGAAGGCAACCTGGAAGTTTCTACCCGCACCCTGAGCTACGCCAAGGTCAAGGACGTGCAGGCGATCCTGAAAAAGCAGATGAGCCCGCGTGGCGAGCTGGTCATTGACGAGCGCACCAACACCTTGATCATTTCGGAAGTGCCGGATCGCATCAAGGTTATCGACGGACTGATCGACACCCTGGACGCCGCCAATCCCCAGGTGCAGATCGAGGCGCGCATTGTAGAAACTTCTAGTGAATCCTTGAATACCTTTGGTATCCAATGGGGTTACAACGCCATCGCTAACGCTTCACACGGCAACCAGACCAACATGATATTTCCCAACTCCGTTGTCAGCGGCGGCGTGGTGGAGTCTAAAACCAACCCCAACGGCTACGCCATCAATTTGCCGACGGCCGACAGCGTGGTGTTCCCGAAAATCTCCCTGGGCAACATCGCTGGCACATTCAATCTCGACGTAGCCTTGAGTGCCCTTACATCGAAGGGTAAAGCCAAAATTATTTCGGCACCTCGGGCTACCACCCAGAACAATATGCCGGCCGAGATCACCCAGGGCGAGCGAATTCCCATCCAGACCAACCAGAACAACACCATCACCACCCAGTACATCAATGCTGCCTTGGAACTAAAAATCACACCGCAGATCACGGCCAGGGGCTCGGTGATTATGCAGGTCGATATCAAGAACGACATCGCTGATTTTTCAAAACCTGTTAATGGTATGCCCACCATAAAAACCGAAACGGCCAAGACCACGGTCATGGTCCAAGACGGAGGTACAATTGTCATTGGTGGTTTATATAAAATAAATGAAGACAGCAGTAATACAGGAGTACCCATTTTGAGCCGAATTCCTCTTATTGGATCTTTATTTCGCAATTCGAGAAAATACGGAAAATCACAGGAACTGATGATCTTCATTACTCCGCGTATCATTAAATAGGAGGGAAA
>JALHTJ010000128.1 GCA_022865785.1 Candidatus Aminicenantota bacterium
ATGCCTGCGAAATTTAGACATGCAGCGATCGTGGCCAAACCTCATGAGGGCGTGGTTCACTATCTGCAGGAGACCATCGCCATTTTGAACGAGTGCGCCATCGCTTATACCCTGGAAAAAACAGCCGCCCAGTTGCTGCAGGTCCGGGAATTCTGCGCCCGCGAGGATATCGCCCGCCAGGCCGATCTGATAATTGTCCTGGGCGGCGACGGCACTTTTTTGTCCATCGCCAGGCAGGCCGTGGAAGCCCAGGTGCCGGTGGTCGGATTCAATCTTGGTTCGCTGGGATTTTTAACCGCCATGAAGAAGGAATCACTGGTTCAAGGCCTGCGGCACATTTTCAGCGGTCAAGCCGAGATATCCTGGCGCAAACTGCTGCAGATCGATTTCAAGCAGCAGACGTTCACGGCCCTGAACGACGTGGTCATCAACAAGGGTACAATCGCCCGCATTGTCAATCTCCTTTTGAAAATCGATGGATCAACGGTAGCTGAGGTCAAGGGGGACGGTCTCATCATCTCCACTCCCACCGGGTCCACGGCCTACTCCATATCGGCCGGCGGGCCGATCGTCAATCCGGCCGTGAATGGCATGGTCATCACTCCCATATGCCCCCATTCATTAACCTTTCGTCCCCTGGTCGTTCCCGACAACTCGGAAATCTCCGCGCAACTGCTGACCGCTCATATGGATACATATGTGACCATCGATGGCCAGACGGCGCTGCCAATCGAATTCGAGGAGTCCATTCGCGTAAAAATCTATCCCAAGCAGCTGCCCATGCTGGTCGCCCCGGACACGAATTATTATAAACTGCTGTATGACAAATTAAACTGGGGCCTTTAAAGTGTCAGTGACAGTGTCAGTGTCAGTGTAAGAAAAAGATTTGAGCGGAATCTTCAGTTAAATTGCAAAAGTATTAGGACGAAATATTTCAGTATTGAGAAGTATCATGAATGATTGCTGGTACTCCCACTTTTACTTACACTGTCACTTTCACTGACACTTGTAGTTCGTTTAATCCCTGACCATGTTCTTGCCGATGATGCGTAGCAGATCTTCGGCTTGGAAAGGTTTTGCCAGAAAATCGTTAAAATTTGAGGGGTCGGACCGGCTGAATACATCACTGGCGCTGTAGCCGCTGATAGCGATGGCGCCGGCTTGCGGGTCAATGGCGCGAATTTTTTCCAATGTCTTGATGCCGCCGATGTCACCGGCGCCGGTCAGGTCCAGAAAAACCAGGTCATAGGGAGCGCCGGCTTTGCGGGCGGCTTGGAATTTTTCCAGGGCTTCCTTGCTCGAGCCTGCCAGATCGATCCGGTAGGGAGTATCGCGCAGCATATCCACGAACACATCGCGGATGATTTCTTCATCATCCATCAGTAATATCCTGGCTTGTTGGACCGTGATCGCCTGCAACCGGGGAGAACCGGCCACCTTTTTGTTTGAAGCGGGGAGATACACAGTGAAGGTCGCTCCCTGGCCTTTGGGGGAATGGACCGTGATGCGCCCATTGTGCTTGTTGACAATGGAATAGGCGATGGCCAGGCCTAGCCCCGAACCGGTTCTTTTGGTAGTGAAATAAGGGATAAATATACGGTGCAGATTGTCGGCGGCGATGCCCGGTCCGTGATCCTTGACCGTCAGGGAAATATAATGGCCTTTGCGCAGGAAGTTGTCGTTTTTTTGCTGAAGATGGCCGTGCAGGCCTATTTCTACCACACCTCCGGCCGGCATGGCCTCGCGGGCGTTGATCAGCAGATTGTTGATCACCTGGACGATCTGGGTGACGTCGATTTCACAGTTAGAAACAGGGGCGTCTATCTGCAATTCAGCGCGAACGTTGCTCCCGGAAATGACCAGGGCCAGAGAATCCCTGACCAGGTCGGGCAGGTAGACCACTTTTTTAACCGGGAAACCGCCCTTGGAAAAAGTCAGCAGTTGCTGCGTCAGTCCGCTGGCCCTTAACGCAGCTTTTTCAGCCTTTTCCAGGATGTTTCTGGCCTGATCCGTTCCGATCATCCTTTTGGCCACCGAGATGTTGCCGAGGATGCCGGTCAGCATATTATTGAAATCATGGGCGATGCCGCCTGCCAGCACTCCGACCGATTCGATGTTTTTTGACTTGATGATCTCCTCTTCCATCCTTTTTTTTTCGGTAACATCCAGGTAGATGACGATGATACCCAATACTTTGTCGGCGACGATAATGGGTGAGGCGATGATGTGAAAATCCCGCATTTTCCCGGATTTGGTTTTGCGCTTACCGTCGGCGTACACCCTTTCCCCATTGCGGGCCTTATGGCTTATGGAAAGCGCCTGCTTCATAGTATTTTCGCTGTTGATCAGGCCGACGAGTTCGTGGTCCTTGATCTCGTCCAGGCTGAAGCCAAACTGGGAGTAAAATTCCTGGTTCATGTCCAGCACCCGGTTTTGTTCGTCCAGGATGACGATGCCGGCCGGGATGATTTTGAAAAGATTTTCAAAATACGACTTTTGCCGCTTAATCTCCTGGATGCTCTTCCTGACCTTGCTGCGCAGCAGGGAATTGAAGAAAATGAAAACGGCAATGGTAAGCAGCACAGCCAACACGATCCACAGGTAATTCTCAGAAAGGAAGATCAGCCGCTTTTGGTAATAGGTGTGACCAAACCAGCGCTCGTAGGATTGGTTCAATACTCCCTTTTTGTCGCGCTTAGCCTCCAGTAAATATGCGTCCAGCATGGAGACCAGGTACGCTTTTTGCGGATTGATCCCGAAAAAAAGCGGTTCATGGTAAAAGGACCCGGGCATTACCTTGATGCGGGATATTTCCTGATGGTTTTTCAGAATAAAGGAAAGGCTGAAACGGCCGATGAACCCGGCCGTGATTTTTTTCGTGGCCACGGCATTAACGACCTGGATGAAATCATCGTAGGCGAGCAAGCGGCAGTGTATACTTTGCTTTTGCAGGTCTTTTTCGAGCAAATTGGCGTAATAATCGCTTTTCACGATGCCGACTTCAGCACCCTCAAGATCGCTGAGGAGTTTGAAATTGACCGCTTCCCCCATGATTATGTTTGACCAGTCCATCAAGATCGATTCGGAATTGTAGCGCAGGAATTTGCTTCTTTCCTCATTGAAGGCAATGGGGGCGATGATGTCGATCTCACCACGCTTCAACTTTTCGAATAGCTCGTGAAAGGGAGCTTGGACAAATTTCAGATCGATCTGTTTGCGGCTGGCAAAATCGCTGATCACATCCACGATAAAACCGGCCGCGGCCTTGTCCTGGAAAAAAGTCATTGGCGGATTGTCGTAGATTCCCAGGCGCAGGGGAATATTCTGGGCTGACAAAGCGGCGGCCGCCAACCATATAGCAAGCCAAACCGGTCTTTTCATATCATCCCCCCGGCCTAGATTATATTGAAATCCATGCCGATTGCAAGTGCCTCGCCAGGAGATCGTTTTTTTTGGAAATGCATTAACAAAAAAAACGGCGTGTGCTATAATCATTGCCGAGGTACAAAATGAAAAAAGCCGTCTTTTTATTGATTTTGTTGCTTCTGGTCACGACTGTTTTTCCTGCCAATAAAAATGATGATTTTTCCCGGGCCATTGCTTATTATCTGATCGGCGACCAGAACCTGGCAAAAAAAAACCTGGACGCCTTCTTCACCTACCGCCCGCAGCCGACCCTCAAGTTCGGCTTCGTCCTGTTGTTTCAGAATGAGAAATGGGAAGCCGCAAAAAAATTCCGTGATTATCTGGAAAGCAACCACCGTTCACTGGAAGCACTTACCGGCATCAGCCTGGCAACCGCCGACATGAAAAACTCTTTGGCCCTTGACAATCTAAACAAGATATTGCGCATGAATCCCGGCTTTGCGCCGGCCTATCTATGCCTGGGCAATGAATATTTTCTGCGCGACAACTTTCCGGACGCCGCAGAAAATTTCAACAGAAGCCTGAAGTACGCCGCCATCCCGGAATTCAAGATCCTGCTGGCGGAATTGTTTTTAAAGACCGCTCAGCCGCAGCAAGCGCTGGATCTGATGCGTCCGGAGGTCGCAGCGGCGCCAGGCAATTATTATTTCGCTTTCATGGCCGCCAGGGCCTGTCTGCTCCTTGAAGATTGCCCGGAAGCGGAGGCTTTTATCGATCGGGCCCTGAACCTCAAGCCGGATTCGCAGTCAGCGCAACTGCTGAAGGGACAGTACCTGTTAAAAACCGGCGAACTGCGCAAGGCCAAGGCGCTGCTGGCAAAATTGAAGTTCACTGTATACAATCCGGAGTACAGCCTGACCTATGCCGAGGTGCTGCAAAAGCTCAACGACCGCGGCGCCGAAAAATATCTCTACGAGGTCTTCTCGCAAAACCAGTGGAATGCCGGCGTCAACAAGCTTTTGGGCTTGTTCAATGTGAAAAAGAAGAATGCCAATGTCCAGAATTGGATCAACCGCGCCATCCTTGGCGGCCAGGATTCCCAGCGGCTGCAGCAGGAATTCCCCGCCTCATTCAATTTCCCTACCTATCATTTTTCAGCAATTTTTTCGGTCAAGAAAATTCAATGGCTGGCCAACAGGCGCATTCTGGTAGCCGGCATCGTGAACAGCGGTGAAAAGGAAAAACTGCTGGTGTTGGACGCGGATTCCCTGAAAACAATAAAATCCTTTGAATATGAAGGTACGATCCAGCAATTTTTCCCTTCGCGCCGACTGGACAAGGTCATTTTTTCGACCACGGCTGTTGAGAACGAAAAAGTTTATCTCTATACCCTGATTCCCAGATCCAACAGTTACATTTTAAAGCCGGTCATCGGCTATGCCTTGAAAATGCCCACCGTACTTGCCGCTTTCAATGACAGCGGCACCGAGGCCTATTTCACGGACGGCAGTTTAGCCGAACTTGCCTTTTTGTCACCATTTTCCACGGTATCTGCGTTAGGCAGGAAAATGAGCGTTTATCCCAAATACCCTTTTCCGGTCTATTCATACACTTACAGCAACGATCGCTGGGCCGAGATCAGGAACAAGGAGTTTCTGCGCCGCATTCCCTTGCCTCTCCTCCAGAAATATCTCTTAGTGGCCGACGCCTGCCAAAATAACCCGGAAATAGCGAAACTCGTGAATAAAGGGGAGAATATCAGCATCACTGCTTCCGAAGAAATGAAAATTCATTTCGGCTCAGCGCCGGACCATTTCCTCATTTATTTTTCGGACCTCAAAAACGCATTCCAGGCCTGGGCCTATGACAGCAACCGCAACAAAGTGACCAGCTTTAATGAGACGATGTTTCTGGGTGAAAAAAATTATGCCGAACTCGATATTCATGATTTTCACCCGGAGAAGCACGAGATACTGGTCGGCAGCAGAGACAAGGAAAAGAACCTGATCCTTTTCAACTACAGGACGCTGCTTTATAAGAAGCTGGGCAGCGGTGTGCTGGCGGCGCGCATGACTCCCGACAGGGATGCCGTATATATACTCATGGAAAGGACCAAACATTTTTACTACAGCGAATCCAGGCTCGAGATCATCCGCCTTTCACCATATGACCGCAGTAAAATCAATTCGCGCCGGGATTTGAACGGCATCCTCTCCTGTTCAAGCATGAACGGATCGTATTTTACGACCTACAACGGCGAAATGCTGAAATTAAATGAGGCGGAGGAATTTTCCAACCTGCAGGTTTCCCTGACCGGAGCAATCCACCAGGTTTCTCCCGACAAGCAGCAGGTCGCCGCCTTCATCAACGGCCGCTTCTACGTTCTGAACTGGTTTGATTGAACCAGGCCCGGGGCCGTTAAAAAGAAACCATCAGGACTGACAACATGTCGATACGCAGTGATTTTAAGAAGGTCAAGTATTTTTGCGGCCTGATCTTCAGCCAGAACCGGAGCGCCGAGGCGGCGCTGGAAATGCTCGGTGAATTCATGCCGGCCCCGGACGGCCGCTCCGCGGTCATTCCCTTCACCATGACCGACTACTACCAGGCGGAAATGGGTGAGCCCCTGTTCCGTCAATTCGTGTCATTCAAGGAGTTGCTGGCCCCGGAGCGGCTGCCGGAAATCAAAATGCGCACCAACGAGCTGGAAGAGCGCCTGGCCGCCGGGGGAAAAAGGACCGTTAACATCGATCCCGGCTACCTGTCCGACGCCAACGTCATCATTGCCACGGCCAAGAACCATTACCACCGCGTGCCGCTCAGCAACGGCATCTATGCCCATATCGAGTACGTGCTCAAGGACAGCCGCATCAACTTCCTGCCCTGGACCTATCCGGATTTCCAGAGCGAAGCCTATCTGGATTTTTTTAAGGGTCTGCACGAGCGCTTCAAGCTCGATAAAAAGGGGAGGTAGTGGTCGGGGAGCAGCCGGGCAGGGATCAGCGGCTGACGGAAACCGGCCTGGCGCTGTCGGGCCCCTGGTTGTAGATGGAGGCGTTCACCTTGGTGATATAGCCGCTATTGTTGTATTTGTAGCCGTTGTTGTACAAAAAGAGGGTGCGGCCGAGATTGCCGCCCGATACTTCATGATACTGCTTCAGTATTTTCAGTCCCAGCTCGATGTTGTAATCGATATCGAAAATCTTTTTCATGTCGATATTGAGCTCGTCTTTCCAGACCGCGTAGCGAACCTGCATCAGGCCATAGGCCCCGGCCGAGGAAACGGCCATGGGGTTGAAGGCGCTTTCCACCTGGATGACCGAGAGGACCAGGTTGGGATGAAAGCCATAGGCCTGGCTTCTTTGGTAGGCGACATCGACGATCCTGGCGAAATCAGGGAATGTTTTATGAAAGGTGGCGGCCTTGTATTCCAGCAGGTCGAGGCGCTCGTATTTCTTCCTGTCGGCCAGCTGCTCTTGGTTCAGCTGCAGCAGCTCCCCGTGCAGGTCGCCCAGATACGATCGCAGGTATTGGATATGGGCCAGGCTGCGTTCGTAATTGTGGTTGGATTCGACCATTTGCGCCAGCAGCGAGCCGATGGCCAGGACGGTCAAAATCGACAGGACCACGGCAAACTTTTTTACCGGATTTTTTTGCATCATATGCCACCTGCTTAAAAAGCCTGGATATTGTAAAGGGTTGAAAACAAAAAAGCAAGTCCCTGCTTGTTTTTGGCTGTTTCAAAGCAATCATTTGCCAAGAGGTACTCATCATTTCCCCCTAAATGGAACATTTGCTGCCGGTTTTCTTTTTGCTTGACAATAAAATTTCAGCCTGATAGAAATGTTCTTCCAAGGGAGAGAGGTACTTTTTTCAGCCTCCTGATTTCCAGGCGGGTGACAGGTGCAGGAATTTTATCATTTTTACCGGTTGGCGGAGCATAGAGAGTTGGAAATAATTATAAATTAAATAGGGGGAAAAGATGAAAAAAATTAGAACTATGGTTGTGTTAGGTTTGTTTCTGGGGATATCCGTAGGCAATCTTTTTGCACAATACCTGGATGTGGGGGATGATCCGGGGAAAATTGAGATAGCATCTACGAAAAACATTATTTATAACAGTAAACCGGTTGGGGGATATGCCTGGTCTCATGATGGGGAATGGTTCCTGGGAGCCAATAATGATGGCGGGTATATCATGGACAAGAATGGGGCTTTCCTGCAAAAACTCCCAAGGAAATTCAATTATGGTCAAGCCACATTGTTCTCTGATAACAAACGGATTTTTTATGATTTCTGGGAAAATAAAAAACATTATTATGCAATTTATGACCTGCAGACGAAACAGGAAACTGTATTACAAATAGATCCCCTAAAAGAGCATTTTATCGATATTTCTCCGCAAGGGGATATTTTATTCATGCAAATTATTGTTGTGGCAAGAAAGATTAGTTATTCATTTTTTTCCTTCATTCCGGAGAATGGTTCGCGCCAAGAGCTGGGGGTAATAAGTGGGGATAGGATTTATTATTCTAATTTTAGAAATTTTCGTTATCTTGATATTAATAATTTATTATTGCTAGTTTCAGATAATGGAGCAAAATTAAAAAAATATGACTTCTCAGTAAAAAAATTTATAAATATTACCTCCTTTGAGCTAAGTTCACCAACATATTCGAGACTGCATGACAGTCGTCATGTTGTAGTGGTATCATTTTGGGATATGGTCTATTTATATGAAGCTAGTGGGGCTTTATTAGGAAAATTTCGGGCATTCTTTGACCGAGGTGGACCGGATAAACATGGAATCAATCCCGATTTAATCCCCGGAGAAGAAGCTTCTAATCGCACATTGGCGCCAAATGGCAATTTGATATTGTTGCGAATGGCAAGAAGTGGCGGTGAAGGTGACAATCAAAGCAATGAGGTATATTTATTTAATTTTAAAGAGAAAAGTGTTCGATTTCCAATGCCTTATCATTCTTCTTCCACAGAATGGAGTCCCAAAGGTGACCGCATGCTTAATGGTGACTTGATCGTTTATCTGCGTAAAAAGAACTGAAGGTATACAAATGCAGATCAAAAAAAGGCAACGGGGTCAGGTCTCGACGGGCTGTTGCCCAAATCGGATAAATCACAGAAATAATTAAGAGGTTTTTTAATGATAAATTATTGAAAATAAGTCGAAGAAATGGGACAATTTAATCATGATAAAAAGCCTTGAGAGCAAGTCATGATCGGGGTTGAG
>JALHTJ010000129.1 GCA_022865785.1 Candidatus Aminicenantota bacterium
GAAAAGGGCGAGATCAAAAAGCTGGCTGTTTTCGGCTGCCTGATCCAGCGCTATTACAAGGAATTGAAATCCACCTTTGCCACTGCCGATATTCTCTGGGGCGTCAACGATATCGAGGAATTGGCCGATGCCATCGCCAGCGGCCAGCCCACAGGTTATCCCGATCAAAAACTTTTTCTTTATTCCGACAAAAACCAGCGGCCGCTATTCACCACCGCCAATTCCAGTTTCATCAAAATCTCCGAAGGCTGCAACATGACCTGCAGTTTCTGCTCCATCCCGCAGATCCGCGGGCCCTTCCGTTCCAGAACCATCCCTTCCATATTGAAAGAAGCCGAAGCATTGAAAAAAAATGGCGTGGAGGAATTGAACCTTATTTCCCAGAATTCCACCTATTTTGGCAGGGACAGGGGCAAGTGTTCGCAACTGCCGGCCCTGCTGAAGGAAATATCCTTGCTGGGTTTCCGCTGGCTGCGGGTACTTTACCTGATGCCCGAAGAAGTAACTCCGGAAATTCTGGATGGCTTTGCCCGGCCGGCGGTCCTGCCCTATTTCGATCTCCCCTTTCAACACGTTTCAGCCCGCGTATTGAAAAAAATGAATCGCGGCGGCAGCTACGAAAAAAACCTGCGTTTGCTGCGGGAGATCAGAAAAAAGTTCCCGGATGCCGTCCTGCGCAGCACTTTCATCGTCGGCTTCCCGGGTGAAAGCGAAGATGACTTCAAGCAACTTCTCGATTTTGCCGGCGAAGCCAAATTGGAGCGGATCGGGGCTTTCGCCTTTTCACCCGAAGAGAACACGGCCGGATTCAAGTTGCCCAACCGCAAAAACCCGCAGACTATTGAAGACCGAAAAAATTTACTCCTGGATGTTTCGGACCGGAATATGAAAAAATTCAACCAGGGCCTGGTCGGGAAAACCTTGGAGTTTTTGCCGCTGGCCCCCTGGACCCACGACAGCACCATCGGCCGCATCTGGGCCCAAGCGCCCGAAGTCGATGGGCATTGCCAGATGCAAGCGAAATTTATTGAAGGCAGCCCCATGCTTTCCATCAAGATCAGCGGTTTTCAGAACGAAATGCTGCATGGAGAAAAATCATGAAGAAAATCGGAATCATGATTGCCACCTTTTTCGGAACTGGCTACCTGCCCGTGGCCCCGGGGACATGGGCATCTCTGCTGACCGCCCTGATTGTATTTTTTACCCCGCTTTCGACGCTGCCCTTTGTGTTCCTGGCCCTGATCACGGCGGCGGTATACGCCATCGGTATCCCGGCTGCTGGACTTAGCGAAAAGCACTATCAAAAAAAGGATCCACGCCAATGCGTCATCGATGAAGTGGCCGGCCAACTGGTCAGCCTCTGGTTTCTGCCTCGGCAAGCGGGGTTTTATATCGCCGCTTTTTTTCTCTTCCGGATTCTCGACATTATAAAACCATTTCCGGTCAACAAAAGCGAAGCGCTGCCCCGCGGTATCGGAATTATGACCGATGACGTGCTGGCTGGATTTTATGTCCTGGCCGTTCTGCAGGGTATCCGCTACTTGTTTTTCAAATAAGTTTTTTTCAGCGCAAAACCAGTGAAAAAAACTTGGCCGTGGATTGCCGGCCATTTTGATCAACAGCCACCACCGCGTAACTGCAGGCGTTATAATCAGCGCTGCGGAAAACATATTCTTTGACCTGAGGCAGGACCTCGCTCAATACCGCCACATTGCCCTGGCTGTCCTTTTGCAAAACGATATACTTGCTCAGATTGGTGTCCCCGCTGGGGCTTGCCTCCCAGTAAACGCGGCAGACATACTGGGAAAAAAACAGGCTTTCGTTCAAATGAGCCTCACCATTGGTGTTTTGAGGCGGCTGTACGTCCAGGTAGCCGGGTGGATAAATATCATAAATAAAAATCTGCCATTCGTCTACTTCGAAACCGTCGATATTATTCAGGGAATAGTAAGCATCATAAGATCCGCCCCAGCCCATGTTTATGTGAAAAGTGGTCGCGCCTTGAGAAACACGGTAGCCGTCAATGACCACTTCATGACCGGAATCATCATTGTAGATGGAAAAAGCCACGGGCAAGCCCTTGTCCACCTGCTGTTGGGCAATGTCGAACCACTGGCTGTCCGTGCTCACTTGGCTGCGATCGATCGCCTTTATGTCATCAGAGTATTTGAAGAACGAGGGCAGGGCGGTCAAGGCCTCGGTCGCATAGGCGCCGCTGCCCCTCAAGCCGTAGTCCATTTCAAAAGCCACGCCCACATCGTACATCAATTGCGCAATGGCCTCCTTCTGTTCCGTGCTTGCCGTTGTCGCCTGGTAATTGAGAAGCATCTGGTCCCATTCGTAGGGATGGTTGAAATGGGCCGTCAGGGTTTTTTCATTCCAAATGTAACTGTGCGAACCCTGACCCGCCGCCGGATACCGATAATGATAGAAGATCTGGGCGAAAGCAGTGGCCACGCAGCCGCAGGGAGGCCTGCGGCCATTAATCGTCGGACATTTCAAATTGTAAGGATCTCCCTGGTTCCAGGCGGTCCGCAAGAACGGCACCGCGTCCTGTACTGGATTTGGCACCGTCAGCATCTGGGCCTGTGGCCGTTCCATTTTTAAAAAAGAGAAATTATCCCGATTGCTTTTCAGAAAATACCTTTCCGGATCCAGAGCTTTGGCATTAACTTTGCGAATCAGGGAACTGAGGGTTCCGATAACCTGGTTTTCAAAATCCCTGCCTTCACAAGCAAAATCGTTTTTCAGAGAATATAATTTTACGGGCGGCAGGTAATCCTCGGCCGCGACCAGCATATACCCGGTAGGAGAAAAATGGAATACGTAACCCACGGCGATCCCATCGCGGCACAGGATATCCCCTGTGGTCAAAGCCACCTGATCCTTGAAAGCGGAATTGAGTGTTTTGATCCAATTGACGGCTACCTGCCTGGCATCAGCAAAAGATACATGTTCGCCAAAAGCCAGCCAGGCACAAAGCAGCAACAATAGGAAAATACCGGTTTTTTTCATGTCTACCTCAGGAGCCGATGATAGCACGGGCATGATTAAGATTCAACAATTGCTTTTGCCGACGAAAAAGTGTAAAATACGAGCCACAATCGAAAGGAGGACTCTGCCATGGCAAAAGTGTGTGAAATATGCGGAAAAAAGCCGGTATACGGCCACAATGTCAGCCATTCTCATAAAATGACCAATCGCCGCTGGGAACCCAACCTGCAAAAAATCAAAGTCGTGGTTGACGGGGCAAACAAATCCCTGCGGGTTTGCACCGCCTGCATCCGCTCCGGCAAAATTAAAAAAGCCGTTTAACGCATTCAATCAGTTTGAAAACGCAAACTGGCAGCGAGTTTGCTTTAAAAAAAAGAATCGGCCTTATCGGTGGCAGTTCTCCGGCTGTCAGGCATCTGCAAATCGCTGAAACCATGGGACGGTTGATAGCTGAAAACGGCTTTTTACTGGTTAATGGTGGTTTAAAAGGGGTCATGGAAGCTTCGGCCAGGGGAGCCAAGGCCCATGGGGGATGGGTCATTGGCATTTTACCGGGAAAATCGACGCAGGAAACCAACCGCTTCACCGACATTGCCATTCCCACCGGATTGGGCTACCTGCGCAATGCCCTGGTGGTGTTGAATTCCGATGTCCTGGTGGCAATTAACGGCGCCTACGGCACCCTTTCCGAGATCGCCTACACCCAGGTATACGGCAAGAAGGTTTTTGGCATCGAAACCTGGGATATCCCCGGCGTGATCGCCGTGGAGTCTCCGCAGGCGGCCATGCAACAAATCATTGCCTATTTTGAGCAGCTGAAATAAAGGATAAACTGCTATATGACCAACAACTACCGCGTGGTTGTCCATTTCGATGGTACGGAATATTACGGCTGGCAATTCCAGCGTCCTGAATACCCGACCATCCAGGCCGAATTGATCCGGGTCCTGAAAATAATCGCCAAGAAACAGGTCCTGGTCACTGGCAGCTCCAGGACCGACGCCGGGGTTCACTCCAGCGGACTGACCGCCAACTTTCACCTGCCCATCACCATCGAACCAGAATCTTTGCGGCGGGCGTTGAATTCATTGCTGCCCAAGGATATCCGCATTATGGAATGCCAGCTCATGGACAAATCGTTCAATGCCCGCTTTGGCGCCCACAGCAAAACCTATGTTTACCGGATATTCACCGGCCAGGTGCAATCGCCGTTCAGCCAGCGTTTCGCCCTGCACATCCCCTTCCCCTTGGATGTGAAGGCCATGCGCAAAGCTGCCAGATATTTTGTCGGCGCCAAGGATTTCTCTTCATTCACATCGGATGAACCCGGGAAAAAAAGAGCGCGCGAAGTTGACATGTTCAAAATGCAGGTTAAGAACGAGGAGATCACCTTCAGCGTACGCGGCAAAAGTTTTTTGCGCTACATGGTGCGCAACATGGTTGGAACGCTCATCGATGTCGGCAAGGGCAAGATCAAGGCTGAAGAAATTCCGGCCATATTCGCGGCCAAAGACCGCCGCCGGGCCGGACAGACCGCCCCGGCCAAAGGCCTGACCCTGGTCAAAGTCGAATACCAACTACAAAAACCCCAAGGCACTCCGGAATGAAGCCGACCTATTTCCGGAGAAAAATCATCGATCTGGACATTTGCTTTGCAGATTAGCGCGCAAGGACTCCGCCGCTTTTTTGCCGTCGCCCATGGCCAGAATGACGGTCGCCCCGCCCCGGACGATATCACCGCCTGCAAAAATCTCAGGCAGCGCGGTTTGCATGGTCTCCTCATTGACCACGATGGTGCCCCACTTAGTCACTTCAAGTCCCTGGATAGTCCGGGGAATCAGGGGATTGGGGTCCGTGCCCACTCCGACCACAACGGTATCCACATCAATCGTGTATTCGGAACCGGGGATCACGACCGGACGTTTGCGTCCTGAATCGTCCGCGGCCCCCAAACCCATTTTTTGAACTTTCATCTGCTTGACCCGTCCAGCGGTATCGGTTATATATTCAACGGGATTTGTCAAGTTCAAAAATTCGACACCCTCTTCCTTGGCATGGTGAATTTCCTCAATTCGGGCCGGCATTTCCTGTTCAGAACGACGGTATACGATCATGGCCTTGTCGGCACCCAAGCGGACAGCAACCCTAACCGAATCCATTGCCGTGTTGCCGCCGCCGATCACAGCCACTCTTTTCCCCAGCATGATAGGGGTATCATAATGGGGGAATTGATATGCTTTCATGAGATTGACCCGGGTGAGGTATTCATTGGATGAATATACACCAATAGCGTTTTCACCGGGAATGTGCATGAATTTGGGCAGTCCAGCCCCGCTGCCGATAAAAAATCCCTGAAATCCCTGTTTTTTCATGTCCTCAATGGTCAGGGTTTTCCCGACAATCACATTTTTTTCAAACACCACTCCCAGCTTTTCCAGATAGGCGATTTCCGATCTGACAATGCTTTTGGGCAAGCGAAACTCGGGTATGCCGTAACTCAAAACACCGGCAAGCTCATGCAGGGCCTCAAAGACGGTCACCCGGTAGCCGCTTTTCGCCATTTCACCGGCAAAAGTCAAACTGGCCGGCCCGGAACCGATGGCCGCCACCTTGATCTGGTTCCCTGTTTGAATAGGCGGGATGGAAATGTTTCCGGCCAAACGTTCACAATCCGAGGCGAACCGTTCCAGGTAGCCAATGGCCACCGGCGCCTTTTTCATTTTGTGATAGATGCATTGGGCCTCACACTGAATCTCCTGGGGACAGACCCGGCCGCATACGGCGGGCAGGGCGTTGGTTTCTTTTAATTTTTTGGCCGCCGCCAAAAAATCCTTTTTTTCGATCAATTTGATGAACCCCGGAATATCAATGTTCACCGGACAGCCTGAAATACAGGATGGGGTGGAACAATCCAGGCAACGCTGTGATTCCAGCACGGCCGCATCTTCATTTAAGCCCACATTGACTTCCATGAAACCCCGGATCCTGTCCATGGGCTCCATTTCGGGCATTTTTACCCGGGGCAGGTTGCTTCTTTCCTTGGCACTGAGCCTGTTTCTCATTTCATTTCGCCATTCCTGATTTCTGGTGGCGCTCAATTCCTGGAAATTAACCGGCATGCTGCTTCTCCTTCAAGTCAATGATTTCAAATAACCGTCATAAGAAACCTGTTCTTCTTTTTTATAGGTATTCAAGCGTTTGAGCATCTCATCATAATCTATTTCATGGGCATCGAATTCCGGCCCGTCCACGCAGACAAATTTGGTTTTGCCGCCCACCGTGACCCGGCAGGCCCCGCACATCCCGGTTCCGTCGACCATTATGGTATTCAAGCTGGCGATGGTGGGAATATCATATTTCTTTGTCAGCAAAGCGACGAATTTCATCATTACCGCCGGACCAATGGCCACCGCTAAATGGACCGGCTCGCGCAGCAACACTTTTTCAATCCCGGCAGTAATCAATCCTTTTTCCCCGTATGAACCGTCATCGGTCATGACGATCATTTCATCGGCAAACACGGCCATCTCCTTTTCCAGGATCAGCAGCTCCCGGTTGCGGGCGCCGAGAACAGCGATCAGTTTGTTGCCGATCTCCTTGAAAGCCCTGGCAATGGGATAAAGAGGGGCAATGCCCACACCGCCGCCGCAGGCAATAACGGTCCCGACTTTTTCAATGTGCGTGGGTTTGCCCAGCGGGCCGGAAATGTCCAGCAGGGAATCGCCTGGATTCAGGTTGGCAATTTTATGGGAGGAAGTTCCGACAATTTGAATGATCAGGGTGATGGTCATTTTTTCCTTGTCGGCATCGGCAATGGTCAATGGGATGCGTTCCCCCCTGTCATCGGTGCGGATGATGACAAATTGGCCGGGGCTTTGTTTTTGGGAAATCTGCGGAGCTTCAACTACCAGTTTCACCACATTTTCTGACAACATTTCTTTGGCAACAATTTTGTTCATTGGGTCATCCTCCCAAGTTCGCCTTACAGTAACAAACTACGTTTCAAAATGCAATTTATTACGTCCGGTCACTGCCTCTTTCTCTATCACTGAAGAAATCTCCTAAAATAAGGATTGATTGTAATATAAAACGTAACATTATTATACATATAAAAATTTGACAGCGAAAAATCATTTGCTATTGCTGCTATATACAATATCGTTAAGTGTCAATATTTTTAACACAACCAGGCAAGCCCGTCTGGCAGGCCCTTTCAAGGCTCAACTGTAAATAAATCATACAGTCCGTTTCAAGGAAAAAAGTGAACGCCTTATCAAAACCCTTGTCCAGGCAGGATTTTCGATTTGGCATAAATATTGCTTGTTAATTGTTGGGTGAAACAAACACCTGCGAAATATAAAAAAGGAGAATAAAATGAATGAAAAGAAAGTATTACTGATCGATGACGAGACTTCATTGCAGCGGAGCCTGACCATGGGTTTATTGCAAAAGGGGTATCAAACAGAATCCTGCGACAACGGGATGAACGGCCTGAAGGCCCTGGAAGCGTTCAAGAAAAAACAAACGCCCCTGCATTATGTGGTGTTAGATGTTCGCCTCCCCGATATCGACGGCATCAAGCTACTCAAGGTGATCAAATTCAATTATCCGGAATTGCCCGTGGTCGTCATTACCGGTTATGGCAGTGAAAGCACCGCCGCGGACGCCAGATCGGAAAAAGCCGACGCCTACCTGGAAAAACCGTTCACCATTGACGAATTGACAAAAATTTTCGCGGAAATTCCCGAAAAGACTTCATCTACCGACGTTGCGGAAAAAGAAACCGCCGAGGCCAGTGAGGGCAAAGCAGTCAGCGCCTACGTTCTGATGAATTTTTCCGATACCGCCAATTTATCAGATGTGTATCAGGAAATGTATTTCATGGATCATGTTTTGTACTGCGATGCCATCAAGGGTGATTTCGATATGGCCGTGCTGCTGCAGGCGGAAAAATTAAGCGAACTGCATGACCTGGTCGAAGACAAAATCAAAAAACTGCCCGGAGTAAAGGATATCTGCTTCATGCCCGTGGAATCTCCGCTTTTACCAGAAAGCGTCAACAACATCATCGGCACGGTGGACAAGGCCCTGGGCCGGGAAAAAGGAAATCCCGAAACCGCCAACAACGCTAATTTCTGGAAAAGCGCTTCCTCCTACGTGTTCCTGGAGATCGAAAAGGAAAAACTGGAAAACATCTATCCCACCCTGTATGTAAATGAACAGGTTGTTTCCTGCGACTTCACCAAGGGGAAGTACGATATTGTTTTGCTCATGCAGGGCGCCAGCTTTGCCGAGATCGACCGCAACATCCAAAATAAAATCAAACCTCTTGATGGTGTACTTAGGATCAAGGAATCACCGATCATCAAACTATTTGAAATGTAAACAGAGCCGAAGCCAAAAGCAGAAAGGGAAGGGCATGTCTTTCCCTTTCTGCTTTATTTTTTAGGATGCCGGCTGTCCTTTTCCCACAATGAAAAATTGCCGCGGTTGCAAGTAATTATTTTTCATTCCATTTGCGTTTTCTTTTTATATTCGCCAAATTCCAGCGAAGATTCCATACCAATCGACATTTTCCGGCATTTTTCTCTTGAAATGTAAGCCAAAATATAAGATAATGGGGGCATGAAAGCCCAAGACAAACTGAATGCGCAACAGACAAAAAACGGCCTGACCGGCTTCAAGGTCGACCTGTGGAACTATGAGGGGGAAAAGGGAGCCCTGATCCCCCTTTTGCAGGCCGCCCAGGACTCCTATGGTTACATCCCGCTTGCAGCCATCGACCAGATCAGCGAAATCGTCGGCATTCCGGCCGCTGAAATTTATGGGGTCATCACTTTTTACTCCCAGTTCCGCCTCAAACCCCTGGGCAAATATCTGATCAAGATCTGCGACGGCACCGCCTGCCATGTCAACGGTTCGGAGCGAATCGCCGGAATCATCGAGGACGAGCTGCAGATCACGGGCAACGACACCACGCCGGACGGATTGTTTACCCTGCAAAAAGTAGCCTGCATCGGCTGCTGCTCTCTCTCGCCCGTCATCATGATCAACGATGAAACCTACGGCCGCTTGACTCCCAAAAAAGTCCAGCTGCTGCTGAAAGAATACAAAGCAAAAGACCAAAATCCACAGACTCCCTGAATCGAAAAGGAGAAGCTACATGAAGACCATCAAAGTCGGGCTTGGCACATGCGGTGTTTCGGCTGGGGGGGAAAAGGTCTATGCCGCCCTGAAAAGCGAGATCGCCAGGGAAAAAATTCCGGTGAATTTGCTGGAAACGGGCTGCATGGGTAACTGTTACCAGGAAGTCCTTCTGGAGATCAGCGACGAAAAGGGCAATGATTTTTTTTACGGCAACGTCACGCCGGAAAAAGTCAAAAGGATCCTGGACGAACAGATCCTCCAGGACAAACCCATCGAAGAATGGATCGTCAAAGGATTGAAAACCGATGACGAAGATACTTTTTTCGCCAAGCAAAAACGCATCGTATTGCGTAATTGCGGCATCATCGACCCCAATTCCATCGAAGAATACATTGCCAGCGGCGGCTATCAGGCCATTCAAAAAGTATTAAAAGAATACACCCCCGAGCAGGTCATTGACATTGTTTTGAAGTCCGGATTGCGCGGCCGCGGCGGGGCCGGATTCCTGACCGGATTGAAATGGCGCTTCTGCCGCCAGGCAGAGGCTGACAAAAAATATATTATTTGCAATGCCGACGAAGGCGACCCCGGCGCTTTCATGGACCGCAGCACCCTGGAAAGCGACCCGCACCAAGTGCTGGAGGGAATGATGGTCTGCGCCTATGCTTGCGGTTCCGACGAAGCGTACATATATGTCCGCGCTGAATATCCCATGGCGGTCAAACGCCTGCACCATTCCATTCAAAAAGCCATGGAAAAAGGCTTTTTGGGAAAAAACATCTTTGGGTCCAAAATGAACCTGAAAATCAAGATCAAGGAGGGGGCCGGTGCTTTTGTCTGCGGCGAGGAAACCGCTCTTATCGCCTCGATCGAAGGCAAGCGCGGCATGCCCCGTTTCCGACCGCCCTTTCCCGCCCAAAAGGGCTTGTGGGGCAAACCGACCAACATAAACAATGTGGAGACCCTCGCCAATATCCCCTGGATCATCGTCAATGGCGCCGATGCTTTCGCGGCCATGGGTACCGAAAACAGCAAAGGAACAAAGGTTTTTGCCCTGGCCGGTAAAATCGCTCGCGGCGGACTGGTGGAAGTCCCCATGGGCCTGACCATTGATGAGATCATTTACGATATCGGCGGCGGTATTCGCGACGGCAAGAAATTCAAGGCCGTGCAAATGGGAGGACCTTCCGGGGGCTGCATCCCGGCGACCATGGGCAACCTGCAGATCGACTACCAGCAGATCAATAAAACCGGGGCGATCATGGGCTCCGGAGGCATGGTGGTCCTGGATGAAACAACCTGCATGGTCGAAATGGCCAAGTTCTTCCTGAGTTTCACCCAGGATGAAAGCTGCGGCAAATGCACCTTCTGCCGTATCGGCACCAAGCGCATGCTGGAAATTCTGGAACGCATCACTGACGGCCGGGGCCAGGCCGGTGATATCGAATTGCTCGAGGATTTGGCTGCTAAAATCAAGGGCAACACCATTTGCGGCCTGGGCCAGACCGCACCCAATCCCGTTCTGACCACATTGAAATATTTCCGTGAGGAATACGAGGTTCATATCCGCGATAAAAAATGCCCGGCCCACAGTTGCGCCCCACTCTTGACATTTTCCATTCTGGAAGACAACTGCACCGGCTGTACCCTGTGCGCCAGGGTTTGTCCGGCTGCGGCCATCAGCGGTGAAAAAAAGATGATTCACAAGATCGACCAAGCCCTCTGTGTCAAGTGCGGAAAATGTTTCGAAGCCTGCAATTTTAAAGCCATCAGCAAGGATTAAGGGGAACCCAGCCATGGACAATGTAAAAATCACCATCGACGGCAAGGAAGTCAACGCCCGGCCCAACCAAACAATTTTAGAAGTGATCCAGGAAAATCAGCTCGCCGAGATACCCACTTTGTGCCACGACCCCAAGCTCCCGCCTTACGGGTCATGTTATCTTTGCGTGGTGGAGGTCGAAGGGGTCAGCAAACTGATCCCCTCGTGCTCCAGCCCGGTGGCTGACAAGATGGTCATCCACACCGACAACCCGCGTATCCACGAGGCCAGAAAGACAGCCCTGGAACTGCTGCTGTCGAACCACTACGCCGACTGTTTGGCTCCCTGCCAGCAGACTTGCCCGGCCGGCGTGGACGTCCAGGGTTACATCGCGCTGATCGCCATGGGCAAACCCATGGAGGCCATACGCCTGATCAAGGAAACCAATCCTCTGCCGCTGGTTTGCGGCCGGGTCTGCGTGCGCGAATGCGAAGTGGCCTGCCGCCGCAACCGGGTGGATGAAACCGTGGGCATTGACTATTTGAAACGCTTCGCCAGCGATATCGACATCGAAGATCCCTGGACGCCCCAACCCGCGCCGGCGAACGGCAAAAAAGTTGCGGTGGTAGGCGGCGGACCGGCCGGTTTGACCTGCGCCTATTATTTGCTTCTGAAAGGCTATGCGATCACCCTGTTCGACAAGGCCCCGGAACTCGGCGGCATGCTGCGTTATGGCATCCCCGAATACCGCCTGCCTAAAAAATTGCTGGACAAGGAGATCAATTGGATCACCAACCTGGGCGTTACCGTGAAAACCAATTCAGCCCTGGGCAGGGATTTCACCATTGAAAACCTGAAAGAACAGGGATTTGACGCCATCTACCTGGCTTTCGGCGCCCAAAAAGCGAAAAACATGCGCCTACCCGGTGAAGACCAGGTCGCCGGCGTGATCCCGGGCATCGATTTTCTCTGGCAACTCCAGAATGAAAAGAAACCGGAGATATACGGCAATGTTGTGGTCGTAGGCGGCGGCAACACCGCTATCGACGCCGCCCGCTCCGCCAAGAGGCTGGGAGCTGACAAAGTAACCCTGTTGTACCGGCGTACCCGCAAGGAAATGCCGGCCCACCACATGGAGATCGATGCGGCGCTTGATGAAAAGGTCGAATTGATCCTGCTTGCCGCTCCCACTGAACTGGTTCAGGAAAACGGCCGGCTGAAGGCCCTGACCTGCATCCGCATGGAACTGGGCGAAGCCGACGCCAGCGGCCGGCGCAGCCCGGTGCCAGTGCCCGGCTCGGAATACCAGCTGCCCTGTGATTTCGTCATATCGGCCATCGGCCAGGACGTTGACCTGTGCGGCCTACAAAAAAATCCGCAGCTGCAATCCACCAAGTACAATACACTGATATTCAACGAAGACACTTTTGAAACTTCACTCCCGGGCGTTTTTACCGGCGGGGACATGGCCAGCGGACCGGCCGTGGCCATTGACGCCATTGCCCATGGCAAGATCGCCGCTAACGCCATTGACCACCATGTCCGGTCCGGGCAAGCCGCGGGCAAAGAAAAAGAATTCATCAGCCGCAAGGAGATCTTCGGGGATATTCCCGACAGCGATTTCGCTCAATTCGCCAAGATCGCTAAAGAAAAAATGCCCGAACTGCCCGCCCGGACAAGAGCGAAAACCTTCGCCGAAGTCGAACTGGGTTTCAGCGACCAGCAGGCACAAAACGAAACCCGCCGCTGCCTGGAATGCGGATGTTCAGCGTATTTTGAGTGCGATTTGCGCAAGCACGCCATAGATTTTAAGATCGACCTTAAAAAATTCATCGGCGAAGTGCGTAAGTACGCAGTGGACAAAGCCCATCCTTTTATTACCCTGGACCCCAACAAGTGCATCGCCTGCGGTCGCTGCGTGCGCACCTGCTCGGAGATCCTCAAGGTTTCGGCCCTCGGCTTCGTTTACCGCGGCTTCAAGTCGGTGGTCCGTCCCTCAATGGAAAAAAAACTTCTGGAAACCAACTGCATATCCTGCGGCAATTGCATCGCCGCCTGTCCCACCGGAGCCATTGCCGAGCATCTGCCCTTCGTCAAACCGGGGCCATGGGCCGGCAAAAAGCATATCTCCATCTGCCATTTTTGTTCGGTCGGTTGTGTTTTGCAGTACAAGGTCTTCGATCAAGACACATTTTCCGCGGAAGGATTTAGCGGCGATTCCCACAACAAGGGGTATTTGTGCCACAAGGGTCGTTTCGCTTATCGCTACATGCTTGACGAACAGCGTCTGCTCAAACCCATGCTGAAAGGCAAACAGGGGTTGCAGGAAATTTCCTGGGAAAAAGCGCTGGCTCATGCCGCAAAAAAAATAAATGCCATAAGTAAAAAATATGGTCCTGAAGCCGTGGCCGTTTTCGCCTCACCGCGACTGGCCAACGAAGAACTGTATCTGCTGCAAAAATGGGTGCGCGCCGGATTCAAGACCAACATGATCGGCAGCTTCAGCAATATGTTCAACGGCCGTGATCTGGACGCACTGGATGAGATGTTTGGCTTGACCGCCTCCACGACCACCTTGGATGAATTCAAAAACGCCGATGTCATCATGGTCATGAACGCCGAATTGACCGAAAACAACCTGGTTGCCGAGCTGAAAATCAAGGAAGCCATGAAAAAAGGCGCCCGGCTGGTGGCCGTCAGTTCATCGGAGAATTCCCTCAGCAAGATCGCCGATCTCTGGCTCGATCCCAAACGCGGGACCAACACGGCCCTGTTGGCTGGCATCGCCAATGAACTGATCAAAAAAGAAATGATCGACAGCGACTTCATCAGCCGCCGCACGGAAAATTTCCCCCAGTATCAAGCCTCCATCGCCAAGCTGGACAGAGAAAGGACCATCGAAACCACGGGAGTCAATCCGGAAAAATTAGACCAAATCGTGGCCATGCTCTCTGGCACGCCCAATTTTATCGTTGTGTATGGCATAGACCAATGCCTGGAAAAATCACGCGACGACTTGAAAGCGCTGGGGAATCTGATGTTGCAGCAGGGCAAAACCGGCCAGCCCGGCAACGGCCTGATCCTGATCAGCGAATTCGCAAATTCCCAAGGGCTGCTGGACATGGGCGTTGATCCCCGCTACCTGCCTGGAGCCGTCCGCTATGGCGATCCTGCTATCAGCCGTTTTCAGAAACTGTGGAACATTGGCCCGGATCAGATCTTTAAACCGGTTGATTTTGGGGAAAGATTCAGCAAAGACAAAATCAAGGCCCTGCTAATATTTGGTGAAAACCCTCTGGCCTCGACTGCGGCAGGAAAATTGCTGGCCGCTGTTGAATTCACCATGGTAGTGGATTTTTTCATGAGCGCCAGCGCCTCCGAAGCCAACGTTGTATTACCGGCATCAACTCCGCTGGAAAGTTCGGGGACGTTTACCGCCTGCGACCGCCGGGTACAGCTCAGCCAGGCGATCTTCCCGCCCCAAAGCGGCATGGCCAACTGGGAGATCATTTGCCGCTTGGCCGAAAAAACAACACAATCCATGCAATTTAAAAGCACAGATGACATTTTTAAAGAGATCCGGCAAGCCAACCCATTTTACCAAAATGTGGAAATGGGCGGATTCTGGGGAAAAAACCTGTTCCGAGAAAGTTTCCACACAGCCAATAGCAAGGGGAAATTCCTACCTTTGACCATCGAGATCGCTACCTGCAACCAGGAGAAGCAACCGTTGCTCGCCAGTGAAGACTATATCCAAACTAAAATAAAAAACAAACTGGTGGTATAATGTTCAAGTTGCATTAATTAGGTTGCCAAGTGAAAAAAAACATCCAGCGCAAAGAATGCATTGAATGCGCCCGAAAGCTCGAATACGATCTTAAGGAAAGGATCAAGGAACTTGAATGCCTGTATATAATCAGCTCCCAGATTGATTCCGGGAAAAGCCTGGGACAAATATTGGAAAATTCGGCTGCAAATCTGGTCAAGGGGTTTCAATATCCCGAGATGGCTTGCGCGGCCATCATCCTGGACCAAAGCCAATATACTCCCGGGACCCTATCCTGCGAAAATATCAAAGCTTCGCTCCAGTCCGATATCGTGGTCAACGGCAAGACCCGGGGTTGCGTCAAGATCGGTTATTTGAAGGATGGCGATTTTCTAGAGGAAGAAAAAAAACTCATCAAGGAAATCGGCCACATGATCTCCAAAGCTGTTGAAAAGCATGAATTGCAGCTGGAACTGCAAAAGTACGTAGGCAACCTGAAGAATCTAGTCAAAGCCAAGACCAAGGAGTTGGAGAAATCCAAGAAGCGTTTCGAGGACCTTTTCGAAAACGCCCCCGACGGCATCGTCATTTCCCAGCTGAACGGGGACATCCTGAAGGCCAACCGCGCCTTTTATCGCATGCTGCATTATCCCGAGGACGGGTCGGTCCAACTCAACTTTGTCCGGGACAAACTGTATGCAAATATTCCCCGCATCCGGCCGTTCATTTTCAAAAAACTTAAAGAGAAAGGATTCTTGGAAGAGATGGAGATGAGCCTGATCGACTCCAGGGGCAAGCAGTGCCCGGTCATCGGCTCGTTCATCTTCGTCGAGTTTGACGGGCGACGCTGCATCGAGGAGGTCTACAAGGACATCCGCCTGCGCAAGGAATTGGAGCAGGAGTTAATCCGGCAAAACGAAAACCTTGAAAAGATCGTCCAGACCAGGACGGCCGACCTGGAAAAGCAGAAGGACCTTCTGGTCAATAAAAACAAGGAACTGGTTTCGCTGACCGATAAGCTGAAGGAAAGCCGGAACAAGCTACAGACGCTCTTTGACGCCATAACCGACCAGGTTGTCATGATCGACCGGGACTTCAATATCAAGATGGCCAACCGCAAGGAGGGGACCCACAGCGGGAAATGCCACAAAAAAATCTTTAACTTGTCGCGGCCATGCGACAGATGCCCGGGCGCAATGGTTTTTCAACAGAAAAAATCGATCACTCTGGAGCAAAAATACGGAGAAGAATATTACCTTCTGCAAGCTTACCCGATTTTTGATGACCATGGTGAGGTCGAGGGCGTTCTGGAGTTCTCCCGCCTGATCACCAAGCAGAAAAACATGGAAATACAACTGATGCAAACCGACAAACTGGCCTCGCTCGGGCAGCTTGTCTCGGGTATCGCCCATGAAATAAACAATCCCAACACCTTTATTCGCGGCAATGTGTCGATCATCCAGGAAGCGATGAAAGACATTTTGCCGATTTTAGATGAGTATTCCCGGAATGAAAAAAACCTGCAGATCGCCCGTTTAAATTATGACGTTTTTAAAAGCAACATACTTATTTTATTGGATGATATGGCCCAGGGCACCGATCGCATCAAGACGATCGTGGAAGGGTTGCGCAAGTTTGCCAAAAGGGATGACGGGGTATTGAACGATGAGGTGGACCTCAATGAAATCATTCAAATCTGCCTGCGTCTTGTTGCCAATCAGATCGGCAGAAAGGCCAAAGTCAATCTGGAGCTGAACGGAAATATCCCGAAAGTTAAAGGCAATTCCCAACGCCTGGAGCAGGTGGTCGTCAATATCCTGATCAATGCCTCGCAAGCCATCGAAAAAAAAATGGGGGCCATTGAGATCTCGACAGCATTTTTGGAAAAGGAGAATGAAGCCCTGCTGAAAATAAGCGATAACGGCAAAGGCATTGACGGAAAAACCCTGAAGCAGATCTTCGATCCTTTTTTTACAACCAAAAGAAACCAAGGCGGGACCGGGCTCGGTCTGTCCATCGCCTATGGGATAATCAAAGAACACAAGGGCCGGATCGAAGTGGAAAGCAAATTGGACTCGGGCACCACTTTTTCAATATACATACCGGTCTCGCAAAAGGAAAATCCATGAAGAAAATCCTGGCCATTGACGACGATCAGGCGGTTTTGAACTTCCTGAACATCATGCTGTTGCAAACCGGGGCATACGAGGTTTCAACGCTTGTTAACAGCTCCAAAGCTTTTCATGAATTGAAAAGCAACAACTACGATCTGCTGCTTTTGGATATGGACATGCCCGACGTGAGCGGATTGGACATTTTGAAGCATATCAAGGAAAAAAACATTGATATCGAAACCATCGTCTTGACCGGGGTGGAAGATGTAGAGCTGGCAGTTTCGGCAATGAAACTCGGTGCTTTCGACTATCTGACCAAACCGGTTGACAATGACCAATTGCTGAAGATCATAAAAACTGTCCTGGAAAACCGCAGGGACAATAGCGCCATGGAAGCGGAAATCGCGGTTTCCAGGGAACACTTGCAATTCAAGGACGCTTTCAAGGATATCATTACCCAGAATGAAGAAATGATCAGGATTTTCCAAATGGTTGAAAAAATGGCCCAGCCTGACAACAGCATCCTGATCTGGGGTGAAAGCGGCAGCGGCAAGGAGCTGATCGCCAAGGCCATACATCAAATAAGTAAACGCCGCAATGAAAACTTTGTCGCCGTGAATGCCGGAACTTTTGCCAACGAACTTTTTTCATCTGAATTCTTTGGCCACAACAAAGGCGCGTTCACCGGTGCCAGTTCGGCCAAAAAAGGATTCCTGGAAGAAGCGGACAAGGGCACGCTTTTTCTCGACGAAATCGGCGAATTGGCGCTGCCGATCCAGGTAAAGTTGCTGAGGGTCCTTCAGGAAGGTGAATTTTTCAGGCTGGGTTCGACCAAGAATCAAAAAGTCGATGTCCGTATCCTTGCCGCCACCAATAAGGATTTGTTGAGCGAGATGAAAAAGGGAAATTTCCGCAAAGATCTTTTTTACCGCCTGAACATGAGTTCGGTTTACCTGATCCCCCTGCGGGAAAGAAAGGGCGATATCTCGCTTTTGTGCCAGCACTTTTTAAAAAAATTCAATGAACAGAATCAGAAAAATATCCAGAAAATTTCAGAAGCGGCCGTGCGGTTGTTGAACCAGTATGATTATCCAGGAAACGTCCGCGAACTGATGAATATCATCAACAGTGCCATCATCATTGAAAGCGGAAACGAATTGCATAGAAAATCCCTGCCCCACTATTTTATGGAAAATTCAAATTTCAAGGAAGATGCGGCCACGGGCTTGCCCTTGAAGGCTTTAAGCGAGGTCGAAAAAGATCAGATCAAAAACGTGCTTCAACATACCAAGGGAAATAAGACCCAGGCGGCCAAGATACTGGGGATATCCCGGGTCAATTTATTGGCAAAAATTAAAAAGTACTTGCTGCAGCCTTAAAAAGACCTTTGGCTTGGTTTCCGCGATTCACCGCCTTTGATCCAAAGCGGCAATGATTTTCAAATATTTGTTCTCAATGATTTCCCAGGAATAGTTTTCCAGGAAATATTTTTTGCCGTTGGCCCCCAGGCGTTCCCGTAAATCGCTGTCGGCCTGCAGAATGAGAAAAGCTTCCTTGAATTCATCATAATTGCCATACCACAATCCGCCCTGGCTGCGCTGACACTGGCCGCGCAGCACTTCGGTCCTGCCGTTGGCCAGAACCGGTTTTCCGATCGCCCAGGCCTCCAGAGCAACCATGGAAAGCGATTCAAACTGCGAGGGCATGACCAGGAAATCCGCGCCCTGCAACAGGTCGAATTTTTCTTTGTTTTCCTGGAAACCGATATGGACGATATTTTCATGCTCCGGGATGGAAATATAGGTTTTTCCGATCAATAGCAATTTCAAGGTGATTTTTTTCTCGGCCAGCAGCCGCAGATAAAAATCGAACAGTTCGGGAACACCCTTGTTTTCATCCAGGCGGCCGATATAAACAAAATACTCACCCTGGATGCCCAGTCGTGCCAGCGTCCCTCGCGGATCAAAGCGCTCGGGGATCTCGGAGCCGACACCGACCACGTCCCCGCATAGCGCCGCGTTCCCGGAGATGCGGTTGATCAACTCCTTTTCCTCCGGGGAATTGTAAACGATCGCCGCCGGCAGGTTGAAAAAATCCTTGAACAAACTAAGGTAGACTACCTGATCGTGCTCGGCCGTAGGAACCAGAATGGCTTTACGACGGAATTTGCTTACCCCATAATAGGAATGGTAATAGCGGTAGGAAAAAAATATGAAATAAGCGAACTCCCTTTCCCTTTTTTCAAGCACTTGGAGCAATTCCGGAACCAACGGCCCTTCCTCCTCGAGCCAGCTCAATTCATCTTCCAGAACATGCTCCTCTTCAAAAATGTGGCGCTGGATTCTGCCGAAGGTTTCCGGATCCCTTGGTTTCCTCACCCGGAAACGATTGACCTTGATCCCGTTCAATAATTCCTGCCCGCCGCGGTAATGATGGTCCCAGGTGACATAATCGCAAGCCGTAGTGGTGAACACCTCGACCGCAAAATATTTGCTTAATTTTTCCGCGATCAAACGGGCGTGGTATTCGGCGCCGCCATTGATCTCCAACCCGTAGCGCTGCACCACAACGGCAATTTTTCTGGACATGGGGCCATTATATTA
>JALHTJ010000018.1 GCA_022865785.1 Candidatus Aminicenantota bacterium
TAACGATTTTTGTGCCCATTGTCGGTTCACTGACCATCCCCCTGGCCGGCCTCATCTCTGCAAAAGCCCGATCGTTCTGGTCGGTGCTGCTCGCCCTGGCCACCACCGCCTTCTCCCTGCTGCTGATCCCCTTCGCTCTCAAAGGAGGTGAGCTTACCTTCCGCAAGACCATGGCCCTGGGCCTCGACTTCATCATTGTCGCCGACGCCCTTGCCATATTCATGGCCATTGTCTCATCATTCATCGGCGCACTGATCGTCATCTACTCGCTGGGATACATCGGCCATGAGGAGAACCAGAGCGAATATTACCTGATCGTCCTGCTCTTCATCGGCGCCATGATGGGCCTGGTTTTTTCAGCCAACCTGATCTTCATGTACCTGTTCTGGGAGATCGCCGCCATCGCCTGTTGGCGATTGATCGGATTCTACCGCGTGAAGGAATACGTGCTCAAGGCTGACAAGGCTTTCCTGGTGACGTTCTTCGGTGCCGTGTTCATGCTGCTGGGTTTCATCCTCATCTACAACCAGACCGGCACGTTCGATCTCACCGCCATGCGCGGCACCCTGATCCCGGGCACGGCCGTACTGCTGATCCTGATGGGCATGTTCTCCAAGTCGGCCACCGTGCCGCTGCACACCTGGCTCCCGGATGCCGGCGTGGCGCCGACCCCGGTCACCGCCATACTGCACGCGGCGGTGCTGGTCAAGATAGGCGTCTACGCTTATGTGCGCCTGTTCTGCTACACATTCAAATTGCCCGAGGGCTGGTACCAGGCCATCCCGATCATCGTGGTCTTCTCAAGTTTGATCGCAGCCGGGGCAGCCGCGGTGGAGAATGACATAAAAAGGATCCTGGCCTACTCCACGATCAGCCAGATCGGCTATATATTCCTGGGCTTCTCCGTGATGAACCCGGTGGGCATCGCCGGTTCACTGCTTTTTATACTGATGCACGGCCTGGCCAAAGCCGGACTCTTTCTCTGCGCCGGCATCGTCATCCACGCCACCCACGAGCGCGACATCAGCAAGATGGGCGGCATGTTCAAGACCATGCCCTGGACGGCCCTGGCCTTCATTTTTTGCGCCTTCTCGGTCATCGGCATTCCGCCTTTCGGCGGATTCTTTTCCAAGTTCATGGTCATCTTCGGCGCGGTCCAGGCCGGCCAGATATGGGTGGCAGCCGTGGCCTTGTTCGCTGCCCTACTGACCATATTTTACCTTTTCAGAGTATTCAGCGCCGTCTTCATGGGCGAAGCTAAATCCGATAAGCGCGAAGGATCGCGCTCCATGGTACTCGTGGTCGTGGTCCTGGCCATCCTCTCGCTGCTGGCCGGATTCTTCGTGGCCTATCCCATGAAATTGGTTAATATCGCAACCGTCGAAATCTTAAGGTGGATGCAATGAACCCGCAAAACCTTTCCATACCGATCCTTGTCCCTTTCCTGCTGGCCCTGATCTCTTTCCTCCTCCCTTCGCGCATCAAATGGCTGCGCGAAACCGTGGCCGTTCTGGGCGCGGCCATCATCGTCTACATCGCCATCACCTTTTTCGGCCAGAAGGAAACTTTCTACACCCTGCCCTGGCTGGGCCACGGCATCGATTTTGAACTGCGTCTCTACCAGTTCAGCCAGTTCATCCTCCTGGCCTTGAGCGGCTTCGTTTTTCTGATCACGTTATACTCGACGGTCAAGATGGCCGGCCATTCCAGGGTCCGCGAGTATTACGGCTACATATTTTTGACCGCGGCCCTGGCCGCCGGCGCCACTCTGGCCAACAACTTCGTGCCGCTGATCTTCTTTTGGGAAGGCCTGCTGATCACCCTGTACGCGTTGATCAACCTCGGCGGCAAGAACGCCCACCGCACCGCGGTCAAGAGCTTCATCATCGGCGGCTTCTGCGATTTTTGCATGATTTTGGGCATCGCCATCCTCTGGTCGCAGACCGGAACGCTGAGAATGTCCGATATTTCGGTGCTACCCCAGGGCTTACTCGCTGTCAGCTTTTTCCTGATGATGATCGGCGCTATCGGCAAGGCCGGCGCCATGCCTTTTCACACCTGGATCCCCGACGCCGCCATCGACGCCCCGGTCTCGGTCATGGCCTTGATTCCCGGCGCTCTGGAAAAACTGCTGGGTATCTACCTGTTGGTACGTATCACCCTGGATTTCTATAAATTGGAAATCAACAGTCCCTTCTGCATCACCCTGATGATCATTGGCGCCGCCACCATCGTGCTGGCCGTGTTCATGGCCCTGATCCAGAAGGATTTGAAAAAACTCCTTTCTTATCACGCCGTTTCCCAGGTCGGCTACATGATATTGGGCATCGGCACCGCAGTACCCATAGGCATCATCGGCGGTATTTTTCACATGATCAACAACGCCATATACAAAAGCGGGCTGTTCCTGGCCGCCGGTTCGGTGGAACACCAGACCGGGACCACGGAGTTGAAAAAACTCGGCGGCCTGTACCGGGCCATGCCTTTCACAGCCTTGGGATTTTTGATCTGCGCCGCGGCCATTTCCGGTATCTGGCCCCTTAACGGCTTCGTTTCCAAGGAAATGATTTTTCACGGCTCCTATGAAACCGGATACACCATCTTCACCATCGCCGCCTGGCTCGGGGCCATCCTCACTTTCGCTTCTTTTCTGAAAGCCGGTCACGCGGTATTTTTCGGTCCGCGCAACCCGGAAACTCCGCAGGTCAGGGAAAACAAAAGCCCGATATACGTCCCGATCCTGATTCTTGCCGCCATATGCGTTGTGTTCGGCATCTACAACTGGATACCATTAAAATTCTTTCTCGAGCCCATCCTGAGCGGCCATCTGCCGGCCGGCGAAACCCTGAATTTCAGCAGCCACGCCCTGGCCCTGTTCAATCCCATCGCCATGATATCCATGGGCTGCCTGCTGCTCGGCCTGGGTCTGCACATCTACGGTTTCAAGCGCGGCGGCAACAAAGCCTATCTGGTTTCCGAACCGATCCACCATCTGCCCGTGCTGAACACCCTGTACAATTGGGCCGAAGCCCGCGTCTTCGATCTCTACGAGCAGGGCATCAAGTTCCTGCAAGCCCTGTCAAGTTTCCTGTTCAAATTTGTGGATCGTCCCATCGATTTCTTCTATGAAAGAATTGTGGTCAGTGTCGGCCGAGCCTGCACCGGCATTCTCAAAGCCGCCCACAACGGGTACTACGCCAACTACCTGGCCTGGACCATCGGCGGGCTGGTACTCATCGTCTGGGCCATCGGCGCCCTGTTAAGGTAGGAGAAGAGCCATGATATTTCTATTCATCATCGTACCCCTGGTGCTCGCAGCCCTGATGCCCCTGCTGGGCAAGATATCCAAGCGCTTCCTGCCCGACCTGCTGGCCAACGCCACCATGCTCTTCCTGCTGGTGTTTTCGGTCATCAGCGCCAAGCCGCTCATCGCCAACGGCGGCGTCATCCAGCAGGCGTTCTGGTTCGGCGCCCCGATCAATATCCGGCTGCTGCTCGACGGCTTCAGCCTGTTCATGCTTTTTACCATCTCGCTGGTCAGTTTCGCAGTCACACTCTATTCTATTGACTACATGGAGCAATACGGCGCCAAGGCCAATTACTACGCCCTGCTGCTGCTCATGATCGCCGGCATGAACGGCCTGGTCCTGACCAGCGATCTTTTCAATATTTATTTGTTCCTGGAAGTCGCGGCCGTGGCCTCCTACGCTTTGGTCGCCTTCGGCCAGGGCCATGACGAGCTCGAAGCATCATTCAAGTATCTGATGCTTTCGGCCGTGGCCTCGGCCTTCATCCTGCTGAGCATCGCCATCATCTTCGGCCTGACCGGCGGACTGGGCTTTGGCGCGGTCGCGTCCGGGCTGAAGACGCTGAACATCAAATACGTGGTCGGCTTTTGCAGCGGCCTGTTCCTCATGGGGTTCGGCCTGAAAACAGCTCTTGTTCCTTTCCATACCTGGCTGCCCGACGCCCACCCTTCGGCCCCGGCCCCGATCTCGGCCATGCTTTCGGGAGTGCTGATCAAGGTTTCCGGCGTCTACGCCATGATGCGCATATTTTTAAACGTCTTCGGGCTGACCCCGGCACTGACCACGGTGTTGACCGTACTGGGCATGGCCTCGATCTTTGTCGGCGCCCTGGCCGCCCTGGGCCAGAAGGATATCAAGCGCATGCTGGCCTATTCATCGATCAGCCAGGTCGGCTATGTGATCCTGGGCCTGGGCATCGGCACGCCGCTGGGCATCATCGGCGGCCTGTTTCACCTGTTCAACCATGCCCTGTTCAAGTCTCTGCTCTTTTTAAACGCCGGCGCGGTCGAGCAGTCGACCGGAACCCGCTCCCTCGATCAGATGGGCGGCCTGGCCAAACGCATGCCCCTGACCGCGGCTACCTCGGCCATCGGATCACTGTCCATCGCCGGCGTGCCGCCGCTGAACGGTTTCTGGAGCAAGCTGCTGATCATCATCGCCCTGGTGCAGGCCAAAATGCACGTTCTGGCTTTCCTGGCCGTTCTGGGCAGCGTGATCACCCTGTGGTACTACCTGGTCCTGCAGCACAACGCCTTTTTCGGCAAATTGAACGATACCTGGAAGTCGGTCAAGGAAGCCCCGTTCTGGATGTCGGCCGCCACCGTGATGCTGGCGCTGCTGTGCATCATCATCGGCCTGGTGTTTCCCATGATCATCCATTCCTGGCTGCAGCCGGCCGCTGATGTCTTGAGCAGCGGCGTAGCCGTAACTTTGAACTTTATCGGATTTTAGGAGAAGCGCATGCATCTTTTTCTCATGATCGGTTTGGTCGCCTTTTCCATAATGGCCGTCCTGAGCCGCGACCTGCTTCGCAGCGCCATCAACCTGGCCGTGGCCAGCATTTTTCTGGCCATCATCTTCTTCAGGATGAACGCCGTTTACGCCGGGGTCTTTGAGGTCTCGGTGGTCGCCGGCCTGATCACCGTGCTTTTCATCACGGCCATCGCCCTGACCCGCGGCGACCAGGAAGTGGTTGAAAACAAGCGCCATTTACTGATATTCCCCCTATTTTTCCTGATCCTGGTCATCATTGACATCCTGGTCATGAAAAATCTTCTGGGAAAAATCCCGGCCATGGTCAGCTCCGAAACCGGGACTTTCGGCGAAGTGCTGTGGAAACAACGCACCTTCGACCTGATCGGCCAGATCGGAGTGATCTTCGCCGGGGTACTGGCCGTGCTGGCTTTGTTCCGCCAGGGCGAAAAAAACCACCACGGGGGGAAAGAATGAACAACATGTGGATATTGAACATGGGCTTCGTGGCCCTGCTGATCTGCACCGGCCTCTACTGCCTGCTGACCATGAAGAACATGGTCAAACTCCTGATCGGCGTCGAGATCATCGCCAAGGGCATCACCCTGGCACTGATCGCCAGCGGCTACGCCCGGGACAACATGCTGGTCGCCCAGAGCCTGGCCATCACCGTGATCGTCGTCGACGTGGCCGTTATCGCCACGGCCCTGGCCATCATCATCAGCATCAACCGCCATACCAAGAGCCTTGATGTCAGGAAACTGACCAAGCTGAAGGGATAAACCATGAAAAACTGGATAGAAATCTTTCTTTCACCGCCGTTGGCTTTCCTGGTCTTTCTGGCCATATTTTACATCATCTACTTCCTGGCCGGGCGCCTGGCCCCCAAGTTGAACGCCGTGGGCGGCAAGCTAAAAACCTACCACTGCGGCGAGGACATCCCCGGCGGCAAACCCCAGTTCGGCTACAAGCTTTTCTTTTTCATCGCCCTGTTCTTTACCATGATGCACGTCGCCGCCCTGGTGGTGGCGACATTGCCGGCCGGCCCCATCGCCTATTTAGGGCTGTTCTACCTGGGCATGATCTTCCTGGCCATCATGGCTTTAATCACAAGGAATCAACATGATTGAAAGATTAGTCCACTGGTCACGGGTCAAATCCCCGTGGGTTCTGCATCTCAATGCTGGAGGCGGCTGCAACGGCTGCGACATTGAGATCCTGGCCGCGCTCATGCCGCGCTTCGACCTGGAGCGCTTCGGAGTCCTGCTCAAGGCCACGCCGCGTCATGCCGATGTCATGATCTGCACGGGCGCCGTCACCCTGCAGAACCGCGACCGGGTGCTGCGCGTATACGAGCAAGTACCCGAACCGAAATTCGTCGTTGCGGCCGGCGCCTGCGCCATGGCCGGCTGCGTTTACCGCGGGGCTTACCATTCCCTTTTCGGTATTGATCAGGTCATTCCGGTCAATGCCTATGTCCCCGGCTGCCCCTTCAGGCCCACAGCCCTGATGGATGCCGTGGTCAAACTGCTTAATTCCGTCAAATGAGGTATTCATGAACAGCGAAGCGATTTTTGAGAAAATAAACGGGGAAATCAAAGACAAGATTCTTGAGGCAGCGATTGCGGCCCCGCGGCGTATCAGCGTCAAAGTGGAGCGCGGACAACTGCTGGCGGTCCTGGCCTACCTCAAAGACCAGTTACAATTTACCCATCTGGCCACCATCAGCGGCGTCGACCTGGGCGAAAACTTCGAGGTGATCTACCACCTCTCCAATGACACCACCACCATCCTCTTGCGCATCCTTACTCCCCGCGCGGAGCCCAAGATCCCCAGCGTCTGCCAGGTCATTCCCGGCGCCATTCTCTATGAACGGGAATTGCAGGACATGTTTGGCTTGTTGGTCGAGAACATCCCCGACCCGCGGCGGCTGCTACTTTGCGATGACTGGCCGCAGGGACAATACCCCCTGCGCAAAGACTGGAAATTCAATCGCCCGGCAGAAATCATCCCCGGAGGTAAATAATGGAATTCAAGGTTTCCCTGGGCCCGCAGCACCCTGCCCTTCATGAAGCCGTCAGCCTGCGCATGACCCTGGAGGGCGAGATCATCCGCGACGCCGACTTGAAGCTGGGTTACAGCCATCGCGGCATTGAAAAACTGGCTGAAGAAAGGACGTTCACCCAGAATATCTATTTGACCGAACGCATCTGCGGCATTTGTTCACACTCCCATACAACCTGCTTTGTCCAAGGAGTCGAGCAGTTGATGGAACTTATACCGGCCCGGCGCGGCCTATACATCCGCACCCTGATCGCGGAGCTGGAAAGGGTGCACAGCCACCTGCTCTGGTTGGGAGTGGCCGGACAGGAAGCCGGTTTCGAATCGTTCTTCATGTACACCTGGCGCGACCGCGAAGTGGTCATGGACATTCTCGACTGGATCACCGGCAACCGTGTTCATTACGCCATGAACACTTTCGGCGGCGTGCGCCGCGACATCGACGAACTGCAGAAAAAAAAGATCCTCGACTCCCTGGATTTGCTGACCAAGAGGACCGAATACTACTTGAAGATCGGCGCCAACGAACCCACTTTCGTCGGCAGGCTCGCCGGCGTCGGCAAATTGAGCCGGGAAGACGCCATCGCCCTCTGCGCCGTGGGCCCCACCCTGCGCGCCTCGGGCGTGCCCATGGACGTGCGCAAGGACGATCCCTACGCCGTTTACAACGAGATACCTTTCGAGGTCTGCACAGCCGACAGCTGCGACGTGCTTGGCCGGGCCGTGGTGCGGGTCAAGGAATTGATCCAGTCCTATAAAATGATCGAATTTCTGCTGAAAAACCTGCCCGACGGCCCCTTCAAGGTCAAGGCGCCGCGCAAGGTCAAGCCCAATGAGGTATATTCCCGCTATGAGGCCCCGCGCGGCGAGAACGTACACTATATCAAGAGCAACGGTTCGGATAAGCCGGAACGGCTGAAGGTCCGCGCCCCGACGCTGGCCAACTACACGGCCACCATCAAGATGCTCAAGAACGGCTTCATCGCCGACATTCCGCTGATCTTCGCCGCCATCGATCCCTGCATCTGCTGCGCCGAGCGCCTGGTCCAATTGGACAATCCGCGCAGCGGCGAAAGCAAGGTCCTCAGCTTCAGCCAGCTGCGGACCATGGCTAACGACCATTATAAAAAAGTCAATTTATTGAAAAAGGAAGCAGTATGGCCATTTTAAAGCCCATTCTCTACATCCTGGTCTATCCGGGTCTGATTTTTCTGATGGTCTATTCCACTTTCTGCGAGTGGTTCGACCGCAAACTCTACGCCCGCATGCAGAACCGCATCGGCCCCCTGCACACCGGCCGCTCCGGCATCCTGCAGCCGGTCGCCGACATCATCAAGCTCTTCGCCAAGGAGGACATCGTACCGGAAAAAGCCGACAAACACATGTTCTCGGCCCTGCCGGTATTCGCCCTGGCCATCATTTGCACCACCGCCCTCTACCTGCCCCTCTGGCACTACAGCGAAGCTCCCTCATTCATCTCATTCCCCGGCGACCTGATCGTGGTGGCCTACCTGCTGACCCTGCCGACGCTGATCTACTTCCTGGCCGGCTGGCATTCGAACAACTACTTCTCGGCCATCGGCGGCGTGCGCGTGCTGACCATGCTGTTCGGCTACGAGATTCCCCTGCTGCTGGCCCTGCTCAGCCCGGCCGTGCTGGCCGATTCCTGGCGCATACTGGAGATCGCCCGCTTTTTCCAGGATAAACCGCTGCTCATGCTGGTCAACCTCATCGGCTTTTTCATCGCCGTGATCGCGTTGCAAGCCAAACTGGAACGGGTGCCCTTCGACATCCCCCACGCCGAAACCGAAATTGTCGGCGGCCAGCTCACCGAATATTCAGGCAAGAAACTGGCCTTTTTCCGGCTGCTGGGCGATATCGAAATGGTCGTGGGCGCCGGCCTGATCGCCGCCGTATTCATGGGCGGCTTCCCGGGCGGATTGCTGCCGGGGCTGGCCTGGTTCATTCTCAAGACTCTCTTCATCATCTTTCTGCTGGCTGCCATGCGCGCCGCCACGTCGCGCATCCGCATCGACCAGATGATCAATTTCTCCTGGCGCTGGCTGGCGCCGCTGGCCGTGCTGCAGCTTTTTATCGTTATCATCATCAAGGGAATGGTATCATGAACAATAAAATAGTCCCGTTTTTGCCGGAACTGTTGCGCCATCTTTTTAAAAAACCGGCCACGGTCAAGTATCCTTTTGAAAAAGAAGCCGTGCCCGAGGGCTTTCGCGGCAACGTGGTCTGCGACGCGGCCAAGTGCATCGGCTGTATGATCTGCGTCAACGACTGCCCGGCTGAAGCCATCGACATCATCCGCGTTTCCGAGACTGAAAAAAAATTCAAGATGATCCTGCACAATGACCGCTGCATCCACTGCGCCCAGTGCGTCGACTCCTGCCCGACCAAGGCATACCACATGGACGCTGAATATGAGACCGCTGCTTTCAGTCGTCACGATTTGAAGATCGAATACAAGTAACCCCGACCATCGCCGCCAGAAAATCTTCCCTCTCGCTGCCCGTAGACAGTTCACGTATGCCTTTCCCCTGCGCCGAGGGTTTTCCGGAAAAACTGCGGGCGCAGCTCCAGGGGGCCAAGAAGATTTTTGTGCTCGGCATCGGCATGAACTGGAAAAGCGACGACCGTCTGGGCGTCGCCCTGGCGCGGTCCCTGGCCAAAAAACTTCCGGCCCATCCCGATATCCGCATCGTCAGCGGCGGCGAAGCCCCGGAAAATTTCACAGGCGTCATTCGCGCTTTCGTACCCAGTCATGTGATCCTGCTCGACGCCGTGGATCACTGTTTGCCCCCCGGTACGGTCTTCCTGGCCGACGAAAGTTCCATTGCCGTCGGCGACATGACCAGCCACCATCTGCCCCTGCGTCTACTGATGCGTTTCCTCGGCACATCCCTTCCCTCCCGGGTCATCCTGGTCGGCATACAGCCGCGCAACCTGCTGCCGGGAAACATGCTTTCCGCGCCGGTAAAAAAAACGCTTCCCCGCTTGGCTGAATTTCTTGCGCAAACATTGCGCGAGCAGATCAATAAATAAAGAACCTCTGGTTAATTGGAGGTCAGTCCGAAGGTGATGGTCACGGTAAAATAGATCGGCCGGGGAATGCCGTTGACGATATATGGTTCGTACAGCCATTTGCGGACGGCAGTCAGTGCCGATTCGTAGAAAACGGGATGGCCGCTGATGATCCGGGCCCGGCTCACCCGGCCGTAAATATCGGTTATAGCCTCAACGATAACGACCGCCTGCATGCGAGCCGCATAGGCTTCCTGAGGGTATTCCGGTTTGACCTGCTTGACCAATTTGGGAACATTTTTGCCGCTGACGAAAAAGGGTTGCTCGTTGGGCAGGGTTCCGCCCAGCACGCCGCCCAGCACGCCGCCGACCACGCCGCCTTCAACCCCGCCCTCAACCCCGCCGGGAACTCCCCAGGGCACTCCGCCCTCCACGCCGAAATCGCTGTCATCTTCTTCGATGGTCACCGGTACTTCGATGGGGGCGATCAGCCTGCCGGCGAAAACGGGCGGTTTTAGCTCTTTTTCCCCGGCCGGGGCTTTCGCCGCTCCGGAACCTCTGCCTCTACCAAATGGCGGCGGGGGCGGCGGCGGCGGCGTCGGTAAAAGCGGAGTTATGACCAAAACATTGGTTACCTTGATCTCGGGCAGATTTTTCTCGGCCAGCAACAACGGGACGACCGCCAGGGCGGCAATGGCCAGGACGTGCAGCAGCAGGGAAACGGGCACAAACAGCCATTTGCGGCTGAGTTCGCGCCTGCCTCCCGATTCAATCAGCGAATCTCCAAGCATCAAAACCTCATCTGATGATATTTACCATTATTCCCGCAAAGACATAGAATACCGTATTTTGAAAATAAAATCCAGTCCCGGAACGTCCGCCGCCCGCTTCAGCCGCGCAGGTCGACCGGCGCGAAGGGGGCCTCGACTTCAATGGACAGGATGGGGGTGTTTTCAACTATTTTGAATTTCTGGACCTTTTCCTCGACGATCAGGGTGCGGACGTACTTGCCTTCGGCCGTGGCAATGCGCACGTTGACCGGAAAAACGAAATCGCTGTTTTTTTGGCTGAAGGTGATCTCGGCCATAGCTCCGGCGCAGTTGACCTGATAACTGACTTCCGGCAGCTGGCGTGTATAGATCCAGCCCTTGAAAAACTTGCGCAGGCGCTGACTGTCCTGACTGATATGCTGGATGAAGCGTGCTGTGCTCAGACTCTGGTACTTGAAATCGGCCAGGACCTGCCGCAAGCGGTCCAGCAGCTCATCCTCGCCCAGAATATCCCTGAGCATCAGAAAAACCAGGGCCGCCTTGTTGTAGATGATACTCTGGTAGGTGTACAGGTCCTCACTGAGATTGGCGATGCGCTGACCATAGATGATCGGTCCGCTGTCATTTTTGCGAAAAACCCACCTTTTGGCACTGGCCACCACCCTGCGGAACTGTTTCTCACCCAGGGAATCCTGCAGGTAGAGCAACGTGGAGAACTGGGCCAGTCCCTCGGTCAACCAGACGTCTTGATAGGATTTCCAGGAGATGACCCCACCCCACCACTGGTGAGCCAATTCATGGACCATGCTGTCACGGTTGATATCGGTGAAGACCACGGGACTGTCGCTGCGGATGCGCCGGACAACGGTCAGGTCGTCATCAAGGACCCGGGTATCGAGGAGATTGAAGATCACAAAACCCTGGTTGCTCCAGCCGCCATAATCATGGTAGCGGCGCAACAACAGGTTCACTTCGGGCACATCCAGAATGCCGAATTTATCCACCAGGAAATCAAAATAACCCTGGAGCGCATCATCGGGAAAAAAATCTCTCAGCTTCAGCTTGGCCGGGCCGAATACCTGGATGGGCAATTTACTGGGGATGGTCAGCAATTTTTCGAAATCTCCGCAAACCAGGGAAATCCCCTTGGTGCCTGGGCTCTCATATACAAATTCGTTGTGATCTCCCAGTTTTTGCTGCGAGCGCAGGCTCCCCGAGGCCAGGCAGTGCAGCGGAAACGGCAGCGAAACCTTGACTCGGCTTGGGAAGAAATGATGGCCCGGGTTGGGATAGAAGTCCTGATCGCGGTTCAACAGGTAAACACGACCGCGGTTGCCGCGCCCGCGGTTCTTCATGCCGATACGGGGCGGTCCTTCATCATTTTCGCTGGGTGAGATGTTCCCGGCATAGTAAAAACCGAATTTATTCAATTCCTGTCCCAGGAGGAAGTAGGTGTCCTCACGCTGGAACAGCTGCAGTTCATTCTGCTGCGACTTGCCGTAGCCCTTGACAACCAGCCCGGGAGCAAGGTTGACCGTCTTGATATTCGTAGGCTCCTTGAAATTCAGAACGGCTGTCCCGGAAAGAAAATTGACCTCGGGGTTGTAGAACAGGTTCAACTGAAGTTTTTCCAGCTCATCGACCGCCTGGGTGGTGAATTTAAGGCCTTGGACGGCATTGTAATTCAAGTAAAACTTGTTTTCCGGGAACAGCACCAGGCTGGTGTCCGGAGAAATAGCGGAATTGAAAATGTAGCGGAAATACGATTTTCCCGGTTTGCGGAAGAAGATGGCGGTGTTGAAATCGGCGGCAAAAGGCAAGTACCACAGTTCGTCGAAAAAGGGGATGCGCATCCCCCACTTTTTCTGAAATATTTCATAAAGAAGCATGGACTCCTGGTCCTGAGGTTCGCCCGCCGCTTGCGGCTCGGGCAGGCCGGAGACAATTTCGGGCCCTTTTAAAATGAATATCCCGGCCTGGGCATCCTTTTTGAATCCCTCGCTGCGTTCCAGGTTAAGCAGGGTCAGTCGTTCCTCTGCATCTTCGGGGCGAATACTGAAAGTCCATTCTCCGCAAAAAATGAACAGGTTTTCCATGGGCAGCCCCTGGTAAAGGACGCCCTTTTTAAAAAAGATCTCGGCATCGCCCATGCGGATGGTGCGGTTGGCAAGATCATAACGGGAAAAAGCCTGGATGAACTGCAGGGGTTTGATGTTGCGCGTCAGAGTCAACTGCCGGTACAAGCCGTTTTCGAAAGTGAAAGTGATCTCGCCGATCTCGGCATAGTCGCGAAACCGGGCGAAAAACGTCAGGTCATTCTGCCGCAGCGAACTGAAAGCAACCCTCTGGCATTCCTGGAAATAAGCGGCTGCCTGTTGATGGCTGCCGTCGCCGAACTGAGCGGCCAGCACCGGCCAGTCCTTGTTCTGGATCAAGGTTTCCAGTTTTTTTGCTGTTGAACCCGGAAGCGCAGTCGCTACAAGTAAAAACAGGATCAAAAGAGGCTTTTTCATGACTGCCATTATAACGTTTTGCAAAGAAATGTAAAATATGATATAATAAAAACTAAAATCCAAATCGCAAAATCAAATGAAAAAAGAAAATATTTTTTCATGGCTGGGATCCAATGTGGGATTGTCCCCTGCCCAGTTCCTGTCGCGCCCGCTGAAGGGTTTCGCAAAGAAAGCGCTCAGGCCCGGCTTGGGAATCATTTTGCTGATCCAACTGCTGGCTTCCTGTTCCTGCACCAGCCGGGCAGTGCGCACCCTGCCTCCCCAAGACAGGCAATTCCTTTCAGAAGTCCGCTATGTGATCAGCAAAAAGGAAAAAAAGATCTTCATGAGAACCAAGGCCGATGAAAGGAAACAGTTCATCGAAGAATTCTGGAAGCAGAGGGACCCCGACCCCACCACAGCGGAAAACGAATTCCGCGCAGAATACTACCGGCGCATCGACTTCGCCAACCACTTTTTTCGCGGCGGTGATTCGGGTTGGCTGAGCGACCGCGGCCGCATTTACATCCTGCTGGGCGAGCCGGAACGGCGCGATGTCTTCCCCAGCGGCTACAGTTTCTACGATCCTCCGGTCGAGATATGGTATTACGGATTTTTCCCGGTCATCTTCGTCGATTATCAGCGCGAAGGCTTCTACAAGCTTGAACCGAGCAGCGCCCGCAGAATGGGCATGATCAACGTCGCCCAGATGCAACTCAAGCCGCCGGGCATCACCCGCAACATCCGCCAATTCGATTTCGTTTTGACCCTGCAAGCCGACGCCCCCGGCCAGGCCAGGCTGCTTTTTGAGGTCCCCTACCGCGTAACCAACCTGGTACAGAACGATCAGACTGGCGCCCTGGAGACCCGCATCAAACTTAAGGTGCTCGTTATCAACGCCGCGGGCGAAACGGTTTTGGAAAAAGAAGAACTGCATCCCGTTTCCGTTGACAGGAACAAGTTGGAACAGCTGGGCAAGACCTTCACCATCGAATTCGCCCTCAAGCTCCCTCCCGGCCAGTACACCGCCAAAACCACACTTGAAAATACCGCCGACGGAACCCAGGTCCGGAAAGAGCTCAAGATCAAGATATAATTTCAAGGAGAAA
>JALHTJ010000019.1 GCA_022865785.1 Candidatus Aminicenantota bacterium
CAAACATGCGGACAGCCGTTATTACGCGGCGGCGCTTTTTTACCGCGGCAAATGCCAGGAAGAACTGGGAGCAAAAAAACAAGCCCTGGAGAGTTATGAGAAATTTGTCAAAACCTCAGCAAGCAGCAATCTGGCCGAAGAGGCGCAAATTTCCATCATTGATCTTGCTGCCGGACTCTATCGGGCCGGTGAGAAAAGTTATCTGCAGAAAATGCTGAAGCTTCTGGACCATGAAAACAAAGTAGTTTCATATTATACCGCCTTCAAACTGAGCTACCTGGCCGATCGTAAAAACGCCGCCCGGGCCTTGCCGGTGCTGCAGACCATCCTGGACAGGGAAAAAGACGATGAGCTGCGTGACCGGGCCAGGATCGCGATCATGCGCATCGACCCGGCCCGCCTCAAGGGCATGGACCGTCAGGCCAAAGGAGTGGCGGGCAAGATGCTCAAGATCCGCGTATTTGAAAAAGGTAACAGCGGGGAAAAGTTTTCATTGAACATCCCCCTGGCACTGGCTGACCTGGCCCTGAAGTCCCTGGGCGCCGAAGAAAAGCGGACACTGCAGAAGGAAGGCTACAACCTCGACGATATCCTGAACCAACTGGTCATCAAGGGCATGAAGATCGATATCAAGGATGAGGATAGTGTAATTCAAATCTGGGTCGAATGAACCCATTTCAGGAGGATACATGAAAAGAATATTTGCTGGATTGACTGTTTTATTGATTAGTTTTGGTATGGTGGCCGGAATTTTTGCTGAAGCGGCCGATGATTACAAAGTCATCAAGAACGCCATCAAAAGTCCGGAATCTTCCCGGGCCGGGCAGAAAAGCGTGCAGTGGTTCAAGATCCTGGTAGTGGGCAAGGATGGGGATCATGAAAAAGTAAAGATCACCCTGCCCGTTTCCCTGGTGGAGATGATGATCAATGCCTGCCCGGAAAAGAGATTCAAGATCGACCATGGCTGCCAGATCGATATCCGCAAGGTTTGGAATGACCTGAAAGCGGCCGGACCTCTGGCCCTGGTGGAAGTGGAAGACCACGACGAGACCGTAAAAATCTGGTTTGAATAAGCCGGAGTTAGCGGCCGACCTGTGTAACAACGGCGGAGACAAAAGCTCGGCTTTTGTCTCCGGCCGGATTCCGGGCTGAATGTGTCAGCTCGTCGTTCCCCCTTCCGTGCCAATCCTTTATCTGTTCATGCCACCATTCCCTCCTGATGCATTTATTCTCTTTTTCACCCTGGCAATTGAGATAATTCCGGGAAAACTGTATTTTATAGTGAATGTTGCCAAGTCAACGGAGGAAAAACATGAAGAAAGCATTGTTATTCGTATTAGTGGCAGCGCTTACGGCAAGCATGATCTCAAGCGCTTCCCTTACTCTTATTCAGCCCAACGGCGGAGAACTTTGTCTTGGGCAGCAAAATTATCAGATCAAATGGACGGCTGTTAATATCACCGGGAAGATCAAGCTGGTTTTGTTCAGGAACGATGCCAAGATCGCCATCATCGCCGAAAACCTGAATCCCGCATCCTCTCCCTACCTTTGGAAGGTCGGGCAATACATTGGCGGCACCGCGGCAGCCGGCGCGGGTTACAAGATCCGTATCCGCACCATGAGCAACACCATCGAGGATTTCAGTGATTCGAATTTCACGCTGAAAACCGAATCACCGCCGTGCCCTCCACCTCCCCCGCCTCCTCCGTCCAGCACCTTGACAATCGTTTCCCCGAATGGCGGTGAGTCATGGGGGCGGGGTTCCGAGCACACGATCAGCTGGACTTCGACCAACCTGACCGGCAAGGTATATCTGCAACTGGTGCGCTACAATGACCGTACATTGGGCACCATTAAGGAAAACCTGCCGGCCAGCGGGTCTATCACCTGGAAAGCGGGGGAATACCCCGGGAATACCGCCCCGGCCGGCAAGTACGTGATCCGCGTGCGCTCCATGGCCGACTTTAAAATTTTCGACGAAAGCGATGCCCCGTTCAACTTGAGCTTGATGATCAATCAATTCAAGCAGCCGATCGCCTTGAAGGCATACGAGACCGTGCCGGGTATTTATCAGAATTATCCGGGCCATACTTCTTTTCCCAAAGTCAGTTATCTCCCCCCCAGCGTTCATCAAGGAATCTTGAATCAAATCACCCCGGCCGGTTGCAATTCCGGTGGCGCGAACTCTACCGCCTTGGCCGG
>JALHTJ010000130.1 GCA_022865785.1 Candidatus Aminicenantota bacterium
AAAGAGGAAAAGCTGTACCTGGTCAAAGCCATGCTGCTTATTGTCGGCATTTATGTTTTCCAGGATTTTATTTATGATAGCTTGAAGTTATTCGCTTTTTTTCTGCCTATAATATTTATTTTATATCTGTGGTTCAAGTCAATCCAAAGTGGTGACCATTTCCGCGACCTGCTGAAAGAGCAGATCACCCTAATGCCGATTCCCTATGCCGAAGGAGGCAAGAAACTATTCATTCCCAAGGCCACCATCCTGCTGGTCCTGACCAATATCCTGGTCTTTTACTTTTTCATGGAATTGTCGACTTTAACCGATTTCGAATTCATGCTTGCTAATTTTTCATTCCTGCCCGACAAGATCACCTGGTGGAATATTCTGGTCAGCCCCATCACCAGCATGTTCATCCATAGCCACTGGGGACACTTGTGGGGAAACATGGCCTTTCTTTGGGCTTTCGGCCCCGCGGTTGAGGAGCGGTTGGGAGTAAAAAAATTCATTTTACTTTACCTCGTCACCGGCATTTTGGGTAAGCTGACTGCGGCATACATTCATTTTAATTTATTAGATAAAATTTATCACGGACTGGGCGCTTCGGGCGCCATCGCCGGTATCATGGGCGTATTTATGGTCCGCTGCTATTTCAAGAAACTGGTCATCCCCATACCGCTTTTTGGTTTGATCAGTTTCAAACTCAGGATCAATTCGCTGCTGCCCCTAGGCTTTTTTTTCCTTCGGGATTTTCAAGGTGGAGTCGATCGCTTGGCAGGCATCAACAGAGGAATCGGTTACTGGGTGCATGTTGGCAGCATGGTCGCCGGCATGCTCATTGCTGCGCGCCTGAAGTTGCACCGGGCCGCGGCCGAAGAAAGCTACACCGAGGCCGGCATCAGAGCAATAGACCGACCTGTCTACGGTGAAAGTGGGGAAAAGCAATTATTCAACGCCATGGCTATCAATCCGAAAAACGAAGCCGCCCTGCTGGGACTGGCCCGGATCAAAGCCTCCAGCCGGCGCCCGGAGGGGCGGGAATACTTCCAGGAGGCGATCAACCTGGCTCTGGGTTCCGACCCCAAGCGCGCCGTCGAAATGTACAATGAATATCTTCAGGCCTACAACCGCATGCTCGAACCCGGCCTGCAATACCGATTGGCCAGGATCTTTCACAGCCAGGGCAATTTCGAAGGCGCTGCGCGCTCCCTGGAAATGATTGTTGCCGAACCAACAGCCAATGATGCCACGCGCGAGCAGGCTTTTTCTCAGTTGATCGCTATCCTGGCCGAAAAAGGGTTGATCGAATCGGCCCAATTCCGCTGTCGTCAATTCGGCGAAGCCTTCCCGCATTCCACACTTTTAAAAAGAGCGCAGGAAATTTCGAGTAAAGATTCGGGACGGACAGTTAAAATGTGAAAAAGATTAGGACAATAATTTCAAAATTGCCTACTTAATATCTATGCCACTTTGATGCCGGAATTAATGATTTCATGGTAAAAAAAAGATTCATCTTTGTCGCGACAGGAAAATGGATGGATTTCAATTCGATAGTCGATATTTCTAACCGTCCGACCTATTTTTTGAATGTCCAAAAAACGGACGCCGGTAAATGCATCAGAAATTAAGGCAACATCAATGTCACTGTATTTTGCAAACGTCCCATTGGCGTATGATCCGAATAAATATGCTTCACTAATAACAATATTTTTCTGTTCAAGAGCTTTGATCAATCTCCTTACAATATTTAAGATTTCAGTTTTTTTTGCAGCCATTTTAACTTCTCCCTGATTTGTTTAAATTTATCCAAGGTGAATTCTTTAGTGCACAACTGGTAAAATTTAAATTGCTCATCCGGATACCTGGTGGAAATATGAAAAGTGTTCACTTCTTCAAAAAAATCATAGATTTCTTCATTGACATCCATACCAATTTCTTTAATTAATACAACAAGATTGTGGGTTTTGGGCGGGAATTCCCTTTTTTGTTGAACAAAAAGGGCTTTTAAGATTTTTTCCAAAACAAGATGACCTAAAAATAAAGCCCAATCATATTTTTTTTCTTTAATTAATGCTTCTGCTGCCTCAAAATCATGAGCAGCTGATTTTGCCCAATAATCAATTTGTTTCTCATTGTCCATATTAAACTTATATCATTACTGAGAGATTTTATCAATTTTAAAGACAAAAAGGACTATCAAAATATGAAGCAGGCAGCAGTTGGAAAAATCCCTGACAAGACGGCGTTGGCGCTTGACATAAAGGCCTATTTAGGATATTTTACCCCATATGGAGAAGAACATGAAAGAATTCAAGGGACAGTTGATTTCCAAGGGTTTCACGGTGGCGATCGTGGTCTCGCGCTTCAACAATTTCATAACCGAAAAGCTGCTGGACGGCGCCAAAGACGCCTTGATGCGCAGCGGTTCCAAGGAAGAGGAAATTGATGTGGTTCGTGTTCCGGGCGCCTTTGAGATCCCGCTGGTGACCAAGCGCCTGCTGCTAAGTAAAAAATACCAGGCCGTGATCTGCCTGGCGGCGATCATCCGCGGCGAAACCCCGCATTTTGACTTCATCGCCTCTGAAGTAAGCAAGGGCATCGCCCAGCTCAATCTTGAATTTGCCCTGCCGGTGACCTACGGTATCATCACTGCCGACAACACCGACCAGGCCATCGAAAGGGCCGGAAACAAGATGGGCAACAAGGGTTTTCAGGCCGCCCAATCAGCCATTGAGCTGCTCAACCTTTTTACCGATGCCAAGATCTGATGTTTCGCATCAAGTACAGCCGGGAAATCGTTTTAAAAATTCTTTATCAACTTGACGCCCTGAAATGTGACGCGGCCCAAAGCGGCCCTGTTATCGAGGAATACTTTAAATCATTTCGCAGTGTTAATCCCGAAGAGGAAAAATTCATCCGCCGGCTGGTGCAGACCGTCATGGAACAAAAGCAGGATATCGACGCCTTGATCTCCAAAAACCTGATCGGCTGGAAACTGGAACGATTGGCGCTCATTGACCGTAACCTGTTGCGCATGGGCATGGCCGAGGCGGTGTTCAATTCGGAAAAACCCATTATCATTGACGACCTGCTGCGCATCGCCAAAAAATACAGTGATGCCGATTCCTATAAATTGATCAATGCCATTTTGGACAAGGTGCTCAATTGAGAACCCTCTTACTGATGCTGTATCTCTGGACGTCGCTGCTCCAGGAAACCAGTCTTGAGGTTTTTGTCAGTTGCCGGACCCCGGAAATATTCAGCGATTACCGCAATACAAATTTCAAGCAGGAGATCAGCCCGGGCCACGGCGGCCTGAAAGTGAAGATCAAGAGCCGAACCCTCAGGTTGCAGAACTTGAACCACGTAATTTGCACTGATGAGCGGTACTTGGCTGCGCAAGGACCGGCCGTCAGCCGGGTTTTCAGCCAGGTGCGCCTGAACGCGCTCTCTGTGGCAGATTATTTAATGAACATCTCCCATTTTTTAAAAAACCAGATTGAATATACCGAAGCCGACCTGCCGCAGGAGACGGACGCGGTGCTGGAGCAGGGAAAAGCGCATTGCATCGGTTATGCCAACGTCGCCCAGGCGCTGCTGGCCTGCATCGGGATTGTCAGCCACCCGGTCAACGGTTTCTTCCTGCGCGAAAACAACAAGAGGATCGAACCGGTGCCCCACCGCTGGCTGGAGATCGAACTGCCCGGGCAGCGGCGGATCTTCTACGACCCGCAGTACCAGGACTTTTCTTCACGTTACCTGGTTACCAACCTGGGAATTGCCCTGGATAGTATCGAGCGTTTCCAAGGCGTCATCATCAGAAAAAACAAAAAAATATTGGATGAATGAGGTAAGCAGATGGAAGAACAGTTCAGTGTCAGGCTGGAAAAGCTAAAAAGAATACATGAATTGGGGATCACCCCGTACCCGTATCGTTTCGATAGCACCATGCGCTTTGCCGAAATCATCGCCAAATTCAAAGACTGCAATGCCGAGGATCTGAAAGAAACTGCCCAGGAGTTGAGCTGCGCCGGCCGCATCCTGGCTATCCGCAGCATGGGCAAAAGCACTTTCATGCATCTATTTGACGGCGAAGACAAGCTTCAGGTTTACATCCGCAAGGAAATGGTTTCTGAAAAAGACTTTGCACTGAACAACCTCCTCGACATCGGAGACATTATCGGAGTGCAGGGGACGGTCTTCAAGACCCATACGCAGGAGTTGTCCATACTGGTCAACGCCATAACCTTTTTAGCAAAGTCATTCCATCCGCTTCCGGAAAAATGGCATGGACTGCAGGACAAGGAACTGCGCTTCCGCCAGCGCTACCTGGACCTGATAGTCAATCCTGAAACCAAGCAGATTTTTCGCAAACGCTCGCAGATCATCCAACATGTCCGGGCGTTTTTTCATGGCCGGGGCTACATCGAAGTTGAAACGCCGATGATGCACCCCATACCCGGCGGTGCCACGGCCAGACCTTTTGTCAC
>JALHTJ010000131.1 GCA_022865785.1 Candidatus Aminicenantota bacterium
TCAAGGAGAAAACATGCCGCTCGACCTGTTGGGAAAGATCATGGCCCTGCTGTGCGCCATGGTCTGGGCCGGAGCGGTCATCCTGTTCAAACTGGCCGGCGACAAGATCAAGCCCTTGGCTTTGAACTTGTATAAAACCGCCCTGACCGTGACCATCCTATTCCCCCTACTGCTGCTGCTGGGCATTCCGCTCATCCCGGCCGATGTCCCGGGCCGTTATTGGTTGGCCATTGCCGCCAGCGGCATATTGGGCATCGCGGTCGCCGACACCATGTTTTTCGCCTGCCTGAACCGCCTGGGAGCCGGAGTGACCGCCATTGTCGACTGCCTGTACGCCCCATTCGTCATGACCGCGACCTGGATATATCTGCTTGAAAAGCCTCGCCTGGAACAGATCGGCGGCGCCGCGCTGGTCATCGCCGCCGTGCTCGTGGTTGCCTACCGGAAAAGCGGCGGCCCCCGACCGGCCCGGCAGATTATCAGCGGCGTTCTTTTCGGCGTTGGAGCCATGGCCATCATGGCGGTCAGCATCGTGCTCATGAAACCGGCACTGAGCCGGGTCAATGTTTTTTGGGTGACCGAACTGCGCATGCTGTCAGCCTTGGCAGTACTACTGGCCATGTTCGTTTGGCAAAAGAACCGCCGGCAGTTGCTGGCACCGCTGTGGCAGAAAGGCGTCCGGCACTACGCCTTTTGGGGAGCCATTTTAGGCAACCTGATCTCCATGACCCTCTGGGTGGCGGCATTCAAATACACTTCGGTCAACTCGGCCGCGGTCCTGAACCAGACCAATACCGTATTTATCGTGGTTCTGGCCGCCGTGTTTTTAAAAGAAACGTTCACCCGCCGCCGCCTGCTGGCGACCGGCCTGGGCGTGGCCGGCTCACTTTTGGTTTTACTGGGATAAATTCCAAATAACAAATTCCACTGTCCAAAACCAGGAAGTAGATGGGTAGAAGGGTTAAAGAGTAGATGGCTTAGGAAAACCCTTAACGTTCGCTGTCAATGCGATTGCCCCATCAACTCATATACTCATCAACGAATGCTCACTCTCCTCGTTTGGGTCATTCGGTCATTGGTGCTTGGTGCTTATTTGTGATTTGGTGCTTGGAATTTGGAATTTTCTTTATTCAACATCGAATTTCGAATCTCGTTTTCCTTTCTTCCTCGTTACGCGTCACTTGTCACGCGTCACGATAGCTCGCCTTTTCCTCCAACCTTATGCCGTCCGCCGATTCTTTACATGCCCCCGCCGCTCTGCTACAATCAAAGCATGAAACTCCCCGCCCGTATCATCCTGCTCTCTCTGCTGCTGCTTGGCCTGCAGCTTGCAGCCAAAAGCGAAGGCTCATACACGGCGGCGCGGGAGAAGATGATCAAAGAGCAGATCCTCGAGCGGGGCATCACCGACCAGCGTCTGCTCGATGCCCTGCTCAAGGTCAAGCGACACCTCTTCGTCGCTCCCCCTTACCAGCGCCAGGCATACGACGATTTTCCCCTGCCCATCGAAGCGGGACAGACCATCTCCCAACCCTACATCGTGGCCATCATGACCTTGGTCATCGCCCCTGACTACAAGAAAAAAGTCCTGGAGATCGGCACCGGCTCGGGCTATCAGGCGGCCGTCCTGGCCGAGCTGGTCCGCGAGGTCTACACCATCGAGATCATTCCCACCCTGGCCCGGAAATCCAAAAAATTGCTGGAAGGCATGGGCTATAACAATATCCATTTCCGGACCGGCAACGGTCACCTGGGCTGGCCCGAAGCCGCCCCCTTTGACGGCATCATCGTCACCTGCTCGCCGGACCATATCCCGACGCCGCTGATCGAACAATTGGCCGTGGGCGGACGCATGGTCATCCCCATCAGCTATTCCACCACGGTCCAGTACCTGCTGCTGGTGGAAAAACTTGCCAACGGGAAACTGAAAAAAACCGACCTGATTCCCGTCCTGTTCGTGCCCATGATCCGCGCCGGCAATGCCCGCTGACATCCTGGAAGGCCTCAATTCCCAGCAACGGCAAGCCGTTCTGCATTTCGATTCGCCGCTGCTGATCGTAGCCGGGGCCGGTTCGGGCAAGACCCGGGTGATCACCCACAAGATCGCCTACCTGGTCCTGGAAAAAGGGCTCGCTCCCGGCCAGATCCTGGCCGTGACCTTCACCAACAAGGCGGCCGGGGAAATGAAAGTCCGCATCGAAGCCCTGACCGGCATCCCATCCAGCCTGTTCCACATTTCCACTTTCCACGCCCTGGGCCTGAGGATCCTGCGCGAATCGGGAAGCGCCCTGGGCTTCGACGCCCAGTGGCAGGTCTTCGACAGTGATGAGCAGAAGCGGCTGCTGGAACGCTTGATCCGCGAAAACTTCCCTCACCTGAGCCGCGATAACGACAGCATCATCCGCAAGATCAGCCTGGCCAAGATGGGCCTCCATTACCCCAACAACAGCGAATTCCTCCGCCAAAAGGGCTTTTCCGAAGCAGAGATCAGCATTTTTGCCCATTACCACGCCGCGCAGCAGAAAGGCAAGTTCTGGGATTACGAAGACCTGATCTCATTCGCCGTCATCCTGCTGCGCGACCACGACGCCGTGCGCGAAAAATACCAGAAGCGGTTTGGCTACCTGCTGGTCGATGAGTTCCAGGACACCAATCCCAACCAATATGAACTGATCAAGCTGCTGAGCGGCGACCGCCGCAGCATCACCGTGGTCGGAGACGACGACCAGGCCATTTATTCCTGGCGCGGCGCCAGTGTCCGTTTCCTCTTTGATTTTGAGCGCGATTTCCCGCAGGCGCACATCATCAAGCTCGAACAGAACTACCGTTCCACCCCCGAGATCCTGAATTTCGCCAACCTGCTGATCAGCCAGAACACCATTCGCCAACGAAAGCAGATGTGGGCGGACAGCCAGAGCAGCCACCCGGTTTTTGTTCTGCGCAGCCGCTCCAAGGAGGAAGAGGCCGAAGAGATCGCCCGCCTGGTTAACCGCCTCAAGCAGAGCAATCCCGACCTGTTCCCCCTGGCCATCTTGTACCGCATCAATTCCCAGTCCCTGGCCCTGGAAACCGAATTTTTAAAACAACGCATCACTTTCCGCATCCTCAAGGGCCTGCGTTTCTTTGAGCGCAAGGAGATCAGGGACTCGCTGTCCTTGCTGCGCCTGGCGTTGAATCCTGCCGACGACCTGGCTTTTTTGCGCGTGGTAGAATTCCTGCCCCTGGGTATCGGCAGTAAAACCCTGGAAAACCTGCAGGCCCTGGCCCGGGACAAAGCACTGCCCCTGTTCCTCGCCCTGGAGCAGTTCCTGGCCGATAAATTCAATTCGCGACCGCTTTTTTCCCGCCTGCGCGAGCTGAACCGGCAAAAAGATGACATGCCGGTCGCAGAGATCTATTCGCAGCTGCTGCAGGAATCGGGATACCTGGAGGCGCTCAGGGAGAAAGAGGAAGAGGAACGACTGCTCAACATCGGGGAATTGCAGGAATTCATCGGCAAGTGGGAGGGAGAAAATCCCGACGCCCCGTTCAGCGACCTGCTGGACCGCATGAGCCTGGAAAACAGGGAAAGCCGCGGCGGCGAAAAGACCCAGGTGTTCTTGCTGACCATGCACAACGCCAAGGGATTGGAATTCCCCACCGTGATCGTCAGCGGCATCAATTCGGCTTACATGCCGTTTTTCCTGCGCAAGGAGCGCGACGAGATCGAGGAGGAGCGCCGCCTGTTTTACGTGGCCAGCACCCGAGCCAGCCAGCTGCTGATCATCTCGACCGCCTCCGATCGTCCGTCATTCTTCCTGCAGCAGATCGCCGCGGCCTCATTTTTTCCCGTATACTCATTCCGCGAGATCGTCGACGCCATTTTCCCGGTTTCCCGGCCCAGCGCAAGCAAGGGCGACGGCAGGTTCATTTCCCACCCGGTTTTCGGGCGCGGCCGCATCGTGGAAAAGATCTCGGAAAGCAAATACCTGATCCATTTCAGCGACAAGGGCGACAAGCTGATCGACACCTCGGTGGTTAAGGTCGAGTTCGTTTAGATCAGAGAATATTTATCCGTAGGGGCAGGCCCCCGTGCCTGCCCTCCCTATTTGGAATCACCAATTAGAATTAGATTATAAAAAGGGCGGCCACAGGGGGCCGCCCCTACCCTTAACCTAATGCTTATCTTCTCCTACCGTACGCCGTTCACCTTAGGCCGAGGTCATCTCCCGGTCAGGGCAATACATAAAGCAAAATCGCGAAATAATGGCAGACGCTGCCGCCCAGGACGAAGAGGTGCCAGACGGCGTGGTGGTAGGGAAGCTTCTTCCACAAATAAAACAGCGCGCCCACCGTGTAGCACAAGCCGCCGGCCAGCAGCCACAGCAGCCCCGGCCTGGGCACATACGTGAACAAAGGCTTGACGGCCACCACCACCAGCCAGCCCATGGCCAGGTAGATCAGCGTCTGCGCCAGGCGGAAACGGTCGACAAAAAAGACCTGGAAAACGATTCCGGCCAGCGCCAATCCCCAGATGACGCCGAACAGACTCCAGCCCCAGCGCCCGCGCAGATTGACCAGGACGAACGGCGTATAGGTGCCGGCGATGAGCAGGTAAATAGAGGCATGATCGATGATGCGAAAAACGTACTTGACGCGCTGGCTGCGGAAGCTGTGGTAAAGGGTGGAACTGGAAAACAGCAGGACCAGAGTGGCGCCGTAAATGCTGCAGCTGACGATATGCCAGGCATCGCCGTGCAATGCGGCCATGGTAACCAACACGACCAGGCCGCCCAAACTGAGCAGGGCACCCAGGCCATGGGTCAGGGCGTTGATGGTTTCTTCCTTGAGCATTGCACCTCTTTGCTGCCGCCCTTATATCCTATCCGTATCCCACATGTCAATGATCCGCACCCCGGGCAAATCATATTGCACGGCAGGTTAGGCTGTGTTACTCTAACCGGGGGCGAGCCGGCAACGGCCCCATCCTGAAGCAAATCCAGTGGAGTAACGGATGGTCGAAAAGAAGACAGACGCAGCGCATGAGTTCATCACGATCACGCGCAGCAGCGAACACAACCTCAAAGCCATCTCTTTGCGGATTCCCCTCAAACGCCTGACCCTGGTTTGCGGCGTTTCCGGCAGCGGCAAATCAACCCTGGCCCATGATGTTCTTTTCTGTGAAGGGCAGGGACGTTTCCTGGAGAGTTTCTCGGCCTATGCGCGAATTTTTCAGGCACGGCTGAACCGCTCGCATACCGAGGCCATCACCCATATCCCCCCGGCATTGGCATTGGACCAACGCATCTCGCTGAACAATCCCCGTTCAACCGTATCCACCCTGACCGATCTGCATAGTCCGCTCAGAATGCTTTTTTCGCGTTTTGCGAAGCAGACCTGCGCTGAAAAATTAACCCGTTCACACCTGTCGTTCAATCACCCATTGGGAGCCTGCCCCCTTTGCCGGGGATTGGGACAGATCCATGAAATCGATCTTGACAAACTGATCACCGATGAGAACCGGTCATTACGCGAGGGAGCCCTCAGCCTGAGTACGCCAAACGGATATATCATCTACTCACAGGTAACCATAGATGTCCTCGACCAGGTATGTCGGGCCCATGGATTTTCAGTTGAAATCCCCTGGAAAAAATTGACCGACGAGCAAAAGCAAGTCGTTTTATACGGCAGCGACCGGCTGGAAATTCCATTCGGCAAACATCCGCTGGCATCGCGCTTGCAATGGACCGGCATCACCCCCAAACCGAGAGAGCTGGGAATGTATCGCGGCATCGTCCCGATCATGGAAGAGATTCTGCAAAAGGGACCCAACCCGAACATTTTGCGCTTTTGTCGTCAAAGACCCTGCCGTGAGTGCGGCGGACTCCGCCTGGCCCCACGTTTTTTAGATACTTCTTATCGAGAGACTAGCCTGCGCACAATATTGTCGTTGACCATCTCGCAATTGCTGGATTGGGGTGAGCGGGAACTGCTGCACCCTGGCTTGTCACCGCCGGAGAAGCTTCTTGTTTCAGGCTTGACGGCAAACGCCAGACTCCTGGAGGGTTTCAGTCTGGGGCACCTGGCCCTGCATCGCGCCGTTCCCACGCTTTCCCGCAGTGAAGGCCAGCGCATCCAGATCGGCAATCTCCTGAAAAATCCCATCAGCGGCATGCTCTATGTCCTTGATGAACCCGGTTCGGGACTCCATCCTTTTGAAAAAAAGTTTTTATATGGCCAGTTACGCAAACTGCTAGAGATCGGAAGCACCGTAGTCATGGTCAGTCACGACCGGCAAGCCCTCAAATTTGCCGACTGGGTGGTAGAATTGGGCCCGGTCGGCGGTGAAAAGGGAGGCCACCTGCTGTTCTGTGACGCTGCCGAAAGATATCTCCTTGCCCAAGCGCATTCTCAGTTGGAAACGCCGACCACTTCTGTCTGGCGGCAGCAGGCCGCCGCGGTTTGCCAGCCTGCAGCGCCCGGGTTATCTTTTCTTGCAGTCGGCCCCCTGCATGAAAACACCCTGTCCATCGACACCATTGCCTTTCCGGCATCTGCCATCACCGTTGTTTCAGGCCCTTCCGGTTCCGGCAAGAGTACCCTGCTCGATTACATAGCCAGACAGGGATCGGCAAACCTGCATGGCGAACACACCATCCGCCGCATCATCACGGTCGACCAGCAACCGCTCGGCAAGAATGCCCGCAGCAACCCGGCTACCTATACGAAACTGTTCGATGAAATACGCAAGCTTTTCGCGGCCCAGGCCGGCGCCAAGGAACTCGGGTTGAACGCATCGTCATTTTCCTTCAACACCGACCAGGGATGCTGCAGCGCCTGCCAGGGGGCCGGCGTGATCGAAATCACCATGCATTACCTGCAATCGCTGTTTCAATCCTGTCCCCAATGCCAGGGCAGACGCTACCAGGATCGCGTCCTGGCTGTCCGCTACCAGGGCCTGGCCATCGATGCGATACTGGATTTGACCATTTCTCAAGCACTGGAATTTTTCACTGCTGAACGCAAGATATCCAGTCGCTTGAATATTCTATCTGAACTGGGGTTGGGGTATCTCACCCTGGGGCAACCTTCTTCAACTCTCTCCGGCGGCGAAGCACAACGGGTAAGGCTGGCTTCCTTCATTCGCGATGGCAAAGCCAAAGAATCCATGTACCTGCTCGATGAACCCTGCATGGGCTTGCACGACCAGGATATTCCCTGTCTCGTTCGCGCCCTGAAAAAACTTTGCGACCAGGGAGCCACACTCTTGGTTGCTGAAAACAACCCGCGCTTCATCGCGCACTGCGACTGGTTGATTGAATTGTCCGGAACTGACGGCAAAAAAAATCTGCTTTACCAGGGAGAAGTTCGGGGAATTCAAGGACACGAAGGGTCCCTTGTCGCCGCCATGCTGGCCGGAAATGATCCGTTTGAAATCAGCGATCCGGCTGATGAGTGTGAACATGCAGCCGGCTCGCAGGAGGCACCCTTCATCCGCATGCAGGGAGTCAGGACCCATACTTTGCAGAATATCTCCGTCGCCATTCCTGAGCAATCTTTCACCGTTGTCAGCGGCCCATCGGGTTGCGGCAAGAGTTCGCTCATTCTTGAAACCCTGTATAAGGCCTGCCAGCGACGTTATGCCGAGCAGCTTTCACCATTTTTGCGCGATCGTCTGGCCCTGGCCGGCGGCGGCGATTATGATAAGATCGTCCCGCTCAAGCCGGCGGTGGCCCTGGCGGCTCGTTATCTGGAATCAACGCCCAGATCAACGGTCGGCACTCTTTCAGGTATTAACGACACACTGCGGGTGTTGTTTTCACGGCTGGGCACCATTGCTGCCCAGGTCGGCATCACGAATTTGCATGCCTCTCATTTTTCCTTCAATCATCAGGATGGCGCCTGCCCGGAATGCAACGGATTGGGTTATGTACACGCGGCCGATATCTCGCGCTGGGTGGTCAACCCTGAGAAAAGCATTTTGGCTGGAGCATTTTCCAGCGAAAAATCGTGCCAATTCTTCGTAGAACCCCATGGCCGCTTCATGGCCGTTCTGCAGAGCGCAGCCGGAGAATTGTCCATCGATATTGGGCAAACCTGGCGGCAGCTCAGCAAAGAAGCAAAGGCCCTGATCCTGGAAGGATGCAACGGAAATTTTGCAGTGACATGGAAATTCCAGCGCGGCAACCGGCGCGGTGAGCACCGCTTCCAGTCACCCTGGCTCGGGTTCAATCGCCTGGTCCTTCAAGATTATCTGCAAAGAAAGGAACAGCGCAAAAGAAGCAAACTCTATGAGGGTGTGGTTTTCAAAAAGATCTGTCCCGAGTGCCAGGGCCTGCGCCTGCGTGGCTTCATCCTGCAATGCCGTGTCGGCAGGATCGCCCTGGCCGAGGTGCTGGCGGCGCCGCTAACCAAGATAAAAAGGCTGGCTGAAAGCAATGGTACTGAATTCTTCTCAGGCCAGGCTTCAGCGAAGGAACAATTGCTGTGCCGGGAGATCATGCCCATCCTGGTTCGCCAGCTCGACAGCCTGATCAACCTTGGTATCGGTTACCTGACGCCAAGCCGCGCCGTGGAAACCCTGTCCAGCGGAGAGCATCAACGCCTGCGCCTGGCTTCACTGCTCGGCAACCGGCTGAATTATACCCTGTTCATACTGGACGAGATCAGCCGCGGCCTGCACCCGTTCGATGTGGCCAATTTGCTCAACATCCTGCGCACACTTTTGCAAGGAGGCAACACCATTGTCGCCATCGATCACCATCCACTCCTCACTGCCCAGGCAGACTGGATCATTCAGTTGGGACCGGGCAGCGGCAAGCAAGGGGGGCAAGTGCTATATATGGGAAGCAAAAAGCCATCATGGTCGATCGACTTGAACCTGCCCTCCGCCCTGAGCGTCCCGGCAGGATCCCGGCCGATCGTCGTTGCTGCAGCGGCGGCCCACAACCTCAAGCAGTTCGACCTGAGCATTCCACCAAGGGGGCTGACTGTCCTGTGCGGCGTTTCCGGCAGCGGCAAATCGACCCTGCTGCATCGGGTGATCCACGAAAGCGCCATGGCCGGGCGGGCGGTCAATTGCTCCAAGGTGAGCGGACTGGATCAATTCAAACAGATTTGCGCATTTACGCCAATGAATCCGGTTCGCTACGGCAGTGAAAGGCTGAATGATTTTCTGGGCAAAACCGCCGTGATTTATGACGCCTTTGTACGTGCTGCCGGACAAACAGCAAATCGCTCCCAGTTAAAAAAAGCACTGACGGCCCGGTCGACTGCTTCTTCTTGCCGCCATTGTGAAGGCAAGGGGGAGTGGACGACCGACCTCGATTACATGGGTTCCTTTGTTGAAACCTGCAGCCATTGCCGGGGCAGCGGCCTGTCCACTGAACTTGGCAGGCTTGGCCTGAAGGGAGAGTCCCTGACAGACTTTCTAGCCAGCGAAATAGATACGCTGGCGGCTGAAGCGATCGCCGCCTGCCGATTGGAAAAGGTCGTCGCCTGCCTGCAGGAGTTTGCCCTCGGCTATCTCAGCCTCGGCCGACGTTTGCATAGCCTGTCCGCAGGCGAACTGCAGCGACTGCGCCTGGCCCGCCTTTTTTTGAATTTGCAGGAGGCGCCCAGCCTGCTGCTGCTGGACGAACCCGACAGCGGCCTAAGCTTCGACGAATGCCGGCGCCTGATCGCTACCATGAAAAAATACTTGGAGCAGGGCCATGCGGCCGTCGTCATCAGCCATCATCCGCTGATGATGTGCCAGGCCGACTACCTTGTCGATCTTGGCCCCGGGGCGGGTGAAGCCGGCGGAGAATTGACCGCCTGCGGCACGCCGAGGGAACTGCTGTCCGGGAACTGGCCCCGCTCAAAAACCGCGGCCTACCTGCAACAGTTATCTAACCTTCAAATCTGAATGACGACACAACGGGCGCCATGACCGTGGATAAGGGCGTTAATCGATTCTTTTTTTAACATATTCTCTCGCAAAGGAAAAAGGTAAAAATATGCAGGAGTAGGTCCGCCAGCGCTTCGCTTGGCGGAGGCCTGCCCTTTTCACATTTAAATCTCCAGGGGTCCGCCCCTACTTGACAATATCGCCGCGGACGTTTATAAACATTAAAAAACTGAGGGAGGCATGAAAAAAAAGATCCTGCTCATAAGCAGTAATTTCCAGAAATCACTGGCCGGGGAAATGACCATATTGCAATGAAGCCCTTTTTATACTATATTGTTGCCAATGCGGGCGTAGCGGCCCGGCAGTCAGATGATGGAGGAGCACGATGAAACGGATCGATTCCATGTGGGGCAACATCTTTGCAAGCCAAAGCGACGGCTTCCACAACATCAAGCCGCTGTTGAAAAAAATCCCCCTTTTCGCCAACCTGGGCAAAGGTGAACTCAAAGAGATTGAGCGCCTGGTCCATTGCCGCCGCTACCAGAGCGGCGAAGTGATCTTCTGGGAAGGAGAGCCGGGAGTCGGCATGTATATTGTACACAAAGGCCAGGTGACGATATTCAAAGATTACGGCAAGGCGCAACAAAGAGAATTGGCCTGCCTCGAGCCCGGGGATTTTTTCGGGGAAATGGCCCTGCTGGAAGATGATTGCCGATCGGCTACCGCTGTGGCCCTGGTCGAAACGGACCTGTTCGGGCTGATCCACCCCGACCTGTTCAATCTGTTCGACCGCAAGCCCCACCTGGGGGTCAGGATGCTGTCCGCCCTGGCCAACATGCTGGCCCGGCGCTTGCGCAGAACCAACCAAGACCTGCAACAGCTGGCAAAAAATTCTCCTGGCACGGCTGTTGGAGACAAAACCGCCCCATGAGCCCAGCCGCCAAAAGCAGAAGCGTAGTCGTCAATTTAAACCGCGGCTTCGTTTTATCCATCATCAAATTCGGCCTTTTCCTGCTGGCACTGCTGGCCGCAATCTGGATCCTTCCCTACAGCAGTGTGGTCCTCACGCCGCTGATCCTGGCCGTACTGCTCTCCATCCTGTTGAATCCCCTGGTGGTCATGCTCGAAAGACGGGGCTTGGCCCGCACGGCCGCCGTGCTCCTGATCCTGGCCATGCTGCTCTTGTTGCTGACCGCAGTCCTGACATTTCTGGCGCCGATCATCGCCCAGGAATTCAAGACCATCAGCCGTCTGATCGAGAATGAAACTCCGGCCACTTTACTGGAAAAATTAAAAATCCTGCTTCAACAGAACCTGCCCTGGCTGAAAAATCCGGGCATCACGATCCAGATCATGGGTTGGATTGAAAAATCCATCTACACCCTGCTCAGCCGCAGCATCCAGCTCCTGCCCAGCATCATCCCCGTGGCCATCGCGCTGGTGCTGATCCCCTTCATGACCTTTTTTTTGCTTAAAGACGGCCGGCGGCTGAAGAAATCCTTTATCCAGGTCCTGCCCAACCGCTACTTTGAAATGGCCGTGAACCTGCTGCACAAGATCGACGGCCAGTTGGGCAGTTATATCCGCGGCCAGGTGCTGGTTTCCCTGTGCATCGGCGCACTATCGATCACGGCCCTGGCCATTCTGAAGGTGCCGTATTTCATTCTGATCGGCAGCGCCGCGGGATTGGCCAATATGATCCCCTATTTCGGCCCCATCGTCGGCGCCATTCCGGCCATCATCCTCAACGTCATCACCAAGGGCTCTCTCGGAGCCGCCCTTCCCGTGATCGCGGCTTTCCTCATCATCCGCCTCATCGATGACACGCTGGTGTCGCCCAATATCCTGGGGCGCAGCATGGAGATCCATCCCCTGCTGGTCATCATCGTCATTTTCATCGGCGGGGAAATGTTCGGCATTATGGGGTTGCTTCTATGTATTCCGGTTACCGGCATCATCAAGGTGACCTTTTCTGAATTGATCTGGAATTTCAGACATTACCGCGTATTTCGCAGCGGTGATTGACGATCTGCGAAGAGCGAAAGAATGGAGATAAAGCACGAGCCCATGGTAAACGGTTTTTTGCCGCCGGAAACTCCGGACCTAGGTCAACGTGAAAAAAAAAGCCAGACGGTTGTCAACCTGGGGCTGATCTGGAACATGATCCTGGCCGCGGGCAAGACGTCCATGGGCATCGCCGGGCACAGCACGGCCCTGCTTTCCGACGGCATCAACTCGACCTCCGATGTCGCCTATTACATCGTGGTAAAGATTTTCATGAAAATGGCCGGGCGGCCTCCCGATCCCGAACATCCCTACGGCCACCGGCAGATGGAGAGCATCGCCGCCCTGACCGTGGGCTCTTTCGTCATCACTACAGCCATCGCCATCTTCTGGACGGCGATCAACAAGGTTTTTGACCAACTGCATGGGAGTACCGATAGCAGCGGCGCCACCATGGGCGCTCTGTGGGTGGCCCTTTTCACGGTCGTGGTTAAAATCGTCCTGACGGTGTACACCAGTGCCATTGGGGAAAAAACCGGCAGCCTGGCCATCAAAGCGCTGGCTTATGACCACCGCAATGATATTTTTTCGGCCCTGGCCGCCAGCCTGGGAATCTTTCTGGCCCGCCGCGGCCATCCCTGGGTCGACCCCCTGGCCGGCGCGTTGGTGGCGCTGCTGATCCTGCGCACCGGCATCGGTATTTTGCGCCAGTCGACCGATGATCTGATGGATTCGGTTCCCAGCCACTTCCTGGACCGCAAAATCAGATCGATCCTGGAAAAGGTCACCGAGATCCGTAGCATCGAAGAAATTCACGCCCATCGCTTCGGCCCCTATTTCGTGATCAACCTGACCATCGGTATCGACGGCGCCATGGACGTAAAGAGCGGTGACGCCATCGCCACCCGGGTGGAAAAATTACTGGACGCTCAAATCGCTATGGTGCGCAAGGTATACGTGCATTACCACCCGGCCAGGATATAGTTCCGTTCTTTAAATCCGTCTAAATATATTTTTTCATATATTCAGAAATCTTGTCCAGCCCCTGGCGGAAATCGCGGCGGCCAAAGCCGATGCGGAAGTGTCGCGGCTCGGCGGCGAACAAGCGGCCGGGCAAAAGCAGCACGCCGTACGTCTGCATTAGTTCGGCACAGAAGTCATCGCTGTTGCCGGCAAAAGTGACGGCCGGAAAAGCCACCGGCCCGGCTTGGGGACGCTGCCAGGTGAAAAAGCGCCGCTGCGTTTCAAAAAAAGCGTCCAGGTATTCCAGGTTGCTGCCGATGATCGCCAGGTTGCGTTCCAGAATTTTTTTGCGGTGGCGCAGGGCCAGCAGCGAGAGGAATTCGCTGGGCGCGGCCGTGCAGATGGTCGTGTAATCCTTTAATTCGGCCATGGCGCGCAGGACTTCGTGGTTGCGGCAGGCCACCCATCCCAGGCGCAGCCCGGCCAGGCCGAAGGCCTTGGACATCACCCCCAGGGAGACGCCGTTCTCATAGATCTCGCAGGCAGCGGGCAGCCTGTTTTCCGTTTTGTACTCCAGGAAGCGATAGACCTCGTCGGAAAACAAAAAGAGTCCGCTCCGGCGAGCGATAGCCGTTATCCTTTCAAAGCGGTCTGCTTGCAGTAGATAGCCACTGGGATTATGAGGAAAATTGACGACCACGGCCCGGGTGCTGTCGGTGACCTGGCCATCCAGCCAATCGGCATCCAGCACCCAGCCCTGGCCGACAGAGGTTTCCCAGCGGGTTACCCGGCAGCCGGCGGCTGCCGCGACCGCGGACAGCGACTGGTAGCATGGCGTCTGCACGATCAGGTGGTCACCCGCTTTGAGCACGGCGTTCATGAAAACAAAGATCGCCTCCTCGGCCCCGGCAAAGACCAGGATGTCATCGGCGCTGATCCCTTCATAAAGGCTGGCGATCTCGAGGCGCAGGTCCGGGTTGCCGGCGGTCTCGGTGTAACCCAGGCGCAATGCCGAGAAAGCTTCCGCCGCCCCGGGGTCCATGGCCAGAAGTTCGCCCAAAGAGAAAGTTTCGCAATCCGAGGCGCACAGCACATGGCGCGCACTGAACTCGTGGCGGGCGAAAAAACGCTCCAGGGCGAAGGGCTCCACTTTCATGGCCGCCAGTGTAAATCTTCACCAGTATCTTGTCAAGAATATCTGGCTTTCGTGACAAATAACAGGTGACGCGTGACAAGCAGGGGGGAAATTAAATGCCAAACTTCATTGAACTCATCCCCATCCCCCCGCATAGCGGGATGGCATCGCCAGATGCCTCGCAAAGCCTCGACATGGCGATGCGTACCTTTTCTTTTTGAAAAGAGAGGGGATGGGGGTGAGTTTTGAGTATTTCAACGATTACAGATTCAATTCAAAACGGAGGAAACAGTTTAAACGGACAGCTTGGAGGCGATGATGTTCCGGACCGTTTCGGTCAGAGTGTTTTTATCGGCGGCACTTAATTCCTGAAGCCTGATCGGAGGATGGATATGCAAACGCACTTTCCCCGGCCTGATGCGGCCATTGTTGCCCTCCAGCAGGCGGTAGGAGCCATCGATGGTCAGGGGCACGATGGCCGCGCCCGAGCGGGTGGCCAGTTTGAAGCTGCCTTCCTTTAAACGGTTCATCACTCCCGACTTGCTGCGCGTGCCTTCGGGAAAGATCACCAGCGAGCGGCCGGCCTGCAGGTCGCGGATGCCGCGGCCGATGGCCCGGGCCGACTGGCGTAGGTCCCGTCGGTCCAGAATGATGCAGTGCAGCAGTTTCATCCAGATGCTGACAATGGGCAGACGACTGTTTTCCTTTTTGGAAACAAAACCCTTAAGCCCGGGGACATAACCGAGCAACAGGGGAATATCAAAGGCCCCCTGGTGGTTGGAAACAAAGAGCACACCGCCGCTGGCCGGCAGGTTTTCCAGGCCTGAAATTTCCACCCGGCCGCCGGCGATAAATATCAACTGCCGGGCCCAGGTGCGGGAGCACCAATAAAGAAATTTCGCCTGGCCCTGTTTGCGCCCCAAGAGCCCGATAAAAAAATAAGCGAGCAGAAAAATGATGGAAACCAGCTGAAAAACCCAGAAACAAGCAAACCAGAAAATTGTGCGTGCCATGGTCACCCTTGAAAGATTCATCGTACACGCAACGGGCAAAAAATTCAAATCGAGCTACACTTATTGGCATGGAGCCCCCAATGTGGTATAATCAAATATAAATTTAGGCGATTTGTTTCCTGAGAACGGGCATCCCACTCCGAATCACCCCTGATCAAGAACCACAAAAGAGCTGCATGCGGACGAGCACCGTGTTTGTCGAGAAGCGGCTTTTGCGGCCCGGACGAATTGCCGAAGGAGCATTGAACCATGGAACAGGCACTTATGCAGAAGATTCGCAATATCGGCATCGTGGCCCATATCGACGCCGGCAAGACCACCACCACCGAACGCATCCTGTTTTTCACCGGCTTGATCCACCGCACCGGCGAGGTCCACGACGGCCAGGCGGTGATGGATTTTATGAAGCAGGAACAGGAACGGGGCATTACCATCTCCTCGGCGGCCATCACCACCAGCTGGAAGGACCACCAGGTCAACATCATCGACACCCCGGGCCACATCGATTTCACCGTGGAAGTGGAGCGTTCGCTGCGCGTTCTGGACGGCATAATCATGGTTTTCTGCGCCGTGGGCGGCGTCGAGCCCCAGAGCGAGACCGTCTGGCACCAGGCCGACCGCTACAAGGTGCCGCGCATCGCTTTCGTCAATAAAATGGACCGCCCGGGCGCCGACCTGTTCCAGACCGTGGGCATGATGAACGACATGCTGGGTGCCAACGCCTTGATCTACCAACTGCCCATCGGCAGTGAGGAAAACTTTGCCGGTTTGATCGACCTGGTCAAAATGAAAGCCGTTACCTACCGCGATATGGAGCTGCAAGTTGGCCCCATCCCCGAGGAGCTGCTGGAACAGGCCAGGGAATGGCGCGGCAAAATGGTGGAAAGACTGGCCGATTTCGACCTGGAACTGATGGACAAATATTTGAACGACAAGGAGATCAGTGAAGAGGACATCAAGCGCGCCACCCGCCATGCCGTCCTGACCCTGTGCATCACCCCGGTATTCTGCGGTACGGCTTTCAAGAACAAGGGCATCCGCTTGCTGATGGACGCGGTGGTGGACTACCTGCCTTCGCCTATCGACCGCGGCATCATCGTTGGCAGCGATCTGGACGATCCGCAAAAAGCGATCTCGCGCAAACCGTCCGCCAAGGAACCGTTCGCCGCCCTGGCCTTCAAGATCATCAACGACGCTTTCGTCGGCCAGCAAACTTTCATTCGCGTCTATTCGGGCGAATTGCCGGCTTCCAGTTATATCTATAATCCGGTCAAGGACAAACGCGAGCGCATCGCCCGCATCCTGCGCATCCACGCCGACCGCCGCGAGGAGATCGATACGATCCGCGCCGGCGACATCGCCGCCCTGATCGGCACCAAGTTCACCACCACCGGCGACACCTTGTGCAGCGAAAAAGATCCGATGTTGCTGGAGAACATCCACTACCCCGAGACCGTCATCGACCTGAAGATCGAGCCGCCGTCAGCCAGGGAACGCGACAAGCTTTCGGCCGCCTTGTACAAACTATCCCTGGAAGACCCGTCTTTTAAAGTGCATTTCGACGACGAAACCAACGAGACCGTGATCTCGGGCATGGGCGAGCTGCATTTGGAGATCATCGTCGACAGGCTGAAAACAGAACATCATGTCAATGTCCAGGTCGGTAAACCCGCCGTGGCCTTCCGCGAAGCCATCACCCAGGAAGCCGACAGCAACTATAAGTTCAAGAAGCAGACCGGCGGCAAGGGTCAGTTTGCCCATATCGTCATGCGCATCGAACCCAATCCCGGCCAGGGATTCGAATTTATCAACCATATCAAGGGCGGCAACATTCCCAAGGAATTTATCCCGGCCATCGAAAAGGGTTTCCGGACCTCAATGGAAAAAGGTCCCTACTCCGGCTACCCCATGGTTGATGTCAAGTTCGTCCTGCTCGACGGCAGCTTCCACGCCGTGGATTCCAGCGAACAGGCGTTCAAGACCTGCTCGCAGCTGGCCATCAAGGAAGCCATCCGCAAGGCCGCGCCGCATGTGCTGGAACCGATCATGAAGATCGAGGTCAACACCCCGGACGAGTACATGGGCGAGATCATCGGCGACATCAACCGCCGCCGCGGCCGCATCGACAGCATGCGCCGCTTCCGCAAGGGCTCGCAGAAGATCAACGGCAGCATTCCGCTCAAGGAAATGTTCGGCTACGCCTCGGTCCTGCGCACCGTTTCCAGCGGCCGGGCCAGCCACTCCATCGAATTCCTGCACTATTCACCCCTGCCCAAGTCGATCGA
>JALHTJ010000132.1 GCA_022865785.1 Candidatus Aminicenantota bacterium
GATGGCGCCGGCCTCGAGGGCGAAGGTCCCGGAGCCGCAAAAGGGATCGATCAGGATAGGGTAGCGCTCGACCGCAGCCGCGCGCAGAATGCAGCAGGCCAGGGTCTCTCGCAGCGGCGCTTGCTCCACGAATTTTCCGAAGCCGCGACGGTAGAGGAGCTCGCCGCTCGAGTCCAGGCTGGCCTGGCAGCGGTTCTCGTCCAGGCGCAAAAATACGGTTTGCCGCCTTGCTGCAACGGCATCCGTTTTGGCGCTGAAGCTCGCCCTGCGGCCATAAACGGCCAGGCGCTCCGCGATCGCCCGCGCCGCCTCTTCTTCCAGCTTGCCCTCGTGCCAGAGCCGCGAACGGCCCGCGTGGATGGAGAAAACGACCCGGGCATCGTCGGCGAGATGCAGTTCCCAGGGAAAAGCGGCGAGCTTGGAGCGGAATTCGCTAAAACCCGTGGCCTTGAACTCGCAAAGGCGCATGAGCACGCGGCTGATCGTTCCCGCCCCCAGGTTCACCCGCCAGGCATCGTCGAGTTTCGCCGGGAATTCAATGCCGCCGTTTTCCCGGACTTCGGGCACGGTGATGCCCAGCTCGAGCAGTTCCCGGCGCACGATCGCCTCGAATCCGGGATGTACGATGGCGAAGAATTCATGGCCCTGGCCCACGACATGATCCTTGACGCGCCGGGCCAGCGCTTTTTCGTTGATCTGATCCCCTGTTCCTGCCATTATTTGACCTTCCAGCCTTTGCCGCGAAAAATATTTTCCATGGCGTTTTTACTGAATCGAGTTTTGCATTCCGCCCATTGTTTTTCAACGGATAGATAATAGGCCTGGGCCTGTTCGAGGTTGGGAAAATGGATAAGGAAAACTTCACCGTCTTCGAAAGCCGGGGCCGAATAGAATTCAAAACGGCTGTTGTCCTTGCCGTTGCCGCCCTGAAAAGCCAGGGGGAAGGGGATATCCAGGATATCTCCGATCTGGACGCATTTTTTTTCGTGGCGCCACTTGCGTTCGAATATTTCCCGTTTAAGGAAGGCATTGTAATGGGCCGCCGCGGCGGTCCAGTCGGGGAACGTTTCTCCCTGCAGGCGCAAGCCCGGCGCTTCACCGCTGGGCAGGCGGATCTCAGCGGCTTCGATGCGGTGAAATTGCCCCTGATCCAGAGCCAGGTAGGGTTTGCCCTTGATATATTCCAGAGGGATATCCATATCCTTGATCTGCAGCTGCTTGGGCCAGCGGGCCGATTTCAGTTTTTTTAGCCAGCGATGGGGGAGCAGGTGGTGGAGATCAATGCGCTGCAGGGCGGGATGGAACTGGAAAAAGAAGCGCAGGTCATCGATCTTCAGGCTGCGGCGCAGCTGGCGGTATAAATAATCGCGCAGGCAGAGATCAAAGGGCGGCAGTTTTTCGTTCAAGGCACCTGACGCTTCAACGAACCAGCCCCGGTTCTTCTCGATTTCAGCACGGCAGGGCAAATGCTCAAAGTTTTTTTCAAACCACTCCAGGGCCAGCGTCAATATGGCGTGTTTTTCATCGGGGCGGGTCCAGTCGGGCTCGACCGCCATGGTTTTGATCAGCCGACCCCCAAAAAAAATTTCTTCGCTGACGCTGAGCTTGTCGTCCTGCAGAAGGATGCGCCGTCGTTTTTCATAACTGAAGGGTTTGAGCTCTGCCAACTGCAGGAAAGAAAGTTCCGAGCAGAAGGTGAGCAGGGGCAGATACTTTTCCTCCTTGTTGCCGGTTTTCTGGTCTTCACGGTTGATGATCAGATCGAAGGGTAATCCGGCCACCATTTCCGGCTTGGTTTGGTTCAGGATCGAGGTGCGTTCGATCTGCCGTTCCTCGCCTTCGCGCCAGTAGACACCGTCGCCCTTGAAATACACACCGTCGCAAAAGCCCGACAGGATGGCCCTGAAAAGATGTTTTTGCTCTGCCGCAGTGAGCGGGCCTTTGACCGGCTGCCCGCCCAGCCGTTTCTTGAGTTCGCCGTAGATCTCCCGCGCCAGGGCGGCTTTCTTGGCCGATAGCAAACGGGCGTTGTGCTTCTGGTCTTCCCAAAGGTCGAGCTGGTTGAGCAGGTCGGATTTAAACGGGGAATTGGTATAAAATTCCCCGGCAAATTCTTTGCTGACGACGCCGCGGGTCTCAAAAATGGCGATGACTTTCAAGGCCCGGTCCGTGACCCGCCGGCCGCCCTTTTCTGCTTCCAGCAGCAGTCGGGCGCCGCGCAATGACAGCGGCAGTTCGGCCATGCGCCGTCCGTCTGCTGTCACCATGTTTTCCGGGGTCAGAGCCCCGAAAATTTTCAGGTTCTGGATGGCTTTCAGGATCAGGCTGCGGTTGGGACGGTGAAAAAAGCTGAACTCCAGGGGCGAGAGCCCCCATTTGCACATGCGCAGCACCACGCTCTCCAGGTTGAGGCGGCGGATCTCCGGTTCCGGGTAATCCAGGCGGTCGTCCATACCCCTTTCCGAGCAGAGGATATAAAGCCCCTTTTTTACACGGCCGGCCCGGCCGGCGCGCTGCCGGCATTCCGAGGTGGATATCTCAGTGGGGTAAAGACCCTCGATACCGCTGACCAGGCGCACTTCCTTTTTGACACCGCTGTCGATGACCGCGTCGATGTCGTCGATGGTCAGGCTGGTCTGGGCGATGTCAGTGGCTACCACCGCCTTGGGCAGGGGATAATTCTTGAAAACCTTGGACTGCTCGGTGATGGAGAGCTCGGCATGTAGTGGCAGGATGACCGCTTTCTGGTTGTCATGATCCAGCAATTCCTTCAGATTGCGGATGGTCTCGTCGATCTCCTGTTTCCCGGGCTGGAAAAGCAGGACATTGTGTCCCGTTTCGAGCAGGTTGGCGGCGTCGGGCAGCAGGAAACAAGGGTGGCGCCGCTGGCAATCGACCGGGAAGCCGCGGCCGGGGACGGTAATCACCGGAGCCTGGTTCAAAAAAGTTGAAATCTGCCTGGCCTTGAGCGTGGCGCTCATGATGACCGCGCGTTTGCCGCTCAGCTTAAAAAAACCGCTGTCCAGGTTTTTTCTAACCAGGCCGATGAGCACTTCCTGGTTAAGATTCCATTCGTGTATCTCGTCCAGGATCAGCACATCGTAATCGCGGTTGCCCTGTATCTCGCGGACCATCTGCACGCCGTCGGTCAGGTATAGCAGTGAGGTCGCGGCGGAGCGGTTGCCGTCCAGGCCGGTCTGGTAGCCGATCTCCCGTCCCCAGGGCACCGAGCAGGCGCGGGCCACATAATTGGAAAGGGCGCGGGCGGCGATGCGCCGCGGCTGGGTGACATGGACCTTCTTGCCCGCTTGCCACAGCCACCAGGGGACGCGGGTGGACTTGCCGGCCCCGGTTTCGGCGGTCAGGATAACGACCGGGTTGGCGGCGATGGCGCCCATGATCTCGTCGCGGTAGCCGTCCACGGGCAATTTGTCCAGAAACTGCATGAATAATTATAACATAGATTTTCGCGGCTGATCCCGGCAGAAACAGATAGTTTGCCCGGAAGAAAAATATTAATAGTAATGCAATTTTTTATGTTATAATGGGCGCGAATCAAATTTAGGAGAAAAACAATATGGAAGTAAAAGGCTTGAACAAACCGGTGAAATTGAAGGCTGATCTGGCGGCGTTTGTCGGTAAAAGTGAACTGCCGCGCCTGGAGATCACGAAAAAACTCTGGGACCACATCAAAGCGAACAAACTGCAAGCAAAAACCGTCAACGGCAGACCGGAAGGCGCCGGGAAATTCATTGTTGCCGATGAAAAGCTTTTAAAGCTTTTTAAGAATACCAAAGTTACCAGCAAATCCAGTGGCAAAGTGACCGATTTTACCGGCCTGCAAAGCGGACAAACCATTGACATGATGCAGCTCGCTTCAGTTGTCAGTGCCAATATCGAGTAAATAGAAATTTTTATTCGCAGCAAGCCAACAAAATCGCTCCGATCTCACTAAACTTCAGAAATGTGGGTTTGCTCTACTTGTTTCTGGGCGAAAAGCGGGTTACAATCGTATATTGTTCTTAAGGAAGACCCATGAAAACCAAAATGCTTCTGATCCTGTTGCTATCGTTGTTGTTTTCCGGGGCACTGCAGCCCGCCGCCGACGGCCAGGAACGGGAAAAGGTTCTGAGTCAACTGATCGGCAACTGGCTGACCAACTGGCATTACAGCGGCAAAAAAATTGATGACGATTTTTCGGCGAAAAGTTTCGCCCAATATACCAAGTATTTGGACAATGGCAAGAGTTTTCTGATCCAGGCCGATCTGGAAACCCTCAAAGCCTACACCTTCAAGATAGACGATGAATTGCGCAGCGGGGATTTTTCCCTGCCGAGATTGGGCAAACAGCTTTTGCGTCAGCGCGTGCTGCAGGTCCGCGGTATCTGCCTGGAGATATTAAGCAAACCTTTTGATTTTTCCAGGGATGATTGGATCGAACTAGATTCTGACAAAAGGGAGACCAGCCGCGATCTTCCCCAACTGCGGGAATGGTGGGAAAAGTGGTTGAAATACCTCACGCTGACCCAGTATCTCAATCTGCAAAAAACCGAGGCCGGACAAAAAAACGGCAGCACAAAAGCAAACAGTCCCTTTGTCGCGGCTCTGGAAATCCGGGCGCGGCAAGCGGTGCAAAAGAGCGTGCAGCGGCTTTTCAAACGCCTGCTCCAGGAAAGGTCGGATGATATGCAGTCGCTGTTCTTCAATTCTCTGATCGCCATATTTGATCCGCACAGTCAGTATTTCCCGCCCCGGGCCAAGGAAGATTTTGATATCGAGATGTCGGGCACCCTTGAAGGCATCGGGGCCCTGCTGGGTGAAGACGACGGTTTCATCAAGATTTTCGATGTCATTCCCGGCAGTCCGGCCTGGATCCAGAATCTACTCAAGGTCGAAGACCTCATCCTCAAGGTCGGCCAGGGCGACGAGGAGCCCGTCGATATCGTGGGCATGAGCGTTAGTGATGCCGCCCGGTTGGTGCGCGGCAAAAAAGGCAGTCTGGTGCGCCTGACGGTCAAAAAAACCGACGGCCGCATCATGCAGATCTCCCTGGTGCGTAATGTAGTCGAGATCCAGGAGACCTACGCCCGTTCCGCCGTTCTGACCGACGACAAACTGAAAAAATCATTTGGCTATATTTACCTGCCCAAGTTCTACCACGATTTCAACCGTTCTTCCGGGCGCAACGCCAGCGATGACGTGAAAAAGGAGTTGCAGGAACTGGTCGCCCTTGGCGTGGACGGCATGATCCTGGACCTGCGCAGCAATGGCGGCGGGGCCTTGGATGACGCCGTGAAATTGTCCGGACTTTTTATTGAAAGGGGTCCGGTGGTGCAGGTGAAAGACAGGCATTCGGCGCCCCAGGTATATGAAGACCGCGACGGTGAAATCAGCTATCGTGGGCCGCTGGTTATCCTGGTCAACTCTCTCAGCGCCTCGGCTTCGGAGATCGTAGCCGCGGCCTTGCAGGACTACCGCCGGGCCGTGGTCATCGGCGGCGAGCATACTTTCGGCAAAGGCACGGTGCAGGTCATGCTCGACCTGGACCGTTTTCTCACCAACGACATGAAGCATTTGCGGCCGCTGGGAGCCATCGCTTTGACCGTGCAGAAATATTATCGCATTACCGGCGCTTCCACCCAGTATCAGGGAGTGGTCCCGGATATCGTCCTGCCCGATCTGTATACCTACCTCGGCGTGGGTGAAAAAAGCCAGAAATACTCCCTGCCTTGGGACACGGTTTCCCAGCTTTCCTTTTCACCATGGGCTCTTGATCCGGGCAAATTGGCGGAGTTGAAAAGCCGCAGTCAAAAAAGGCGGGAGGCCAACGCCCGTTTCCAGCAGATCGCTGAAAATATCGTCCGCTTGAAAAAGCAGCGTGAAGTGACCCTGGTGACCCTGAACCTGCAAAATTTCCAGGCCGAGCAGGAAACGCTTTTTCAAGAGGCCGACAGGTTCAACCAGCAACAGGTCGAGATTGCCCATATTCGGGCCACGGTCAATGAAGCAAAAACCGGGAGCGCTGAAGCAGCCGCGACCGATCCCATAAGCGAGAAAAGAAAACAATGGCTTTCCGACTTGCGCAAGGATCCGATCCTGGAAGAAGCCATCCAGGTACTAAACGATTGGCAGGGATTGGTTTCGGCCCATTAGATTTCAGCGAATCACTCGCACCCTTGTTTTTATCCCGCTGCGGCTTTTGCCTTTTACTGTTTGCAGGTTGGCCGCGGCCCGGACCCGGCCGCCAGAAGCAGGAGAGCGGCTGAAACCAGCGACAGCAGGGAGATCAGCAGCAAGCTGTTGCCTGTGCCCAGAAGCGGCAGGAAAAATGCAGCCATCACCAGTGAACCGATAGCCCCGCCCAGATAATCACCGGCATTCAGCAGCCCGGCGCTCAGTCCGGCCGGCATCCGCCTCATAACGCGCATTCCCAGAGGCAGTATTGCTCCGACCAGCAGCCCCATGCCGCCCAGCCAGGCAGCCAGGAGGAATTGTCCCGGCCAACCCAGTCTGAAATTGATCCTGAGCAGCGGCAGGCAGCCCAGGTTCAGGACGGCGATGAGCATCTGGATCCCGGCAAGCCAACGCGCGGCTTGTTCGGCCGTCGGGAGTTTTTTTTCAATGTTGCGGTTGGCCAGCGCGGCTCCGGCACCCAGGCCCAGCATGAACAGGGCGATCAGCAAGCCAATTGCCTGGTAGACAAATCCCCAGGTGTTCTGGAAAATAAAAATGGCCGTGATTTCAAAGGAGAGTCCGGCAAAGCCGCCGCTGGCGGCGGCCGGCAGGATCTGCGCCAGGCCGACCTGTTTTTTCCGTCTGAATAAAGTGAGCAGGAATACCGGCAGCAGCAGCAGTCCCATGATCATGAGAACGATTGTGAATTTCACTTTCCCGAGCAGGCGAAACAGGCCCGTCAGTGGGCTGCCGCTGCTCCAGCCCAGCATACGGCCGCCTAAAAAATAAGCAATGGGCCGCTGGTCGCGGTTCAATTCCCGGGCCTTGTGCTTTTGCAGGGCGGCGCTGATTGCAGCGGTTTTTTCGAGCGGGTACAATGAAGTGAATATCCGCCCCAACCCGCCGGGCGCCAGGACCAGGGCCCGGTAGCGTTCAGCCAGGACTTGGCTTTCAGTAGTGACGATCGCTTCTTCAGCAGAGGCAAAAAAAGCACTGGTTGGTCCCGGAGAAACCGCAATGAAGGGGAATACACTTTTCAGGGTTTGAAAAATGACCGAGGTGTAGGGATTGATGATATCCGATGCGTAGTTTTCCGAAGCGGAAAGGCGCAGGGCCACAACTCCGCCCGGGGTCAGGATCTTTTTCAGATCCTTGAAAAATTCCCTGGTATAATAGCGGTTGAGTTGCGCGGTCAAGGCGTCGGGCTGGTTGATGAATGCCAGATCGAAGCGTTGCGACTCGGACCCGGCCCGGGCGGCCAGCTTGACAAAACGGCGTCCGTCCATGATCAGCATGCGCAGGCGCGGGTCGCGCAGGGCGGCGCGGTCGGAGGCGTTCAGGTGCTCGCTAATCAGGTCTGAAAACTCGGCGTCGATCTCCACAGTTGTGAGCCGGGCGATCTTGTAACGCAGCAGATGCTTGGCCAGGCCGCTGCTGGCGCTGCCGATGACCAGGATGTCCCTGGGACTGGGATGCTGGCTGATGATCTGGGCGGCCAGGATCCTTTGCGGGTCGTCATCGGGAAACACAGCTGCCAGTTGGCCGTTGCTGTACAAGTTGTATTGTCCATGCCGCAATCCCAATTGCAGGTTCTGATATTTGGAGTCTCGGTTGGCGATCAGATCGGAACTGGATATTCCCAGCCATCTCTGCCGCACCAGCCAGGAATCGATCCGGCCGGCTCCGCCACTGAAGATAGCGGCAAGGGTCAGTGTCAAAGCCAGCAGGTGCAGGGCCAGGTTTTTTTTGTCCCTTGCAGGGACCAGGGCCACCCAGCCCGACCCGATCAGCAGCGGCAGGGTGAACAGTAGGATGATCAAAAGCGGATCGTATTTTTCAACAAGCCAGAAAGTGTAGGCCATGCCTCCGGCCAGGGCGCCCAGGCATTCCCAGACATATGCTCCGACCAGCAAGCGGGGTCGATTTTCCTCGGACTGTGGTCTGAGCTTGGCGGCCAGCGGAAAAGCAAAGCCGCTCATGAAACTGAAGGGCATGGTCAGCAAGGGGATAAGATAAAAAGTTTTGGCCAGCGGCAGCAGTGTGCCCTGGGATATCACGCCCAGTAAATGCAGGCAGCGGACCGTGGCCAGCAGGAGTGGGGCTGCGGCAGCCAGGGCCAGGGCTGTCCAGGAAAAGGCGGTCGCGGTCCGCGAGCGGCGGGCGCTGAAAAAAGCCCCGCATATGGATCCGGCCCCGACTCCGAGCAGCCAGCCGCCCATGGCGATGCCGAAGGATATCTCGTTGCCGGCCGCTACCACGAAAAATTCCCGCAGCAGGATGGTTTGCATAACCATGCTGAAAGCGCCTAATGCGGAATAGGCCAGCGGGATGATGAAGAGCATTAGAAGATTATAAAGTGACAAGTGACAAGTAACAAGTGCCGATGGAAGAAAAAATGTAGGGCGCGGTTATCGCGCCCATAAATCCAAATCACGAATAAGTTCCAAGCAGCAATGAGCAAATGACACAAACAAGGAGAGGGGCCCTCGTTGATGAGTAGATGAATTGATGGTGCAACGGCAATGAAAGTGAACTACCAACTCATCCCCAACCCCTTCTCTTGGGAAGAGAAGGGGCTGAACCCTAGACCCTGAACCCTGTCCCCTTTTTTTAAAACGGTCCCCAGTTCATCAGCACGGGAGGAATGAGCAACAGCAGGCTCAGGGCCATCAGGATAAGCATCAAGGGCAGGAACCAGCGCGCCCATTTGTCCCAGGGGATGCGCGCCAGGCCCAGCACGCCCATGGTCACCGCCGATGTAGGCAGGATGGGGTTGACGAACTCGCAGAGCTGGTAAGCGAAGACAGTGGTCTGGCGCGTGATATGCACCAGGTCGCTCAGCGGGGCCATGATGGGCATGGTCAGGGCGGCCTGGGCCGTGCCCGAGTGTACGAAGAAATTGATCACGCTCTGGGTGAGGAACATCATCTGGGCGGCAACGATGCGCGGAAACATGGAAATGAAATTGGATGCATAGAAGAGGAGCGTGTCCAGGATCTTGCCGTCCTGGGCAACGATCAGGATGGCCCGACCGCAGGCGATGACAAAGGCCACGCCGACGAAGTCGCGGGCGCCGGCAACGAAGTTACGCGCGACCAGGCTTGGACCCTGGCCGGCGACAAAGCCCGCGACCAGTCCCATGGCCAGGAACAGCCCGGCGATCTCCTCGATATACCAGTGCTTGATCAGGATGCCCAGGACCAGGATGATGATGCCGGCGGCGAAGACCGCCAGTACCGCCTTGTGGCGCCAGTTCCACTCGGAGAGGTCGGCAGCACCAGCCGGGGCGACCTGCGCCCGCTCCCGGTCCAGGTCATAGACCGGACTTTTTTTGGGGTCCTTCTTGATCTTGGCGGCATAGATCATGACGAAAATGATGGTGATCGCGGTGCCGATAACCCACACGATCAGGCGGTACGTCAGGCCGGAATACAGGGGCAGGTTGGAGAGCCCCTGGGCCACGCCCACGGTGAAGGGGTTGAAAAAAGCGGCGGCGAAGCCGGCGGCAGCCCCCAGGAAGGGGATGGCTACACCGACGATGGAGTCGTAGCCCAGCGACATGGCCAGCGGAATGAATATCAGAATGAAAGGGATGGTCTCCTCGCACATGCCGAACACCGCCCCGGCAAGTGAAAAGACCAGCATCAGCGCCGGGATAATGAAGCGGTTCAGCTTCGGGTGCAGGGAGAATGCGGCGGCCATCCTTTGGATCGCCAGGTTGATGGCGCCGCTCTCGTTGATCACGTTGAAAGCGCCGCCGATGATAAACAAAAAGACGATGATCAGCATGCCGTCCTGGAAACCGCGGATCGGGGCCAGCAGCAGGGCCTCGAGGCCGGCCGGCTGCTGGGCGACCTTATGGAAGGTGCCGGGGACGGTGACCAGGCGGCTGCTGCCGCCCACTTTGGTCTCCACGCGCTGGAATTCGCCGGAGGGGATGATCCAGGTCAGGATGACCATCATGATCACCAGGACGTAAATCAGCACGATCGGGTGGGGCATTGTGAACTTGGCTTTTTTTTCTGGCTTTTGTGTCATGTGTGATTATATGACAAAGGCACAGGAAAATGCAACAGGCAAAAATGAAAAAAAATTTTCACACCTGCCAATAGGCCGAGTAGGCGCGGGCGTCGGGCACTTTGAAGGATATCGGCTCGCGGGCCGGGATGGCCTGAAAAGGCTGGCCGTTGAATGACCAATGCATCTGCAGCCGGAATTCACCGCCTTCGTTGAGGGCCAGGGCGCGGAAGGGAAGGATCACTTCAATGATCCTCCCGACCGCTGCGCCGGCGCCGTCAGAAAAACCGTCAAGAACCAATTCCCCATCCTGGTGGCGTATGGCGCCCTGCCAGCGCTGCTTTTCGTTTTGCAGCAGCAGACGCAGCGAAAACCCGTTTTCAAAATAGGTGCGGGCGTTTTTCTTGGTGTCGATCCTGAGAAAAATATGGTCATGGCTGAAACCGAAAAAGAGAGTCTTGACCAGCGGGTTGGCGATGTTCATGGCGCCGCCGTAGGAAAGGATGTCGACGCGCCCGGCGTCCAGCCATTCGAAGTAATCGCTGTTCTGGCCGTCGATTCGCGCCTCCAGGTAATCCTGCGGCCCGATTATGGACAGGCGGTCGGTGGGCGTTGAGCTGGGGATGGGGATGAGCAGTTCCTCGGGAAACGGCTGGCCCAGGAGCTGGTAAATTTTTTGCAGGTTCTGGCGGAAAAGATCGTCGAAAATTTCGATATCGGGAGTGTAGTTTTCCTTGCCGTACCACCAGAACCAGTCGCTGCCCTGGGCAGTGTGCAGGAGTTCTTCGATTTCGCCGACCTGTTCCGGCGTAAGCCTGCCTTTTGCGGACATGAAAGAGTCCCGGGTGCTTTTCAACAGTTCCCAGGCCCGCTGGTCGTCACGATCGCCGATCCAGATGTCGAAATTGCCGTTGATCCAGGAGCCGCTTTTTAATTTCTGCAGTTCGCGGGCCGGGCGCTCCATGGCGGTTGAAAAGGTAACCGTTTCGATCTCGGGGTCGAGGCTTACCAGGCGGTAGAATTCACGCAGGAAATCACGGCCGCTGTGGACATAGAATTCCCAGGCGTTCTCGCCGTCCAGGATGACGGGGATGGTTAAGCCCTCGGGTCCGGCTTGGGCAATAGCCTTGATGCGGCTGAACAGGTCGGCTGCCGCGTCCGCAGCCGGGAATTTCTGGTAATAGAAACCGATCAGGTCCGAAAGCAGGTGGTCGCGGAAAAAGATCTTCAGTGAACTGCCGGCCAGGGAATATGAAGTATAAAGCGCTTTCGGGTCGTTGACCATGAATCCAGCGTCACGTGTCAGGTGGTGGGGCAGCGATCGGCTCAGGACCTCCTCATCGGAAGCGGTCCAGGCGATAGCGGATTTTTCAAGCAGATGCAGTACCGCTTCCGAAAGGCCTCCTTCAGGGGGCCAAATGCCGAGCGGCCTGGTGCCGAATGTCTTTTGCATCAATTCCAACGCGGCCTGCAGTTGTGCCCGGGCATCCTCTTCCCAGTTGAAATCAAGATCGTAAGGGGCCAGGCTCGGGTTGGCTTTTTTCCCGGCCTGCGGGTCCAGCAAAAGCGGCAGGATCGGATGATAAAAAGGGCTGGTACTTAGCTCAATTTGGCCCAGGTCCTTGAATTTTATGTATTCGGGAATGATGCGTCCCAAAATTTCGTCTGCCACGGCACCGACCGTTTGCTTGTCGCTTTCAGAAAACTGCCGGCCCTTGCGTATCAGGGCTTCGACCCGGGGATCTCCGTTTTTATAGAATTCGTCGAAATAGGTCAGTTGAAACCATACCTGCAGGTCGCGGAGTTCGGCTGTCGTGAAAACACGCCGCCAATCGGGATCGGGCTGCTGCCCCAGGCGCTTCATTTTTTTTTTGTAAAGCTCATCATAGCGCTGGTAGGGTTTGATATGGTTTTCATAATGGATGGAAAAAAAATGGCGCACCAGGAACTGGATCTCTTCCGGGTTCAGGTCATCGGCGGTTTTCCGAAACACATCGAGGAATTCATCGCTGACGCCGTTTAAATAAAGTTGCAGTCCGGCCAGCAGCGATGGCACCAGGTTGAAGGTCAGGCGCAGAGAGGGAAATTCCTCCAGTATATGAACCATGCCGAAATAGTCTTTCAATGCATGCAGGCGCAGCCAGGGCAAGTCGAATTTTTTGCTGTGGGGATTTTGGTAGTTGGGTTGGTGCATGTGCCAAAGAATGGCCAGCCTGGTTTTTTGACTCATCCTATTTCTGTTTCAGTTCGTACAGTACTCCGGAAAAACTTTTGGGGTGGGTGAAGGCTATCTGGGCGTTGTGGGCGCCGATTTTTGGTTCGCTGTTAAGCATCTGCACGTTTTTTTCCTGCAAACGCTTGATGGTGGCCTTGATGTCATCCACTTCCAAAGCAAGGTGGTGCAGGCCGCCGCCTTTTTTTTCTATAAAGGCGCTGATAGGGGAATCCGCTCCAGTGGGTTCGAGGAGTTCGATGAGCACATCGTTGATCCTGAAAAAGGCTACCGTCACCTTCTGCTCGGCGACCACTTCCGAGCCCAGATACTCGAGGCCGAGCACATCGCGGTAGCGGCTGATCTCCGCGGACAGATCCTTCACCGCGATTGCTATATGGTCAATTTTTTTTATCATTGCTGACTCCTGTTTTTATTTTCTGAAAGATCATTTCGGCCAGCTGCAAAGGATTGGCCGTGGCCGCGGTCTTGAGCATGTCCTCTATTGTTGAATCGAGGCGCATCTCTTCCCGGAAGCGTTCGGCCACAATCTTTTCCACGTAGTTTCTTTTTATGTTGGCCCTTTTTTCATCGATGCGGCCGCTTTCATCATGCTGGAATTGCCGGATCGCGGCCAGCAGTTCAGGAATTCCCCTGTCTTCCTTGATCGAAGTGGGGAAGATCAGCGGGCTCCTGGCGGCAGTGGCGAAATAGTTCCTGATTTCGCTGATCTTGTTGTCGCTGCCACCCAGATCGGCCTTGTTGATGACGAATATATCGGCGATCTCGATGATGCCGGCCTTGAAGATCTGTATTTCGTCGCCGCTGTCGGGATTCAGCACCATAAGCACCATATCGGCGACATTTACTATGTCGACTTCGGACTGGCCGACGCCCACGGTCTCAATAAGGATGATCTCCTTGCCGGCCGCAATAAGCAAATCAACGATTTCGTGGGTGGAAAGGCTCAATCCTCCCAATTGGCCCCGGTTGGCGATGCTGCGGATGAAAACGTTGGCATCGTTGCTGTGCTGGATCATGCGCAGGCGATCACCGAGCAGCGCCCCGCCCGTGAATGGGGACGACGGGTCAACTGCCAGGACTGCGATGGGCACCCCCTGGGTCTTCAATACGGCGATCATTTTCTCGATCAGTGAGCTCTTGCCGCAGCCGGGAGCTCCGGTGATGCCGATCTTCAAGGCTTTGCCGGGCAATGGATAAATGCCCGCCAACAGGCTTTTATAATCTTTTTTGCGGTTTTCCACCATGGTGATGGCCTTGGCTAATGCCATGGGATCGCCCTGGCGGACACGGATGAGCAAGTCTGCTGTTTTCATTTATAAAACCATAATAGTCGAAAGGCCTTTGAAAATCAATAGGCGGAAATTGATAAAAATTGATATGAAGATACTAATATAAATATAATATATAAACAATAAGATATATAGATAGAATTGAAAATATATTCTATATTTCTTATAGAAAAAAAATAAAGGAGGTTAATATGAGAATAACCAAATGGCAACCCTATGCGGATCTGGCCAACATGTACGATCGTTGGAACAGGATTTTTGGGGAAGATTTTTTTGACGAATCTTCAAAGAACGGATTGACGCCGAGCGCCCCATGACTGATATTTTTGAGTCCAGGGAGGCCTATGTTTTTAAAATTGAACTTGCGGGTTTCAAGAAAGAAGAGAATCGCGAATAATAGTTCGCTATTTTGCTGTTCATCATCACTTGTGACTTGTTACTTGTTACTGAATTCGTTATAATTTCAACATGAAAAGGGAAATATTCGTCGGCCGGGTCGGCATCGGCGGGGCCCATCCCGTTTCTATTCAGTCCATGACCAATACCGCGACCGAAGACGTTGAATCCACCCTGAAACAGATTCGGCGGCTAAAAGGCGCCGGCTGCGACATCGTGCGCGTGTCCGTCCCGTCGAAATCGGCGCTGGCGGCCTTCGGGAAGATCACGGCGCGATCGCCCCTGCCTGTGATCGCCGATATTCATTTTGACTCCACCCTGGCACTGGGGGCCATGGATAACGGCGCCCACGGCATCCGCATCAATCCCGGAAACATCGGCGGCAATGAGAAACTCAAAGCCGTCGTCCGTCTGGCCGCCCAGAAAAAGATTCCCATCCGCATCGGCGTGAACGCCGGTTCGCTGGAAAAAAAGTATTGCCGGGCCGGGCTGTCCCAGGCCGAGGCCATGGTCAGCTCCCTGCTGGACAAGATCAAATTCATTGAGGATCAACATTTTTTTGATATGAAGATCTCGTTGAAGTCGCACGACGTCAGGGAAACGGTAGCCGCCAACCGGCTGGCCGACCGCCAATGCCCTTATCCGCTGCACCTGGGTGTTACCGAAGCGGGAACTTTTTTTTCCGGCAGCATCCGTTCGGCCCTGGGCATCGGCAGCCTGCTGCTCGACGGCATTGGCAACACCATCCGCGTCTCGCTGACCGCGAATCCTGTCCGCGAGATCAAAGTGGCCCGGCAGATCCTGATGGCAGCTGGACTGGCCCGCAATGATATCGAGATTATTTCCTGCCCGACCTGCGCCCGTACTTCCGTTGACCTTATCGCCCTGGTGAAAGAATTTGAAAAAAAGATCGGCCGCCTCCGTTTCCCCTGTCCTGTGCGCGTGGCCATCATGGGTTGCGAAGTCAATGGCCCGGGCGAAGCCAAGGACGCCGATATCGGTCTGGCTTTTTCAAAGCGGCACGGCCTGCTGTTTAAAAAGGGCCGGATCGTTGGAAAAACCGACATGGTCGAAGGCCTGGACCGACTTGTTGAAATGGTCGGTGAACTTCAAGTGGAGAAAAAACATGGTTGAAATAATCCGTTGTCCGGCTTGCGGCGTTTCCAACCGTGTCCGTGATGATTACCGTGGCGTGCCCTTGTGTGGCAAATGCAAGAAACCGCTGCCGCTTACGGATGCGCCCCGCTTGCGGATCCTGACAACTGACAATTTCGAATCCTCGATCCGCCTGAATCCCCAACCCATGCTGGTGGATTTCTGGGCCGCCTGGTGCCTGCCCTGCCGCCAGATGGCCAAGGCTTTGGAAAAATTCGCAGCCGCCCAGCCCGGTATTACCGTGGCCAAGGTCGACACCGACGCCGAGCCCGGCCTGGCTTCCCAGTTCCAGATCTTCAGCATTCCCACCCTGATCATGTTTATCAAGGGCGGAGAAGTTCACCGCGTCAGCGGCGCCATGAACGAGAGCGAACTGGATAAAGCTTTCCGGCCCTGGCTGCAAAAAAAAGATGTGAAATGATCCAGGGGCAAGCGCCGCCGGCTAAAAGTTCTTAAAGCTGCGGCGGTTTTGTTTTGCGGGTATTCGTTGGGGGATTGTAAAAATTTATCTTTTCTTGGGGATGAAAAACTTATTAGCGAACTATGATTTCGCTTATTTTGGGTTCATCTGCAGGTCATAGGGTGCACCCGTGTGGTGATATCCGCTTACCACGTGCGTATCCGTGTATCCCGGTGACCCGGGGAATTTTGCGGCATAGGTAAAATTGGTTGTACTCGATTTTTCCACCGGCACGGAAGCTTGGAAAACGTACCTTGTCCCGGCAGTTACGTTGAACTCCTTGGAGGCGCTTTTGTCTCCGGCGCCGATGGTCATGCTGATCTTGCCGTCGCCGCCGTTATTCTTCACATAACTAAAGAAACGGATGCCGGTCACATTGCCAATATATTCTTCGGACTTGCAACCCGGGCAGGGATCACTTACGAAATACGGGCGGATTGGAATCGTTATTGTCGTCTGTTTCGCTGCTGGTGACGCAGGAAAAAGACGCCAGGCATACCATTACCAGCACTACCCCAAGATGCTTTAATTTCATTTTTGCCCTCCATAATTTTGTGGAAAAAAATTCCTTCGGCCCCTAGGTTTTCTCATATGTGAATTTTGCGGGAAAATATTTGCAATGTCAAACTGCGATTTTAAATTTTTAAGAAAACTCGGCGAGTGCAAAGGTTCTTGATCTCGAGCCGGTATACATTATTTGAGTTCATTATTGTTTTTTAGCTTAGGTATGCGGGAAAAGATATCTTCCTGAACAGGTTCAGGGCGTAGTTGTCGGTCATGCCGGCAATGAAGTCTATGACCCTGACCGCGACGGGATCATTTTCAGGGTAGGGGTTGACGTAGGCCTGCGGGTCGCGGCCGACATGGGCATGGATGGCCAGGAGGATCTCCCTGGTCTTCTCCTTTTCGCTCATCCTTTCGAGGCGGAAATAGACATTTTGAAAAAGAAAATCCCGCAATCTGAGCAATTCGGCAAAGACCGGAGCGGATGTCGTGATGATCTCCAGATTGTTATTCAAAGTTTCGTTGATGACGTCGATGACGATGGTGTCGATGCGTTTGGCATACTTGCTGCCCAGGAGCTTTTTGCTCGATTCGGGGATATCACCGTCAGAAATGATCCCGGCCCGCTTGGCGTCGTCGATGTCGTGGTTGACGTAGGTGATGATGTCAGCCAGACGCACGATCTGGCCTTCCAGGGTGAGGGGGCGCAGCTCGCGTTTTTTGGGGATGACTTCCCCCTGGCCCTTGGAGTGTTTGAGAATGCCGTCGCGGACCTCCGCGGTCAGGTTCAGTCCCAACCCATTGTTCTCCAGCTTGTCGACCACCCTAAGGCTCTGTTCGTAATGGCGGAAACCGCCGGGGCAGAGTTCATCAAGGACCGCTTCGCCGATATGCCCGAAAGGGGTATGGCCCAGGTCGTGGCCCAGGGCGATGGCCTCGGTCAGGTCCTCGTTCAGGTTCAGGGCCCGGGCAATGGTCCGGGCGATCAGGCTCAATTCCAGGGTGTGGGTCAGCCGGGTGCGGAAATGATCGCCTTCCGGGGAGATGAATACCTGGGTCTTGTGCTTCAGGCGGCGAAAGGCTTTCGAGTGCAGGATGCGGTCGCGGTCGCGCTGGAACTCGGTGCGCACCGGCGAGGGCTTCTCCGGGCGCTGGCGGTGGCTGTCGCTGCTGCGCGCCGCCCGCGGGTGCAGGACATTGTTTTCCCGTGCTTCCAGTTCGGCGCGGATATTTTTCACGGGTTGCTCAAAAGGTCAGGGCAGCAGAAAAAATCTTCGCTGATTTGCAGCGGGCAGCCGCAGCCGCAGGTGGAAAGCCATTCGCATTCCCGGCATTTGTCCATGGCCCAGTCGCGGCGGCGCAGGGAAACCAGAAAATCATGCTGGTAGATTTTTTCAAAAGGATCATTAAGGATATTGCCCAGGGGCCGGAAAAAACTCTGGCAGGGAATGACCGTGCCGTCGGGCTCGACGGCCAGGTTGTATTTGCCGGCCGTGCACTGCTTGACGCCCAGGTCGAGTTCCACCGGGTTCAGTCGGCAATACTGCGTCGGCGTGTACCAGGTGAGTCTCATCCCTTCCTGTGCGGCCTTCTGCTGCAGTTGTTTGATTACTGGTAAGAGTTCTTTTTCGCTCAACCCGGGGTCCTGGTGGCGCGATTTTCCGGCCTTGATTATAGAGTTGACAGCAAAGGATCTGACTCCCAAGTTTTTCAAAAAAGGGACGATCTCTGCGATCAGGTCGCTGTTGGCATTGGTGATCGTGCTGTTGGTTAGCACATAAATGTCCTGCTCGACGGCGTTGCGGATCCCCTGCACGGTATGGCGGAAGGAGTCGCTGCCAACCATCTGGTTGTGGACCTCCTCCAGGTGTGATTCCAGGGTGATTTGCATATAATCAAGGCCGGCTTGCTTCAGCTGCCTGACGTACGCGGCATCGGCCAGGCGCACGCCGTTGGTCAGCAGTCCGGTGATGAGGCCCAGATCCTCGGCGTAGGTGATCAGTTCGACCAGATCCTGGCGCAGGGTCGGCTCACCGCCGGTGAAGTCGATGTGGGGGATGCCCTGGTCCCAAAGGATTTTAATGATCTTTTTCCATTCGGAAGTAGTCAACTCGGTGGATTCGCGGCGCTGGTTGTAACAGTGGGAGCAGTTGATGTTGCAGCGGTAGGTTAAAACCATGTCCATGCGGTAGGGGGCCGAAACAGGAGTCTGGAAGGCTTCGATCTTGTCGATGCCGAAAAAAGTCACCGGGCAGATATCGCTGCGGTTTATGAGCAGGTCGATCTTTTCCAGCACCTCGTGATAGTCGCGGCCGGCTTTGGCCTGGCTGATATTGAAGGCTGCGGCTAAGCGGCGGCGGCTTTCGCGCTGCGGGGTGTCGTCGAGAAAGTACTTGATCATGGCCGCTGCCGTGATGTTGAGATGAACCACGCGGTAGGCGTCGACCATCAGAATAGCCGTCCTGTCTTTTTCCACGCGCAGGTGGATGCGCTTGGCGCCGAATTTTTCACTGTTGTAGTAGTGGAACAGGCCGGGAGCCGGGAATTCAGGGTAACGTATGCGGGCGTAGGCACGCAGCAGCAGCGGCGTCAGCAGAACCATCAGTGCCAGGAAAACGAATAAGGCCGGAAACAAGCCGCGGGTGTTTTCGTAGCGGGAAACGCCCAGGCGCAAGGCCAGGAAACGTCCGCGGCTGAACAGTTGGGCAGCGGCCGCGGCGGCAAAAGCGGAGGCGGCCAGGGCAACCAGTATGGCGGCGATAGCTTTTTTTCCAGAATAGGTTTTCATCGGCCGCCTCCGGCGCAAGCGCAGGCACAGCCGGCGCAGGCGCAGGCGCAAGCGCAGCTGCTGCCGCCATGGCCGCCTGAACCCGACGATTGGGCAACCGGCGGCGGATTGGTCACTTTGGTAATGGCCGAGGTAAACGCGGCGCTTTCACCGATCAGGGCGCTTGAAAAAACCTGAAGGGATTGGACGAAGCGATTGGCCGAGCCGCTGACGGTCTGGCCATAGCCCTTGCCAGGGACCGTTCTGGCCCCCGTTCCCGTGGTTCGTTGCGGAAAATGGCGGTACCAGTAATCACGGTTTCCCGGTGTGAACAGCGCGTCTTCGGTAAAAGGACCCAATTTGTTTTCATATTCAGGATCCAGGGCCAGCCATTCCAGGGAAGCGGCCAGTTCTTCGGGAAGCTTGTCGCGCGGAGAGTTTTTTATCTGCTCCCAGGCCTTGTTCATGATCGACAGGTAGTACATGTTGGTTTCACGCCGGGAAAAGCCGGCCATTTTTTTCTGCAAAGCGCTGATCATGTTGGTGAACATCTTGCGCAAGGTTGTCTTATTCAGACGGTTCTCGCTGTCAATTGCGGTGATGAAAGAGGTTTCGTATTCCTGGAGTTCCAGTCCTTCCTGTTTCTGTTCATGAAAGCGGAAATCCTTGGCTGATTTCTCCTTGATGGCTATTTTTTCTTTTTTCAGCAGTCCGAAAACGATGAGCAGGATCACCTGGGAGAGAGGCAGTTCCTGGAGCAATGCCGCTTCCGGCGGGGTCAGGCCTCGTTTGATGCCTCCCGTTTCGATGCCGAGGCGCGGCGGCAGGTATTGTTTCATGCGCTTGCGGCCGGAGCGCACGGCGATAAAAATGATCAAAGCGATGATCCATAAGGGAGTCAGGGTGAAAACGAAGCCGAAAAAAGCCAAGAACGCGGTGAACAATGCTTTGAGTACAGAGGGACGGGGCGGGGAATAGACACTAGCCACCAGATTCCTGGAAAAGGAAGCCCCGGCCGCGTAAGGGACCGATGCCGGCTGGCCTGTCCAGCGCCAGATGTAGACCACACGGTTATTTTGATAGGATGTTTCGCTGGGCTGATTATCGGAACGGCCGAAGCCATGGTATTTTACTTGCTCGGGAGTGGTGCCCGGAGGCAGATTGAATTGAATTTCCAGCAGTTCGGCATTGCCGGAAACATATTTGCGATCGAACCAGGTTGTCTTGAACTGCAGGGAGGCGAAACGGCTGTCGTCGCTGTCGGGATAGATCATCTGCCCGACCTTGATGGCGAATTCGAGGGTCCCGGTCCGACCCGGACGGATCTCCCTGCTGCCAAGATGGATTTCCACACCGGGTTTGACATATTGCGAATTCCTGATGTCGTTCAGTTCGCTGCCGGCAATGGCCGCCCTGGCTGTACGGATATCATAATTTTCATTGGGCAGACCGATATCCACGATGTCGATGGGGTGGCTGCCTGCTTCGGGGCTGAAGGTGATGGCGTAGCGGATTTCAACCGAGCTGTCCGGCTGAACCGTGAGCACGGCTTTCAGGGTATCGACCTTGAAGTAGTAGTCGGCTGCCGCGGCAGGCAAGGACAACGCCAACGCCAGCACAAGAAGGACAGCGGAAAATTTAATTTGTTTCACCATTTTGGTTCTTCCTCGAGCTGGTATTGACTGCTGCAGTAGGGGCAGGCGATAAAAACCGCACCTAGTTTCACTTCCATGGCTTCCTTATTCAATTCGGCACCGCAATTCTTGCATTTTAGTATCCGCGAGTTGATTTCGCCGCCGATATCGATTTTCTGTTCGATGATCATGGTTTCTTTTTTGCGGAAGGCCAGGAAAACAAGAAACAGGGAAACCGCAAACAGCAGGAGGCCGAGGGCAATGCGGCCGGTTATCAAAAAGGCCAACCCGATGACAAAGACGACAAAAGAAAATCCCATAGCCAAAACTTTTTCCATGGAGTGAACATAACAAATCGAATTTTATTTTGCAATCTTTACTTTTTAAAAAGGGCATGATAAGGTGAATCGCCATGAAAACAAAAAGAGTTTTGCTTGTATTCACGTTGTTTTTTGTTTTTTTCATCTGCGGTCCTGCCTGGAAAAGCGAATCCGGCCCGGCAACGGGGGCGCAATCCCTGCTGGCTGCCGACCAGGCTAAGAATGATGCGCCCAGGGTCAGGGTAATTGTCCGCTTTGCCAAGATCCGCATCCTTGCCAATGCCGGCGCCAAGATCATCAAGGAGATCGGTTTCGGTACCATACTCTTGGTCATGGGAGAAAACGGCGAATATTTCCAGGTTGCCGACTTGAACGTATCAGCCAAGCCCCAGGCGGATGCCTGGTATGTCCTGCGCAGTGAAGTGGAAACAGCTCCTGCGGCTGTCGTACAGGCACTGACTGAAAGCAGGCGGGTCACCTACTCACCGTCCGCTCCGGTTGCCGGCCAGTCGGTGCTATTCACTGCCAGCAATTTCCGCACGCCTAATCTGCTGAAATGGGATATGGGGGACGGCACTATATTGACCAGCGGGGGCAAAGCAGCGCCGGGACAGGAAGTCACCATGGCCTACGCCTATGCCGCCGCCGGCCAATTCCAGGTCAGGGTTTATGATGACAAAGGCAACATGGGATCGACCCCCGTCCGGGCCCAGGTGACTGTCAGCGTCCAAACCCGCGTTTTGCATATCGCTCCGGAACAGCCTCTAGCCAATCACCCTATGGTCATCACCGCCCAACATTTCCGTACTCCGAAAAAAATCGCCTGGGATCTGGGTGACGGTACTGAGATCAATCCAGGCCCCGGACCGGGCGTGGTCAAGGCCACTTTCCAGGTGAGCCATGTTTACGCGGCTCCCGGCTCCTATACGGTCAAGGCTTATGATTCAGGGGGAGATAAAAACCAGCCGCCGTTGACAACGGAGTTAGTGGTCGGCGCTGATCCGCGCCAGATACGGATGGAACCGGCCAAGGCTATTGCCGGGCTGCCCATGCAATTCAGTGCTTCCAATTTCAATTCCCCGAATCACCTGCGTTGGGACATGGGCGACGGCACTATCCTGCCTGGTAAAAAAGAAACAAACGTACTGGTTGGATCGTCGGTGAATTACAGTTATAAAAAACCTGGCAATTACCTGGTCAAAATATTTGATTGGAAGGGTGACCTCGGGCGCCAACCCGTCCAGTTTGTGGTTGCGGTCGCCGCTGCTCCGGATGTGATTGCGGCTGCCGAGCCTACGATTTCAGCTCCTGGCAAAACTCAGACGCTGGATGTTGCCGCATCGGCCCCGCCGGCGCCTAAGAAATTCGTGTTATTCAAGATTGGCCCCTATGCCGGATATTTTCAGCCCAAAAGCATTCCACTCAAGGAGATCTATGGCGAGGGCGATGTGCTGTACGGCGGCAGGCTGGGGGTTCATATCTGGCAGGGCTTGTATTTCTGGTTTTCCGCTTCCCAGTATAAAGTTATTTCCCAAACCACTTTCACTGAGGACAAGACAACCTTGACATTGCTGCCGGTCCATGCCTTCCTGCGCTACAGTTTCGCTTTGGGCTTTTTCAACCCATACCTCGGCGTCGGCTTCAATTACCTGAGTTTCAAGGAAGAATCCGTGATCGGCAATATCAAGGGGAGCGGCAGCAATTTGTCACTGGAAGCCGGATTTGAATTAAAAGTGAATCGCCATTTTTCCTTTGATTTCGGCGCCCGTTTCGACCAGCTCAAGATCAAGCCCGAGAATATCGACGCGGAAGTTGACTTGGGAGGCCTGCAGGCAGGCATCTGTATGTTGATTTCTTTTTAAAAGAGCGGTTTTTTTGTTGACAGAAAGTAAAAAATAGCGCAATATAATTAATCATATAGTTTTTTTTAATGGATTCAAAAGATCAAATAAAAGAGCATATCTCTATCGTCGATGTTGCTTCGCTTTATGTGAGTCTGAAACCGGCAGGCAAAAATTTTAAAGCGCTGTGCCCTTTCCATACTGAAAAAACGCCTTCTTTTTTCGTTATGCCCGATAAAAACAGTTTCAGTTGTTTCGGTTGCAACCGTTTCGGAGATATTTTTACCATGGTGCAGGAAATGGAAAATATTTCTTTTGTCGAAGCCATGAATTTCCTGGCCGAAAAATTCAATATTCCTTTGGAAAAAAGCCGTTTCAAATCGGTTAAAAAAGATGACTATCTGTTAATTAATGAACTTGCCTGTGAATTTTTTAAAGAAAACCTTTTCAGCGCCAGTGAGGGGAAAGCGGCATTGGCTTATTTGAAAAACCGCGGCATAAATAAAGAAACCATTGAACATTTTGCCCTGGGTTACGCGCCAAATTCCTGGGAGGGCTTAAGCGGGTATTTGCGAAAAAAGGGAGCAGTATTGGAGAAAGCGCTTGAGCTGGGCCTGCTGGTTAAAAAAGAAAAAAACAGGACCTACGACCGTTTCCGGGGCCGGATCATGTTCCCTATATTTTCAGAAACCGGAACCTTACTTGCTTTCGGGGGCCGCACCATCTTTGATGATGCGGTCAGCGCTCCTGGCGCGACCCCTGTTGGGGCCAAGTATTTGAATTCTCCCGATTCTCCGATCTATAAAAAAGGCAACCATCTTTTCGGCTTCCACCTGAGCAAGCACTACATGAAAGAGGAAAAAACCGGACTGTTGGTCGAAGGTTACCTGGATATGATCAGCCTCTTCCAGGCCGGCTTTCGCCATGTGGCGGCCTCTTTGGGCACCGCCTTGACCGAAAAGCAGGTCCATTTGCTCAAGAGGTTCTGCAATGTCATCCATATTTTTTACGATCGTGATGCCGCCGGTGAGGCGGCCACGGTTCGCAATATTGAGAAAATGTTCGAACAGAACGTCAACCCCGGCATCGTCGTGTTCGAGGGGGCGAAGGATCCCGATGAATTTGTCCGCACCCAGGGCACGCAAGCCCTGCACGAGGCCTTACTTAGAACCGAAGACGGATTTAATTTTTTGTTGAACAAAGCCGCCCGCGAATTCGATCTTTCCATTCCTGACCAGAAAAGAAAGGGCCTGGACCTGGTCATGGCCGCGACCGCTAAAATGTCCGATCCGGTGATCCGTGAAGATTACATTCACAGGATGGCCGCTTTTTTTAAAACGTCAGCCGATCTTTTAAAACTTGGGCTCCAGCCGGGCCAGCAAAAGGAGAATTCCGAACAGCCTCTGAAAATAACCCTGATGGAAGAAAAGGTCCTGGAAGCGCTCCTGCGCGCCCCGGAAGTGATCCCGGAGATCAGGGAGTTTTTCAACAATGAACTTCTGGCTGGTCTGGCCAGTCGCAACATTATTCGCCTGCTTTTCGTCTGTTATGAAGAGCATGGCGAGATTCGTTTTGCCGAGATCACAAAAGCGCTTAGCGCCTCCGAAAAAGCCAGGCTCAATGATATTTTTTCAAAAAAAATGCAGATGAAAAAGGACCGTGCGGAAATCGAAAAGGATATCATCACCAGTATCGGCAATTTTCAAAAAAAAATGGCTTTGAACAGGAACAAGCTTTTGAACCAGGATATCGCCGTGGCGGAAAGAGAAAAAAATTTCAAGAAAGTCGAGCAGTTGATGAAGCAGAAGAACGCTTTGATTAAAACCAGAAGCGGATGTTTCCGGGAGGAACATATTGAAAAAGAAACCTGAGAGAAAGGCGGCAAGTTCATCCACAATCCCGAAAAAACAACCGCTCAAACCAGCCGCCAGGGTAAAAAAGCAGTCGGCCCGGGGAGCGAACAAGGAAGTCATCAAACCGAAAAAGCATGCGGCCCAGCCTCCCGCCAGCGTAAAAAAACAACCATCCAAGTCTGCCGTTGATGTAGCCCAAAGCGCAGTTTCTTCGGTTATCATTAAGGAGTTGATCGAAACTGCCAAGGTCAATGATGCCAAGATCAAGCATGATGATTTCATGGTTTTTTTAAATGAGAACAACCTGCTAAAGAAAAAAAAAGAGATCACCTCCCATTTGGCTTCACTGAATATCAAGGTCATGAAAAAGAAATCGGTTTTGAACCAGGAAAAGCTCAACGAGTACAACGATTTTCTGGATAACTTCCGCAAAGAACTCAAGGCCATCTTGAAAAGGGTCAAGAAAGGTTTCGGTATCATTGAAATGTCGGCCATAACCTATATTTTCGGCAGCGATGATGCGGTCAAGAAAAATCAAAAGCACATCAAGTATTTTCTGAAGGAAAACGAGATTAAGCCGTCCAAAAAACCGGCGAAAAAAGCGTCCAAGTCGGGCGGGGATAGAGCCGAGATAGTCGGCGACCCGGTGCGACAGTATCTGCGGGAAATGGGCAGCGTTAACCTGCTGTCCCGCAATGAAGAGATCAATATTGCCCGCAAGATTGAACGCGGTGAAAAAAAAGTGATCAAGGCCCTGTCAAAAACCAACATTGTCCTGAACCTGGTGATCAAACTGGGCCAGGATGTGCTGGAAGGCCACAAGAAAATAGACGAGGTCATTGATGTCAGTGAAGACATATACGACGAATCAAAAAAACAGGAACTGCGCGACAATTTCCTCAAGCAATTCGAAGAACTCAACCGCTTAAAACGGGAATTTAAAAACCTGAAAAAATCGAAATCATCCAATTTTGTGCGTGCCAAGAAATTGGTGGAGATTACCCACCTGATCCAGGACATGTCCATTCTCTACGAACACCGCCGCGAATTCATGAAGAAGATCAAGGATCTGAAGGAAATCTACGACCATGTGCTCGAGCGGGTGAAAAAACTGAAGAGCCAGATGTCCAGATGTTCTTCCCGCTCAGCCGAGCGCAAACGCATCGGCGGAGAAATTGATGAGCTGAACCGTCGACTTGAAAAAAATAATGAAAAATATGAAACCAATGTTGATGATCTATTCAAGACCTGCACGGATATCGAGGAAGGCCTTCACCTGATCGAGCTTTCCAAAAATGATCTGGTGGAGTCCAACCTGCGCCTGGTTGTTTCCATCGCCAAGAAATACATCAACCGCGGCCTGCAGTTTTCCGACTTGATTCAGGAAGGAAATATTGGCCTGATGAAAGCGGTAGAGAAATTCGAATACCAGAGGGGATACAAATTTTCCACCTACGCTACCTGGTGGATCCGCCAGGCTATCACCCGGGCCATTGCCGACCAGGCCCGGACCATTCGCATTCCGGTGCACATGATTGAAACGATCCACAAGATCAATCGCACTCAAAGAAGGTTGGTCCAGGAATTGGGACGTGAACCTACTGAAGATGAAATCGCCAAAGAAAGCGCTTTTTCTTCGGAAAAAATCAGGAAGATCCTGAAAATTGCCCAGGAGCCGATTTCTCTGGAGACTCCGGTCGGTGACGATGACTCGCACCTGGGAGATTTCCTGGAGGATGAAAAAACCGTTTCCCCTCCGGAGATCGTTTCGCAAATGAATTTAAAGGAACAGCTGGAAATGATCCTGTCGACACTGACCGAACGCGAGGCGCGAGTAATCCAAATGCGTTTCGGACTGAACGACGGCAACGAACATACCCTGGAAGAGGTTGGCCAGGAATTCCAGGTCACTCGTGAAAGAATTCGTCAGATTGAAGCCAAGGCCTTGCGCAAGTTGAAGAAAAAATCAAGGAAACTTGTGAATTTCCTTGATAAGCCGGAGAATTTCCGATAATAAAAGCCCAAGTGTCAGTGACAGTGACAGTGACAGTGTCAGAAAAGCAATAATCGAAATAAAGGTTCAGTGACAGAATCAGTGTGTGAAAATCAACTACGAAAAAATAATTATTTTTTTTGCTCTCACTTGATTTTGATTTCTTGCTGTCACTGACACTTACACTGACACTGACACTGATATATTTGACAGTGGTTTTACTGTCGTCTATAATTACAAATATGGAACATGATAGGGTAACCCTGAAGATCCCCCGGCCACTCTATGAAAAATTGCAGGTCGTGATTCAAGGCAGTGGTTTTCGCAGTGTCAATGAATTCGTGGTTTACGTCCTGCGCGATCTTATTGCCCTGCAGCAAGGGGATTCTGACAAGGATTTATCTAAAGGCGAGATCGAAGCCATCAAACAACGCCTGAAAAATCTCGGATATTTTTAAAATTCTTAAAAAAAAATAAATAAAATTATTGCTTTTTGAATACAATCGTAGTACAATTGGAGTATGAAGCCCTTGAAAGTACCCATGTCTGCGAGGCGGGTGAAAGACATTCTGGCCAGCAAGATAATGCTGCTATTCACTTTGGCGGCCTTGGCGCTCATTTTTTTAATGGTTGCCGGACTCTACTTAAAATCCAAGCCTATTTTAGCCAGCCAGCCCCTTGGCGAATTGTTTTTTTCCAGTCGCTGGCGTCCCTTTCGCGGTGAATTCGGATTCCTGTCGTTCATTATGGGCACGGTCTGGGTCACCGGCGTGGCGGTGCTGATCGCGGTGCCCCTGTGTCTGCTGACATCCATTTACCTCTCTGAATATGCTCATTCCAGGATCAGGGAATGGGTCAAGCCTCTGATCGACATTCTGGCCGGCATCCCTTCAGTGGTGTTCGGGGTCTGGGGCATGCTGGTTATAGTTCCTTTTATCAAGGATGTGGTCGCTCCTTTTGCCGGGACTTTTTCCACCGGTTACAGTGTCCTGGCCGGCGGAATAGTCCTGGCTATAATGATTTTTCCGGTCATTATTCACGTTTCGCTGGAAATTTTTCGCGCTGTTCCCCAGGAGATACGTGAAGCTTCTCTGGCTGTCGGCGCCACCCGCTGGCAGACCATCAAACATGTGGTTATGCGCAAAGCGCTTCCTGGTGTGGCTGCAGCCGTCGTCCTCGGCATTTCCAGGGCTTTCGGCGAAACCATGGCAGTCTTGATGGTCGTCGGCAATGTGGCGAAAATTCCCCATTCCGTCCTGGACCCGGCGTACCCTCTGCCGGCGCTTATCGCCAATAATTACGGCGAGATGCTGTCTATCCCATTGTACGATTCGGCCCTGATGCTGGCGGCGCTGATCCTGTTATTGGTGATCCTGGTTTTCAATACTCTGTCCAAGATAATATTGATCCGGGTGCAAAGGAGCATTCGCTGACATGGAACGCCGGAACATTGAAGAAAAAATCTTCAAAGGCCTGATGCTCATTTCCACAGTGGTAATCCTCTCCAGTCTGATACTGATCCTGCTCACCGTTCTGGTCAAGGGGTTCCCGTATCTCAGTCTGGCCATGGTCACGCAGGTTCCGCAGGGGGGATATTACCTGGGCAAGGGCGGCGGCATACTGAACGCCATTGTCGGGTCAATGTACCTGGCCGGCGGCGCAACCTTCCTGGCCATCCTGTTCAGCCTGCCCGTGGCACTTTATCTTAACGTATATTCCAAGTCTGATTCAAAATTCGTCTCCGCCTGCCGTTTTGCCTTTGACGTGTTGTGTGGAGTCCCGTCCATCGTCTACGGAGCTTTCGGATTCACCATCATGATCTTTTTCGGTATGCGGGCGTCGCTGTTGGGCGGGATCATCGCCATCGCAATGCTGATCATGCCCATGATGATCCGTTCCATGGATGAAGTGATCCGCCTGGTGCCGCGCGAACTTATGGATGCCTCTTACGCCCTGGGCGCCAACCGTTGGGAAACCGCCTTGAAGGTGGTTGCCCGCCAGTCGCTGCCCGGCATCCTGACCTCGATTCTTATCGCTTTCGGACGCGGCATCGGCGACGCGGCGGCCGTGATCTTCACAGCCGGTTTCACCGACGCCATCCCCACTTCACTGCTGCGCCCGGTGGCCACTCTGCCCCTGGCCATTTTTTTCCAGCTCGGCGTGCCGATTCCTGAAGTCCAGGGCCGGGCCTACGCCTCGGCGCTGATCCTGACCATCCTGATTCTGATCATCAGCCTGGCCGCCCGGCTGCTCTCCAAAAAACTGACCCGCCATGTCGTGAAATAGGAGCAAACATGGATTACCAAACCCATATCAGCGTGCAAAACCTGAATGTGCACTATGGCAACCAGCAGGTCCTGAAAAACATCACCCTGAACATTCCGGATCGCAAGATCACCGCCATTATCGGCCCTTCCGGCTGCGGCAAGACCACCCTGCTCAAATCGTTCAACCGCCTCATCGATTCGGTCGAAGGGGTGAAGGTCTCAGGCCAGGTACTGGTCGATGACGAGAACATTTTGGACCCCAAAACCGAAGTGACGCACATCAGGAAAAAAATGGGTCTGTTGCTGCAAAAACCCTATCCGCTGCCCATGTCGATCTATGACAATGTGGCGTACGGCCCTCGCATCCATGGTATGAAGGACAAAAAACGGCTGGATGAGATCGTGGAACGTTTTCTGAAGAAAGCCAGCCTCTGGGATGAGGTCAAGGAAAGGCTCAGCCAACCTGCCTCCATGCTTTCCGTGGGGCAGCAGCAGCGCCTCTGCCTGGCCCGCGGCCTGGCCGTGGAGCCGGAGATCATCCTCGGTGATGAGCCGACGTCAGCCCTGGATCCCCAGTCCAGTCAACGGATAGAACACGCGTTTATTGAATTGAAACAGGATTACACCATCGTTATCGTCACCCACATCCTGCGCCAGGCCAGGCGCATGGCCGACTACGTGGTTTTTCTATATCTGGGAGAGTTGATCGAACATGGTCCAGCCTGGGATATCTTCAATAATCCCAAGCAAGCCTTGACCCGGGAGTACATCAAGGGGCTGATCAGCTGACCGATAAAAAGGGTACAGGGTACAGGGTTTAGGGGCTAGGGTAAGACAAACTGGCAACAGACGTTATGCATGAACGAACTTCCAGAACTTCGTTATGCGTTATACGAATGAAAAAGAATCTTTTAAATATTTCGAACTATCGCTGTTTCTCATAACGCATCACGCATCACGTATTGCTTTTCTCCGCGTTTAGGTCATTGGAATTTGGAGCTTGGAATTTATTTGGAATTTGGTGCTTGGAATTATCTCTTCCTCGTCACGCGTTACGCGTCACGATAGTTCGCTTCTTCTCTGTCGTGGACTCAGCATAAAAAACATGATAGAATTGGCCACGACCGCTCAATGCGCCTGTAGCTCAACGGATAGAGCGTTGGCCTCCGGAGCCAAAGGCTATGGGTTCGAATCCCGTCAGGCGCGTTTTTCTATTGGAGGAAATATGAGCTTTTTAAACCAAAAGATCAAGAATGATCTGACTGAAGCGTTCAAGAACCTGAAACAGAACGTGATACTGAAGTTTTTCACTCAGGACGTGGAGTGCCGTTTCTGCAAGGAGACCCGAGAACTGCTTGAGGAACTGCAAGCTGTTTCAGACAAGGTCAAAGTCGAAATCTATGATTTTGTCAAAGACGCCGCTATGGCCAAGGAGCTCGGTGTCAGCCGCATCCCGGCCATCGCCGTCATGGGTGCAAAAGACTATGGCATCCGTTTTTATGGCATCCCCTCCGGGTATGAATTCAGCTCATTGGTCGAAGCCATCCGCCTGGTTGCCAACTCCGAAGTAAAACTGTCGCCGGAAAGCAAGGCCTTCCTGGACGGCCTGACCTCCGACGTTCACCTGCAGGTCTTTGTTACCCCCACCTGTCCCTACTGTCCGCCGGCAGTGATCCTGGCTCATCAGATGGCCTTTTACAGCCCCAGGGTCAAATCCGATATGATCGAAGCGACCGAATTTCCACAATTGGCGCAAAAATATAATGTCTACGGAGTGCCGCGCACCATGATCAACGAAAGTGAATTCATCGAAGGCGCGGTTCCGGAAAAACAGCTCATCGAAAAGATAAGCTCGGTTCTGAAAAAATAAGCGACTCTACTCGGGCTATTTCTCCACCGCGATGGGCGCGGATAGTGGCTCGATCCTGCCCTCTCCCGAACAGAATTTCCCGCCGCTGCTGATACTGACAGGGTTTAATTGATTTATGGAGCAAGGGAGTGTAAAATAGCGGAAAATGGCTGAAAAAGTAGCGATCATTCATGACTGGCTGAACGGCATGCGCGGCGGTGAAAAAGTTCTGGAAGAAATATTGGCCTTATATCCCCA
>JALHTJ010000133.1 GCA_022865785.1 Candidatus Aminicenantota bacterium
ATAGATGTTGATCTGCTGGGCAGCCAGCAGCGAGCTAATGTCGGACATAATGCCCGGTTTGCAACCGACACCGGGTCCGTGAACGCGGATATTGGCCAGGAGCCGGTTGGCTGTGATCGAGGCCACCACGTCATCCCGGCCGGACTTTCCTGACAAAATCTCGGTGCCCCGTTTTTCGGGTCGGTTCATATTCCTGACAAAAAGCCGGGTTCTTGTTCCGGCCAGCGGTTCCACGGTGCGCGGATGCAATATCTTGGCCCCGAAATAGGAAAGCTCGGCGGCTTCGGCAAAGGAAAGCCGCTCAAGCTGGCGTGCCGTTTCCACCATGGACGGATCGGTGCTCATGAAGCCGTCGACTTCTTTCCAGATTTCCAGGCGGTTTGCCTTCAATGCGTAGGCTACGGCGGCGGCGCTGTAATCGGAACCGTTGCGGCCCAGAAGGGTTATCGAACCGCTGCTGCCGCGGCCGAAAAAGCCGCTGATGACAGGAATGATGCCGCCCTGCAGCAGCGGCCTGACGCTGGTGGTAAAATGTTTTCGGGTACGCTCACGGTCGATGCTGGCGTTTTTGAAATTTTCATCGGTATATATGCCGATGAGGTGAGCGTCCAAAGCCCTGGATTTCCGTCCCTGACTGACTAGCAAACCGGCCAGCAGCCGGGCTGCCAGCCGTTCGCCGTAACTGAGCAGTTTGGCCCTGACCGCCGGGGTCAGATCGCTGTGGTAGGCGATGCCGGTCAGCAGCCGTTTGATCTGGGCCAGTTGGGAAGCAATCGCCACCAGCAGGCGTTGTTTCTCCCTGGGGGCCAAGCACAGCTCATCAATGATAACGCTATGTTTTTGGGTCAGGTGGACCAGGATGGCGGGAATATTCTTTTCACTCTTTTTGGATTGTTCGATGGCGTCCAGAAGCAGTTCGGTGACTCCATGCACGGCCGACACCACGATCGCGACCTTTTTTTGCCGGCCTATGATTTCGCCCACTTTCAGAAAAGCACGGCCATCCTGCAGGCAACCGCCGCCGAATTTCATTACCTTTATCATTTCAATTTCCTCCCAGCATCCTTTTTTTCAGGGCCAACTCGGCGTTCAGAACGCAGCCCCCGGCCGCTCCGCGCACCGTATTGTGCACCAACAGGAAAAAACTGCAGCGCTTGCCCCGGCAGCGCAACCGGCCCAAGGTCACGGCCATGCCCCGGGCCCGCGTCGGCTCGCCGGCCCAGGCATCCAATGCCGGCTGGGGGCGGTCCGGGGCGTCGAGCACAATGATCGGCCGTCGCGGCGCCGTCGGCAAGGCCATTTGCTGCGGCTCGGCGCTGAACCCGGATAAAGCGGTCGCGATTTCGCTTGCGCTGACCGGAGCGGCAAATTCAACGCTGACGCTCTGCAGGTGCCCTTCTTTCACCGGTACGCGGCTGCAGGAGGGGTATATCTCCAGGCCATGATCTCTGATTTGTTTTCCCGCCAGCGTACCCAGGATCTTTTTGGTTTCGCTTGCGATTTTTTCCTCTTCATTGGCGATATGGGGAATTACGTTGCCCATGATGTCCCAGGCGGCAACGCCGCGCTGACCGGCCCCGGAAACGGCCTGGAAGGTGGTAACGGTCAAGGCTTGCACGGCGAAAGCGGTCAGGGGTTTCAAGGCCAGGGCCAACCCGGCCACCGAACAATTGGAATTGGTGATGATTAAGCCGGAGAATTCCCGCAATTGGGCCCATGCCAATTCCAGGTGCGCGCTATTGACTTCGGGGATCAGCAGCGGTACCAGGGCATCCATGCGGTGCGAACTGGCATTGCTGAAGATAAACAAGCCGTTCTTGCGCAGTTCCATTTCCAATTCACCGGAGATGGAGGCGGGCAGTGCTGAAAACACGACGCGAGCGCCGCTCTGGATGACGGCTGCGGCCGTTGTTTCCCGGATCACCAATGAGGCGGTTTTTTCGCCCAGGGCCGGCTGGTCCCCATTGGCGGTCGTTTCGCCACAGCGCTTGCCGCGGGAATGCGGCGACGCGGTCAGGCAGGACAATTCGAAATAGGGATGATCGTCCAGCAGGCGGATGAACTGTTGCCCCACCATGCCGGTGCATCCCAATACGGCAGCCTTGATTTTTTTCATGAGGGCCTCTCGGATTTGCTGATGATCCGGGTGTTGACGGGAACGCGGATGATTTGCGGTAATTTCCCGCCCCGGCCCAGGCGGTCGCCGGCCACGACCAGCAGCCCCTCGACCCCGTCCGCCTGGGTGTCGCGGATGGCCTTGTCGATGGCCTCCTTGCTCGCTTCCCTGACGCGATTGCCCAGGGCAGTAGCCATGGCGTCGGCCAGGCTGCCGCTTACGGCGACGACCATCGCCGCGTCGGCGCGGCCGAAGGAGAGCGAATGACCCACCGTCCCCGAAGAGGTGCAGACGGAAAAAATCCCCGGCCGCGGTTCAAAGCTCAAGGCGATGTCACGGATCTTTGCCGGTCCGGTGAAGATGCCGATCCTCACCGGACGGTTGATACAAAGCACGATATCCCCGCCGTTGTCCACGATAACGTGGCGGGCGCCGGCCGCGATCAGCGCCTCCACTGTGACCTGGGCGATGGCGCCGGCTACCGCGGCCATGGGACCGACCCCGGCCAGGGCGGCGGCAGCGGCCATGCGCCTGGCCACTCCCGGTGCCTCCATGTCGATGAGCAGCGGCTCCAGTGAGGTGAGGAAACGCGGCTGGCCGGTGATATAGGTCTCGATTTCTTCCCGGGCCGCAGACAGCGTCCGCTCCGCCAGGGACATGAAGCGCTGCTCGGCGATCACCGTGGCATGGGTTTCCTTGATATGAAATTGCTTCCTGATCACGTTAGTGGCCATCCTGCCCTCCTACAATAGCCCCCGCCGGGCAGAGGCGGTCGCAGCGGCCGCAGCCCGTGCACTTCTCCGTATCCGCGTTCACCAGCCACTTCGCGTTTCGGCTGAAGACCTTCATGGGACAAATGCCCAGGCATTGTCCGCAGGAAAAGCACAACCCCCCATCCCAGGCGATGCGCGGCCAAGCCGGCCTGGACAGGACCGTGGGCCGGCGCCTGTAAAAAAGATCCGGCCGTTGCGCAGGCGACTTCATGGCCAGCGGCGCGGCGGAACCTTGAGCGGGAATTTCGGCCACCGGTTCGCTCAATAGAAAACTCCCTCTCTCGATCCATTGCTTCAGAGTCAGGGCCACCGCGCTGGACTTGCTGTAGCTGACCAGGGGGGAAGAGGGCACTTCACGGTCGCCGATGCGCACCGTACCCGACTTCAACTGTTCGTAGGTGAACCTGCCCAGGACCGGCCGCGTGCTTGAGGCTACGGAGTAGTCCATGACATCGGTTTCGATGTCGCGGTCGCGAATGCCTGTTTTACTGGCAATGGCGGCGTTGAGAACCGGGATGGGAATTCCAATGCCGACATACATGGAACTGCCGTAGCCATGAAAAAACGCCGCCTTGAGAAAATCGGCGCTCATCTGCTTCAAATCGCCCTGCACCATCAGGGTGGCGAACTGGGCGCTGGGATTGTGCTGGGTTCCGGAACCGGTAATATAGCCGATGCCGCCGCCCAGGAAAATACGGGTACCGATGCCGATGGTGGCATAGTCGGGATCATTCATCAGCGGTGACAGCTCTCCGGCACCGGAAAAGTTGACATTGGTGCTGCCGGGCAGGAGCTTGCCCATGTAGGTATGCAGGATGCGCTCTCCGGAATTGGCGGCGGCGTTGTAGCGCTGGTAGGCGTTGCGCGGGTTGCTCATGATCGCCTGGTTCAGGTCGGCCAGGGTGATCTCGGTGAGGATCTCTTTGCGTGGATAGCAGTCCGTGCCATAGGAGACGGCGCGCAGCACTACCGGCTTACCCAGCAGCAAATCTTCAATTACATGGGCGCCGCCATACCCCATGCTCAAAGTCTCGGAAGGCTGGGTGACGCCCAGGTAGGCATCCACGGCCGCCACTCCGGCATAGGCCTCGACATCGTTGAGCCAGACACGGGTCATTTTTATCGGCGGGTCGGAGTGGCCGAAATTCAGCCAGACACCCGAGGAGCACATGGCCCCGAAGGTGCCGGTGGTGACCACGTCGACTGCCGCGGCGGCGCCTTCGGCACCCAGTTCCTCCAAGATCGCCGGCATCTCGGCGGCCGTGACCACGCGCACGGTTTTATCGAGTATTTTCTGATTGATTTCTTTGACAGTTTTGGACATGATATGCCTCCATTTTTGGTTTTTGGGGAATTGGTCAGATGGGGGGATTTCCCGAACTAGCGCTTAAAGGGAAAGCGCCGAGTCCGGGCCGGGCATGATCATGCTGTGCGTGAAAAAGTTATTTTTGCACATGGCTGTTTCGAGCGGTAGTTTACAACAACTCTCTCCGCCTGTCAACCGCG
>JALHTJ010000134.1 GCA_022865785.1 Candidatus Aminicenantota bacterium
ACCGTGACCGTAACCTGGGCGCTGTTCGAACCGCCGGGACCGATCACTGTGATCGTATAGGTGGTGGTTTCTTGTGGGGCCACCGCTTGTGATCCGTTGACGGGCACGACGCCGATGCCGTTGTCGATCGAAGCCGAAAGCGCGTTGGTCGTTGTCCAGGTCAGTATGGCGGATTGTCCCCGTTCGATGGTGCTGGGTGAAGCGCCGAAAACTATTCCGGGAGGAAGCTCGTCGCCCACCGAGACGGTTGCTGCGGCCGTGGCCGTGCCTCCTGGGCCGGTGGCAGTGAAAGTATAAGTCGTGGTGGCAGTAGGGCTCATACTGCGGCTTCCATTCGGAGAAACTGACCCAATGTTGGTTATGTTCGCTGAAATGGCATCGGTCGATGTCCATTCTAGGACAGTATACCCCCCAACAGGGATGTGAACCGGGTTTGCCGTGATTTCGGCCGTAGGCGGAACGGTGGCAAGGGTGAAATCATTGCCGTTTGCAATCTCGTTCAGAGACACCTGCAAATTTTCCGGTGAATACGCATACCCGGTTATCTTTTCAGGTTGTAACGTGTACGTCCCATCCGGCACCAGGAACGTATAATTCCCGTTCACATCGGTATTTTCTTCTGAATTGATTCCATTTCCTACAAGCGAAATATGTTTATATTCCGCGCCATTTCCCTCCAGGGTGATCATCCCCCGGATGACGCTCGACAGATAACCCACGAAATTGCCGTATCCGGAGGAGCTGCCTCCCAGATCGACGGTCCCGGTCACCGTATTGTTCGAAGTATCGATAATTTTCAATTGGGATCCATCAACCGCGTACAATTTGCTGCCGTCCGGATGCAAGCTCATGCCCTTGGCATAGCTCAAGGGAATGGTGGCTGAAACCAGGTTTGTTGCGGTTTCGATCACGTAGATGTTCTGAGCATCGGCGGCATAAATCAAGGTCCCGTCCCGGTGAACTTTCAAATTCCTTATATATCCGATGGGAATTTCATCGATCACCGTTTCGGTCTCTACATCCACGATGGTCAGGCCGTTGCTGTTCGCGGCATAAAGCCTCTTACCGTCCGGGCTAAACGCCAAATCAGAGGCCAACAGCGGAATCGAACTGATCAAATCGGCACTCAAATCACCGGTCAATTGATTGTTGAAATTTCCGATTTCGAGTTTTTTGGCGTCGAATACCAGGATATTTCCAGGATCCGAAGTACCTGAAGTTGCCATATAGAGCCTGGCTCCACTTGGGTGGACGGCCATGGAGAAGATTATTCGGTCGATTTTTCTCCAACTGCTAAGAGGACTGTTGGAGCTATTAAAAAAATATACGTCCAAAATACTGATGTATCTCCCAAGACCGGAATCCCAAAGTTGATTCCCGCTTGCCATGAATATATCGTTCCCATTGGGAAGTACAGCTATATATTTCGGATTAACGCCAAGATAATCACAGATACCTGAAAAAGCCCAAGCATCTCCTGAAATCGAATCCGTCTTGTAAATGGATACAATTCCGGACCCCGAATTGGCCGTAACCACCCGCCGGCCATCAGCACAAATTGTACTCGAATACGGGTAATTTCCGACAGTGATATTGCCGAGCACGGTGTTTGTGGCAGTATCAATGACGTTCACCTTATTGCTCCCGGCATTTGGTACATAGGCGTAGCAACGGGGATTGGATTTTACCTGGATAGTCACGGAAGACGAAGCGGTACCCACACTGTTCGAGACGGATATGGTGTAGGTGGTGGTCTGGGAAGGATAAACTTTTTGGCCGCCCCTTCCCTGCACGGTGCCAATTCCGTTGTTGATGGCTGCCGTTTCGGCATTGCTTGAAATCCAAGTCAGGGTGACCCAGTCTCCAGCCTTGACGATCAATTGAGATGCACCCAAAGAAACCGTTGGCAAAACTCCATAATTGTTGACCGTAACCAAGGCGCTTTTTGAAACCGTGCCTCCCGGACCGCTCACGGTGATGACGTAGAGTGTGGTCTGGGTCGGAGAAACATTTAACGAACCGTTCACGGGGACGGTGCCCACTCCTGCTGAGATTGTGACAGTACTGGCACTGGTTGTAGACCAGGACAATGTGGATGTCCCCCCCTGAGCAATAGTGCCTGGGGAGGCGGAAAAAGTCACTGTGGGGAGCGGCGGTAGGACGGTCACTTTCACGCGCGCCGTGGCTTTACCACCCGATCCCGTCACGGTGATGATATAGGTCGTGGTGGCGGCAGGAGACACCGATTTTGTGCCGTTTACAGGTACAGTCCCGATGTCGTTGTTAATGCTGGCAGATGTGGCGTTGGTTGAGTTCCAGGAAAGGGTAGACGATTTTCCCAGATTAATTCTTTCGGGTGATGCTGAAATATTAACCGTAGGCTTGACGGCATAGATTGAAGAAAACGCCAGGAACAGGATAATCAGACCTGCGAAAATGACACTTTTTTTTGTCTGCATTGATTACTCCTCATATAAAATTGTCATGATCCAACTGCTGCGAATAAATTTTCTTTTTCATTGGTAAAGCGTTTCATATAACCGAATCGCATAGAAATCAATAGGGAATTTTGTGCTTTTTTTTTAGATTTTGTGAAATTTAGATTTTTTTATCCAATCATATCGGTATTTTTTAGGAGTGAAAAAAACGTAAAAATGGAATGGGGAGAAATGTGCTATTTCAAGGAGCGGCAATCCTAAAGTATTTGTAAATGCTTTTGGAAATACAAAACAAAAAATCGGATGAGCTCATGGCCAAGCTTCTCGAAACCAAGGTCAAAGGTATCCCGGGCCTGTGCATCGTTCAGCCCGTCCAGGCCAACGCCGTGTTCGCCAGCCTTCCCCGTAAGGCCATCGACAAATTGCTCGAGAAATACTTCTTCTATACCTGGGACGAGGACAAGAACGAAGTGCGCTGGATGTGCTCGTGGAACACAACCGAGCAGCAGATCTCCGATTTCGCATCGGCGATCGCGGCGAGCTGCAGGTAAAATTTAAAAAGATATTCGGCTTATCTTGTTGACAAAACACCATTTGTGATGTATTTCTAATTTGTGAAGGGCAAGGACATAGTGAAAAAACTGAAACGGCACGGCTGGAAAGTGATGAGGGTGAAAGGCTCGCATTTTATGATGGAAAAGGACGGCCTGGTCGTGCCGGTTCCCTGTCACAACTGGGATATGGGCATCGGCCTTCTAAAAGAAATATCCAAGGAAACCGGAGTCTCATTGCCCTGAGGAGGACACATGGTTATTGAATCGTTTGAACCGACCGCGGTTTTCCGTAAAACCAAGGATGGCCGTTACTTCGTTTTCTGCCCCGAAGTAGATGGCGTGGCCAGCGAAGGCCGTACTCTTGAAGAAGCCCGGTCCATGATCAAAGAAGCTTTAGAGGGAGTGATCGAGGTCGTTCTGGAGCGGGATTTCCCCGACTATTTCAAGCAGGCTAAAGTAAAGATTTTACGCAGAGATATCGTTGAGAAAATAGATATGAATAAGAAACTCCAGGTTGCCGTTTCCATCCGCATGGCCCGCGAACGCGCCGGCTTGACCCAAGCCCAGGTAGCAGAGAAACTGGGCATCAAGCAGCAGCATATTTCCCGCTATGAAAAAGGCATCGTGGTGCCTTCCGCCGACCGCTTTCTGCAGTTGTTCGAAATTCTAAAACCAATACCGTCCCATTGATCATCCGCTCATTCCCAAGGCAAGTGCTTTTTTCAGCGGGCCGCTCAGCTTTTTGGGTTGGACGTTTTCCAGGATGATTTTTTCACAGCCGTTGAAGCGCGCCAGCTCGCCAAGGGCGCGTCCGAGTTCCGGAAGCAGGCCCTCGGCGCCGGCGAAACCGGGCTCGATCGCCAGGTGCCGGACGATGAACGATCGATTCCGGCGATCGGCCTTGGGGTCGAGGCGGCCCACGATATTTTCACCGAACAGGATGGGCAGCACGAAGTAGCCGTGGCGCCTTTTCTCTTTCGGAACATAGCATTCCAGGGTGTAGTCGAAAGCGAAACGCTCCTTCAGGCGCGAACGCGAGATGACCAGGTTGTCGAAGGGGTTGAGCAAACGGACGCGGGGCGCCCCCGTCGTTGCGGGGCGAGACGGCCCCGTCGTTGCGGGGCGAGACGGCACGGCGCGCAAACGGCTCACCGCTTCCAGAACCTTGGGCAGCGCGTAGACCACGCCTTTTTGGCCCTTGACGGTGAGACATACGATCTCCGCTGATTCGAGCATTTCCCTGATGGCGCCTGCAATAATCTCCTTGTCGCCGATGCGGATGTAGTCCCTTATTTCCTTTTCGTTTGCCAGGCCCAAGGCACCGAGGGCACGGCGCACGATGAAGCGACCCAGTTCGTCGGGGGCGGGCATTCGCACATCGGTCCCCGTGGGCAGGACGCGCTCGGTCAGATCATAGAGCCGCTGGAACCCCTGGCGTTCGCGGACCATCAGCTCGCCGCGCCAGAACAACAGCTCCAGCGCCGCCTTGGCCGGCTTCCAATCCCACCACGGCCCCGTTCGCCTCCCGCCCGGGTTCTCGAAGTCGCGCGCCGCCTTGGCCCCCTCTTCCCGGATGCGCTTCATCACGGGTTCAAGGTAGCTGCCGTACTTTTCCCCCCAACCCCGGTACCAGGCATTCTGCGGATCGAGGAAGCTGCGCATCATGGGCAGGTAGAAGCGGTAGTCGGCCATGGGCAGGTACGAGGCCGCGTGCCCCCAGTACTCGAAAAGGCTGCGGTTGACGGCGTGCGCCTGGTGCAGGTGCTCCGGCCTGTAGCCCGGCACCCTGGTCCACAGGGTGTGGTGGTGGGCGCGCTCGATCACCGCGATGGTGTCGATCTGCACGTAGCCCAGGTGCCCGACCGCCTGCGCCACCCCCGCCCTGCCCTTCCTGATCCTGGTTTTGCCGTCCAGCAGCTGGGCGTGCAGCACCATCCGCCGCGCGGTCTTTTTGGAAATGGAATTGATCATGATCGGAATATCCTATCAGATCAAATGACAGATTTAAAGATCGGGCAGTGATATCGAGCCGGCAATTAAATTAAATATCAAATCCCCAAAAAATATCCCTGCCGTTTAAAAAGAAGACCGCCAAATCCGGCAATAGTCAATTTTGTGTTTTTTCGCATTTTAATACCCACATCAATAGGCGCTTTTCAGGCGAAAGGGGAATTTTGTGACAGTTTTCAAGATCTGTTGAAATATTCCAGGAACGATAACATGTTTATTACAAGATAGGGGTAGTGGGCGGAGGAATTCCTGTTCTTGTGCATGAAAAGAACCGTTTTTCCTTTCAATTTCTAGTGTTCCTCTCCTGCTTTCCTTCCGCATTAAACAGATCAGGAGGGATAAAATGAGAAATTCCCAAAAAAAATTATCATTCATTATTTTTATGGTCATCATCATGACCGCCTGTATTCCCAAGATCATTACCGTGATTTCGGAAAAAGGCGCCATCAATGAAAAGACCGATCCGGCTGCGGTCCGCGCCATCGATGTAAAAATCGATATCGCCGGCCTTCGTTCGGCTGAGGCCATCACCATTCCCCTGCCAGGTAAAAAGCTGATTCAGGTGATCCGGAAGCGCGAAGACCGTTTTGAAAAAGGCCGCAGTGCGTGGTTTGGCGTGGTTGAAAAAGATCCCGGCAGCTTCGTTCTGCTCTCGATCACCAGCAGGGCCATTGCCGGCAGGATCACAACGTCCGCCGGCAAAATATACAGGATCAGCTATCGCGGTGACAATATCCATCAGATAGTTGAAATCGCGGGCCACAAATTTCCGGAGACAAAGGATGATTTTGTCATTCCGAAAATCAAGGAGCCGGAAGTGCCAACGGCATCGGATTGCCCCGATCCCGTGACCAATATCGACGTGATGGTGGTTTATACGAATGCCGCAAAAACGGGCGCGGGCGGCGCCGACGGGATGGAGGCGTTGATCTATGAGTGCATCTATCTCTCCAACCTGGCTTACCAGAACAGCAACATCACTCAGCGCTTGAACCTGGTGCATTATGAAGAAATCACTTACACGGAGAGCGGAAACAGCTCGACCGACCTGGGCAGGCTGCAAAACTCGTCTGACACCTACATGGACAACGTGCACACCCTGCGAGACACCTACGCGGCGGACTTGGTCGCGCTGATCGTGGAAACCCTGGATTTCTGCGGCAGGGGTTATTTACTGCCTTCGGTGAGTAGCGCCTATGCGCCGTACGGCTTCACCGTGATCCAGCGTAGCTGTGTGGTGGACAACATGAGTTTTCCGCATGAACTGGGGCACAACATGGGCGCCCGGCATAATTGCGCGAGCGATTCCACTCTGGCTTCGCCGTACGATTACAACCACGGCCACTTGGTCTCGGTACCCGCGGACGGCAGCGGATCTTCCTGGCGAACTATCATGGCCTACAACGATTGCACCAGCGGCCTCTGCAGTCGCATCACATATTTTTCCAACCCGTCTCTCGCTTATTCTCCGACCAGCTCCGCTTCAACCGATCCCTTGGGGACCGCGGCGTCCCCCGGGACCTGCACTGCCGACACTCATTTGACCCTGAACAATACTGCATCCACCGTTGCCCAATACCGCTGCAGCTCCCCGAGCGTCACCAATGTCTGGATGCGCGACAGCTGGAATGACACCGGGCTTGAACCGGACCCGCACACGGCGGGCGAGAGTATGTGGAAGTCGCCCTACATCTGGGTACGAACCGTTCAGGACCCGACTTTTCTGCATCAATTCGAGCATCAAAATCCCATCACTGGACAAAATAACTGGATCTACGGCAAATTGATCAATGGGGGCTCGACGGCGGCAAGCGGCAATCTGAGAGTATATTATGCCAATGCGTCGGTTTCGCTCACTTGGCCTGGCGGTTGGACGCAAATCGGCGATCTGCCGGTAACCATCAATGCCAACACCACCATCTGCGTGGAAATCCCCTGGACCGGCGTTCCCGGCACCGGGCATTATTGCCTTATCGCCCGTTGGGTATCGACAGCCGATCCGATGACCTTCACGGAAACTTCGAACATCACCGACAATACCCGCCAGAATAACAATATCATATGGCGGAACGTGAACATCATCGCCGCCCCCCCAGATGCGGGCCCTGACAGGGCGGCATTCGAGATGCGGAACATTTTCGATGGACCCGTTTCCCTCGAATTCAACGATCCGGCTTTATTCCCCAAGCGAGCCTTCATAGAGAATGGAGAAATCTACGTCGACCTGGAGCCCGAAATACTCGCTGCCTGGAAGAAGGGAGGAGCCAAGGGCGTAGGGATAAAAGAGGCGGGAGACAGGATTCAGATCATCGCCGCCAAGGGCTCCATCGACAATATCCTGATGCCGAGGGAAAAGAGGACGAAAGTCGTCTTTTCTTTCCAAGGGAAAAAGGGCGCCAGCGCGGACAAATATGATTTCAATGTCAGCCAGGTGATTCAGGTGGTGGACCAAAACAGAAAGGCCGGGGAAAAGACGTTTGGCGGCGTAAGCTTCGAGATTTATACGTACAAGCGATAGAAGTAATTTTGAGATTGTCGCGGGGACGGAAAGGAAAAATGTTTTTATGCTGCGAACTGCGGGGGTAAGCTGAAGCCATGACATTTTTAATCAGATGGAGATGGAGAAAGGGCGGTGCTGAGAAAAATGTTTTCCCGGGTAGAGGATCAATATTGATTTTAAACGAAATAAAAAATGTAAAAGGAGGTTCATATGCCAGAAAAAATCGAAAGGATTAAAAATTGCAATCCGGCTTGCACGAAAATTGTCAAGTTCATGACCGACAAGGAACTGCCCGCAAATACCGGGATTAGCTTGGGAGTCTATACCAAAGTAAACGGCTATCGTCACATTAACATCTTCGTGACCTTTGAGCAGAAATTATTTAACGAGGCCCCGGTTGATCTAGGGGTTACGTTTGCTTTCGGTACCAATGGGGAGATGTCCGCCAGACGGTATGTTAATTTTGAAGAAAATCTTAGCGACCCCCAAAGACCCAACTTCATCAAGGTGTCGGGCCAGGGCTGCTGGCACGGCAGCCCGCATAATATCAGCAGTTATATGACCCGTTTTCCGGTAATGGGACCATATGTTCAGGTATTCGTCTATAATCGGGCTCCCAGCAAACGCAAGGCCAGCGTCTGGGGATATCTCCTTTCCTGATTCGGACACATCCGAGCTCGGTCTTCTGCGAAATGGAGCCGGTCATAACGAAAACAGGTTATTAAATATTGGCAGCAGGGCTTTCATTTGGTATTTCCGCTTGCGAATCAGCTGAAATGATTGCCCATCTTATCAAATCAAATATCATAATGAAAGTCCTGACACCGATGTCATGTCGCTATCTTGCCGGTTTGAGTATAGTAACATTTTGCCCCGCATATTTTTGATACAGGTCGGGGCGCCGCTCCTTCCAACCGGCGAGGCCGCCCCGCAGATTGCTGACACGCCCGAAGCCTTTGGATTTTAAATAATAGGCCGCGATGTACGAAAGCCCCCCGCCCTGACACGCCACCAGAATATGCTTGTCCTGCGGAAGCTGAGGCAGATATTTTTCGAGCGCGACAAACGACGCTTCATGGGCATTCGGCAGACCTTTGTATTTTCCGCGCAGGGAATGAGGACGGACATCCAGGATGTAGACCTGTTCATCGAACAGGATGGTTTCGTCAAGTTGCGCGGGCGTGATCATGTTGACAAACCTGGTCCGGCCGGCGAAATGATCCCGAAACACCTTCAGCGCATAACGGATATCCCGCGCCGAAGTGCCGCAGCCGAGACTGACGCGGATGGTCTCTTGCGCGGCCTGGTCGGACAAGCCGATCGCTTTCAAGGTGCGCGAAGGCTTGTCTTCCTGGGCGCTGCACGCCGAACCGGCCGATACCGCAATGCCATGATGATCGAGCATGGCCAGCAATTCGGCTTGTTCCACATGCGGAAACGCAACGCTGAGTGTGTTCGGCAGGCAATCCGCCTCCGGCGAATGGATCAGGCAATCCGGCCTGATCTCCTTGAGCCCGCGGATCAATTGACGTTTCAAGACCCGGATCTGTTCAGTATGGGCCAGGAGTTTGTCCACATCCTGACAGGCTGCGCCAAAGCCGGCAATATTGTGGAGGCTTTCGGTGCCGGCCCGCATGCCGCTTTCCTGATGACCGCCGTGCATGAACGGCGCAAAGGGGCTACCCTGTTTGACATATAAGGCGCCTACGCCTTTCGGCCCGTAAAGCTTGTGTGCCGAAAACGAAGCGTAGTCGACCCCCCAGCCATGCACGTCGATCGGGATCTTGCCCAAGGCCTGGACGCAATCCGCCAGCACCAGCACGCCATGCTGCCTGGCGATCTTGGCAATCGCCGGGATATCCTGGATCGTGCCGATTTCGTTATTGGCCAGCATGCAGCAGACCAAAAAGGTCTCGGCATCAATCATTTTCTCCAATTCGGCCGGAAGCACACGACCTTGACGATCCACGGGACAATATTCGACGACAATCCCCTGCTTTTTTAAAAACTCCAGCGTGTTCATCACTGAGGGATGTTCGATCGGTGTGGAAATGATTTTTTTCTTTTTGGGATAGAAATAGTTGCTGACCGACTTTAACACAGCATTATTGGATTCGGTCGCGCATCCGGTAAAATGGATCTCAGCAGGCTCGGCATGGATGGCGTCGGCAACGTGCCGCCGTGCCTCTTCCATGATTTCGGCCGATTTCCTGGCAATGCCGTACAGCGACGACGGATTGCCGTAGCAATATTTCAAGACATGGTTCATCTGGCGCCGGACCTGGCCGCTCACGCTGGTCGTTGCGTTATGGTCCAGGTAGACATGCCGTTTGCAGCGCAGCAGATGTTTCAGAAATTCCAATTTTTGGATTTCCATCAGCTTGACCCTATTTGAAATAAATTACGAGCGTGCAAGCACTTGCATCAGTTTATCACAGCCACCGTTTTTTATGAACTCGGTGTGCTCGGCCGCCGTCTTGAACCGCTGGTCGCATATATTTTGACAAAGCATCTCGCCGCCGGTTTCGCTTTTAAAGTCCTTTATCAGCTTTTTGGCATAGGGATTGGACAGGCTGCGGTCCTTCGGTTTTTCCCGGCACCAGGCCAGGCTCTTCACCCAGATGGCGGCGGCCAGGGCGCCGCAGCCGGCGCCGCTCAAGCCGAGCCCACCGGCGAATCCGGCTACCGTGACCGCCTCCTCGTCACCGGCCCCCATCCTGCTGGCGACCTCGGTGGCGCAGCTGATAGCCGAGGGCAATGAACCGGCCGCCGCGCCTGCGAGCGCTTCGTCGGCCGCCGCGAAGGCCTCGGGAGCCCATTCATTTACCAGATTGAAGCAGAGGGGTATCCCCCCGCTGACCATGTGCTTCACGATGCTGAAGGGGTTATTCCAATTGCAGCCAGTAAACTCATCGCAGTTGACCGTGCCCGCTCGCTTTGTGAACGAATCGACCAGGCTCTGCGTCGCCGCCACGGCCAGGGCGACGGCCTGGCCGCGGTCGCTGCTGCGGCGGAAGGATTCCGCTCCCGCCGCAAGCGCCGCTCCCCAGAGCGCTCCGCATTGATGCCCCTGGCGCATGATGCCCCCAGCCAGCGGGATGGCAGCGCGCCCCTCGGCTCCCAGCGCATGGCCGAACTCCCGGTTCAGGATGTGGTACAGAGTAGTGGAGCAGGCGCCCAGCTTCCAGAACAGTTTCTTGGTGCCGGGATACGGCTTCAGTTCGGTTTTCATTGGGCCTCTTGCGTTTTCCCGGCGGCGGCACGATCCTCGCGCATATAGTGGCGCAGCTCCCGGCGGCGCTTGCGGTCACTGCGGCCGCCGCTGTGCCCCGAGCCGAAGTCCTTGAAAAGGATGCAGCACAGAATCAGCAGGCCCCAAGCCTGCCAGTAGGTCACGCGCTTGAGCCCAAAGATGTCGGGCATCAGCCAGTTCCACAACAGCATCACGACCCAGCCGAAGAGGAAGGCCAGGGCGATGCCCAGGATGGCAAAGCCGCTGCCGATCAGTATTTTTTGGGGCAGGGTGCGGTCTTCCCACCAGCCCCACTCATCGCAATCGCCGTCCTGGCTTTTCTTCCACGCGCAGCGCTTGCCCGCTGCCTTGGCTTTCTCCGTGCCGTCCAAACCGGCATCATCCGGCCGCTGCCGGCCAGTGTTCTCATGATCAGACATTTTATGCCTCCTCCGGGTGCGTCCCGGTAAAAATTATTGCTTCGGGCCTGGCCCGTTATGGTCATTCAGCGGTCGATCCAGTGCCGCAGGGCGCGGGAAAGGTTGCGCAGGGCATAGCGCTTGCGCGCCGTCAGCGTATCGATGCTTTCGCCCGTGGCCGCCGCGATCTCGCGGAAGGTCAGGCCGCCGAATACCTGGGCCTCCACAACCCGGCGCTGGGCCGCCGGCAGGACGCGCAGGGCATCGTTGAGGGCATCCACCAGGCACTCCCTGACATACGCTTCGTGGGGATCGAGGCCCGCGGCCTTGATGATCTCCCGCAGGGTCTCCTCGGCCACGTCGCTCTCGCCGCAGGCCCGGCGCACCTTCTCATGGCGCCAGGCATCGATCAGCCGCCGCGTGAACAGGGAATTGATCCAGGCCGGCAGGTTGCGGATCCCGGCCAGCAGGGGCAGGCGCGCCAGGGTCTCGGCATAGACGTCGTGCACCAGATCCTCGGCTTCCTCCAGGCTGCGCCCGGCGGCGCGCACCCGGGCCAGGAGCCGCGGCTTCTCGTTTTTGTAGGCCCGCTCGAGCCTGTTGTTGGCTTCCATGTGTTCTGCTGGTCGATCATTCATTGTGTTCACCGGGTTCGACGGGCGAGATGCGCCTTTGGTGTATCTGATTTTTAATTTGTATGTGCGGCGCCATGCGCCGCGCGGCTTTTTGCGAAATGGAGTCGGTCATGACCGGATCATCCTAGCAGATCAAATGCTATAAAGTAAGACCCGGCACTATAGCATTATCCTATTTACAAACAACCAAGTGAACATCGTAAGCCTGAAATTTTTATTCTATTTATGTTAAATGCAAATTTGCCGGCACCGTCCCCAATGCCTTTGGAGGTTTTTTCGAATCCTGACTAGCGCCTGTTTTTTCGGTTGTGCCGCTGCCCGCAATGGGGGCAGATATCGCTGTGTACGGTGAGCAACTTGCCGCATGATGGACACGAATACCGCTTGATTTCACGCTTCAGGAACGCCGGCATTCCTTGCTTGCGGATATAGTTCAGGTTTTCCACGAAACTGTAGTTGTGCGCACGAACATAGCGCTTCTCGACCAGCAGCAGGCTCGGGCAGGGAAACTCGCCGCATTGATGGCAGAAATCGATCTCCTGTTTGGCGAGCTTGCGGCACAAACCTTTTTTATGGACGCAGCCCCGGCCCCGCGGCCGGCAGCCGGCGCAGCCCGGCTTGGAAGGATCGACCACCCAGCTGCAAAGGTTGCAGTTCATGCCGCAGGGGGCCACCAGCTCGCGCTTCATAGTTACGGCACCTGACTTGATTACTTTTGCTTTCATCTGCCTGATTATTGCATTTCATGCCAGCGGATTTCAAGCTGCCTAAATAAATACACATAATAACAATTATATTACTAAACAATGTCATAGCGGATTTTCATCTTTTTTTTGTAGGTCAAACTACGCCATAGCCATTCAAAAGGACCAAATCTATAATATCTCAACCAAATATTGCTAAAAATAATTTGCAATACCAAGACAAGAATCGCAATAGCGGTAGTTGGGATCAAGCCGATTTTCCCAAACAAATTAAATCCAAAATTGTAAAAAACTATTATCATAATGATAGTCTGAAACAGATAATTGCTGAGTGCCATTCTCCCCACAGGTATTAAATGCTTGAATATCTTTTTACCCATTGAAGTCTGGACAATTTTGAACACAGAAGTTATATAAAAAAAACATACAAATATTTGTCCTGTTGATAATAAGAACTTATAAAGAATATTAGGAAGAGTTGGCGGGAATTGATATGGGTTTCCTCCTAATACTTTCGCTGAAATCGTAGCCAGAAATCCAATGATGAAACTGGCTATTAATAATGATGTGAATTTTGATTTTTTTGTAAAAAAACCAATCGAAGCCAAATAGTAACCAAGAAGAAAAATCCCAAGAAATTTAAAAAAACCCCCTGACGGGATATAACTCAGATATTTCCAGACAAGATTATGAATGTTCAAAATGAATATTCTTGCTATGGTTCCATCCTGGAATGTGTTGATAACAGCCTCAGGTGTCATATCCGGATAGTTTACGTGCACAATGGATGCGGTATTTGCGGCACTGGTGGCACCACTCGCTTGGGAAAAAGGCAAAATAGCTAAATCGATAAAAAGCGGTAGCAATATAAAAAATATCGACCAGCGAATAAGATTCTTTGACTTGACATTGCGGAACAAAATCATGATAAAAGCAATTAACGAATATGTAAGTAAAATATCCCCGAACCAAATCAAACTGTGCATGAGTCCAATTATAAGTAGAATAAACAGCCGCCGGCGATATATTTTAAGAAAATCAATTAAATCTTCCTTATGCGTGCTGAATTGGATATAAAATCCAACTGCAAAAAGAATAGAAAAGAGTGTATAGAATTTTGCCGTGATGACAATATCTAAAAAATAATATATATCCTCGTTTAACTGAAAATTAATGATTTGTTTTAATTTGGCAAAAGGCGTAAAAGCATAGCCGCTAAAATAGAGCATGTTATTAAAAATGATACCCAGTAATGCGAATCCCCGCAGCACATCAAGAATTTCTATTCTTTGTTTTGGCTCTGTTGGTGTAAGCGTTTTCACAAGATCAGACCTTTCTTTTTAAAAAAGTCGAGCATTTAATTCTATTTAACATTAGATTCTTAAATGCTGTTGTAGTAAGAAAATTCCTCTCAAAGCGGCTAATGCCAATAAACACTTCAGGAAAATCAATTTTCCCCATGCTTGCATTTTGTGGATGTTTATCAGAAATGTCAATAGAAGAAATTAAGGTAGAGCTCAGCAGGACCCGGGAAATTTGGGGTCAGGTCTTTCATTATTACTTTTGCCTTTTTGCTTCCTCTGTTTTAGTAAAGTCACAAAGTCAAGCGAAGTCCCCAATCCTAACCCAAATTATCAACTTGCGGATTGACACCGTATGCCCGATCGTTGTATCATCAGTTTTTGCCTGCCGACAAGTGCATGACGCGTGGCATTGAGTAACGGCAGAATTCCCAAGGCAGGTACAAGGAGACTGCGAATGTACCCGATTTACTTCCTTTGCCTTGCCGTGGTTTTCGCGATTGGCCAGGTCATGTTGCTCAAAACGCCCGCTACAACATCCCTCCTGCTTTCCCTCCTGGCATGCAATGTGGGTCTGCAGGGCTGTTACGCATTCATGGGCCATTTTTTCAGATTTGACGATGTGGCACGTGGTATCGGCTGGCCTACAGGGAGTCCGTTTCAAAAAGAAATCGCGTTCTCGAATCTGAGCACGGGGATCCTGGGCATTCTATGCATATGGCTTCGCGGCGATTTCTGGCTGGCAACCATCGTGGCGCGATCGGTTTTCCTCTGGGGCGCCGGGTACATTCATGCCAGGGATTTGAAAACACGAATGAACAAGGGGATATTCAATGCCGGCCCCGTCCTCTATTTCGACCTGCTTTTCCCCTTTGTGCTAATCGGTTTGTACGCAGCCGATACGATGCGATGACCGAAACATGTCCACGCACTTTGGAGCCGAGGACATCATGACCCGGCGGCAATTCTTGCTGCCTGCAGCACTCATCATCATGCTGGGTTGCGCATCACGTTCGTCCCCGGTACGCATCGGCGACATCGACATGGCCTATCAGGTTCATGGCAACGGCCCTGCCCTGGTAATGATCATGGGGTTCAATGGCACGATGGACCTCTGGGAGCCCAACGTTATTCGGTTGCTCTCGGATCATTTCAAGGTGATCGTCTTTGACAATCGCGGCATGGGCGGCACAACGGCCGGCCATAGAGAGTTCAGCATTGAACAGTTTGCCGACGAAACCGCCGGCCTGCTGGACGCACTGGGGGTCGGCCGCGCGCACGTGCTGGGTTGGTCCATGGGAACGGAGGTGGCCCTGGAATTAACCCTACGACATCCCGATAAGGTTGACAAGCTGGTCCTTTGCGCCGGTGACTGCAGCATGCAGGCATTTCCACCCACGCCCGATGTGCTGGAGAAACTTTACGATACATCCAGCACCCCCGGTGAAAGCGGCGCAAAACGGCTTGGCCTGATGTTCCCGCCGGACTGGTTAAAAGAACGGGGGGCTTATATAAAGGAGATATTCTCGCGTCACAGTTCGAGTTCTTCACCGGAAAGCATAAGGCGTCAGGCGGCGGCAATGAACACATGGAAAGGGTGTTGCGACCGCCTTCCGCAGATTAAGGCCGCCACCCTTCTCCTGACAGGCACCGAGGATGTCCTCACACCTCCACAGAATTCCTACATGCTCGCGGAGAAGCTTCCAAAAGCGCGGCTAGTGACATTTGAAAATGCCGGCCACGGCGTCTTTTACCAGTATCCGGAACGTTTCGCGCAGACCGTGATTGGTTTCCTGGAAGGCATCTCGGAAAAATAGTAGAACTCGCTCCTTTTCACAGGAGAAACGAAAGAATTCCGGGAACAGCAGCCATACCCACTTCAATGGCTCTCGAGGATTATTCTTCCAAGATAAACCGGACCTTGTAAAGTCCGATGTATGTATCCTCCAGAACCTGTGCCGTTTGCTGCGTCCAACTGAGGCCACCGTCGGCAGAGTAGATGATCGCGGAATGGGTATTGCCAGCGCCCGGACTCCCCACGACCCAGATGTGCTTTCCCTGCAGCACAGCGACGCCCAGATACCAGTTGCCGGTGAAGAAGGAATAATCGTCCCAACTCGCACCCGCGTCGGCGGTATGAAAAAACCCGCTGTAATCCTCCGCAACATAGGCCTCGGATTCGTTTAATACGAAAATGTCATTCGCGTCCGCCGCTCCACTGCTCCGGAGATGCGACCATTGCCTGCCGTTGTCTCCGGAACGGATGACGAATTTCCCGAATCCGCCGACGGCCCAGACGCTGTTTCCGAAGAGTTTGATGGCAAGGAAATGCCCATCTTTGCCCCCCTGGATCTGCAAATCCCCGACAGGATTCAGGCGATCCCATTTTTTCCCGCCATCCGTGGTATGGAGCATGATCGGATACGCGTCTGCAGCGTGTGTGTCCCCAACCACCCAGAGGTCATTGGCATCTCTTGCGGCGATACGCAAGAATGTATCGAACTGATACTCAAGCGGGACACCGATCCGCGTCCAGGATCCCCCCTGGTCATCGGACCGATAGATCGTCCCGGATTCACCGACGATCCAGACGTGTTCCCTCCCCAGCGCGAATATCCCGCTGTACGTCAGGTTCATCAGGCTTTCGGAATTGACCCTGGCCCAGTTCTTTCCACTGTCCAGCGACTTGAACAGGTTGTACGTGCCGTCAGGGAGAACATCGCCGGTAACAAGGAGCGTATTTGCGTCTAGTATGCAGATATCTTGAAATCCCGCATCGGGAAGCTGTGAGGCGTTCCCCTGCCGGACCCAGGTCTGCCCCCCATCCTCTGTATGCAGGATCAACCCATAGCCGTCGGACCCGCCTACCGTCCATCCTAGCATCCTTGCCGGATCCGGGGTTTTCAAGTTGCACGCCCCGCAAATAAGCAGGAATAGAACGATCGCCGCCGCTTCACCGATGTTTTTCTTCATCTAGTATCCTCTATAAGTCGATTTTATGGATAAGCTGCGGGAAAGTCAAGAAACAGGTGGGACAGGGACGGTCTTTGTAAATTTGAATATTTTAAAAATCCTGGCATATTTTATTTCTTTTTTTTGGCGTTGGCATAAATATGTCCCAGTGAGGAAAAAGCCGAATCGCTCGATAATAGTCAATTAAGGTCTTTCAGCGCCCCCCATATGTCGAACAATTCAAAAGGGCGGGAAAACCCCGCCCCTACCTATTTTTTTCTTACATCAGATGCCTGGTTCTACCATTTGTTTATTTCGACACCTCAATCTCCAGGCTGTTGGGCACTGAAACGATCATGATGCCGCCGCGGTGGGCAGTGGTCAGCCGAGGAACTAGGGACGGACTATGAAAATGTGAAAATGATTAGTTCACTCAGACCTCAGCTTCTTTTCTAGGCATCTCCGAAACCGAACAAATTCACTTTCTCACATTCCGTCCCCGAACTTCGTTCCAGATGATGAAGACCCTGTTTATTAATTACCCTGATTTTCCTTATTTGATTTCCGGTGACCACCAAGGACAAAACTAATCCGGAAACGTTTTTTAATAAAAAGAAAACCTGCTTTAATATACATCTTGTAATCTTTTATGAAAAACTTGTCCCCTTCTGAAATAAAAGTAGTGTTCATTTCCATTTGTTTTACCATCGAAGGAAGAGGGTTGGGTGTGTATGAAGATTTAACCGGCATGCCGCTGACAGCGTCCAGCCATATTTTACCTTGATATGTAATGGTTTCTTCTTTTGTGCCTTTTTTTTGGATATAACCCTTCTGAAATTCAAAAACATTGCATTCCACTCCGTTTTCCTTTTCCTTGCCGAGATATTTATAGGTAACCGGCTTTTTCGAATTGGTAAGAAATGGAACAATTTCTTCGCTTGAAAGATTTATGAAGTGATCTCCATTGTTTTTCTTGCCTTTTCCTTTATTTTTTTCCCTTTTTATCCTCTCTTTCTCGAGTTCTTCCTTGGTGATATCTTTCCCATTCTCAAGAGCCTTGATCAATTTCCCTTCTTTTTCTCCTGGTAATAATTCAAGCCATGTCTCTTTTTGGTCTTTTGTTTTACCGTCACTGTCAAGCCGTTCAAATTTCATATAAATTTTTCCGGGAACATAATCTTTTGCTAATAATGCGGCATTGACGCCTTTCTGCCAGCAAGCCTCAGATTTATCGTTCAAAGGAAATCCAAAAGCCTTTGTGAACATAATGAACAACGATAATGCGAGAAATAAAACAAATTTTTTTTTCATAAAAACTCCCATACTGATAGAAAAACAGTTTGATTTGAGATGTGATAATACGAAAATTTTATTGGAATTGCAATAGACATGATAATTTGACCCCATCGCCTCCCCTGTTCATCAGCCGTCGTTCCCGTTCCCGCCGCTGAATGATCCGGGCAATTTATTGAAAATTACAGGCGAATCAATCTTCTCCATGACGAGGATTTTAAGGAACTACTATTGAAATAACAACAAGTGTATAATTATGAAAAGGAGCAAACACTAAAAATGACCAAGCAAGG
>JALHTJ010000135.1 GCA_022865785.1 Candidatus Aminicenantota bacterium
AGATAGCTCTGATAGATAAAAACGGAAAAATTGAGCAGGATGATAAAGATGACCACCATGGCCGGACGCCGGGTCGGGTTGTAATCCTTAAGCGGAATGAACATATTTTCAACATCCTCTCTTGAAAAAGAGGATGTATTCTAACAAGCGGTAAAGTGAAAGTAAAGCGCTCATTGGTTCCGCAATTCAAACGCTCTATCGATCCCGGCATAGCCGCAATGGAGTTGACTTTCTTACTTCACACACTTATGATGATAGCAAAAAAGGAGAGACCCATGAAACTAAGCGCTCCCATGTTTTCCACCTGGCTGATCGCGGTCATCATCGGCGCCATCGGCGCCCTTCAGCACTTCCACGTCCTGCACATCAACGAGTTGGCACCCTACTCGGTCCACCTGCTGGTGGCCGGTTTCGCCCTGCTGATCCTGGCGACCCTGCTCAAAAAACTGTAACCGCCAGGCCTCCCATGAAGCAGGCCAGGATCTCGCTATGCCTTATCCTGTTCAGCGTTCTTCTGTTCCAGGGCTGCGCGACATTGGGCGAGGTGTTCCGCACCCTGACCAGCCTGAAGAACCTGCAGTTCCGCCTGGACGCCATCGGCGATTTCTCCCTGGCCGGGATCCGCATCGGCGAAAAATCCCAGCTCGGTGACTTTTCATTCACCGACGGCCTCCAGCTCCTGGCTGCGTTCAGGAGCAAGCGCCTGCCGGCGCGCTTCCTTTTAAACGTGGAGGCGCGCAATCCCAACGACGGGAGCGGCGGCACCACCCGCACCGTCTCCACCCTGACCCGCTTCGACTGGCGGCTGCTCATCAACGACCAGCCCACCGTCAGCGGCGGCATCGACAAGCCGCTGGAGATCCCGGGCACGGGGCAAACGACGGTCATCCCCCTGCGCCTGGAGTTGGATCTCTATGAATTCTTCGGCAACCACGGCTATGACGACCTGCTCGATTTGGCCCTGGCCCTGGGCGGCAAGGCCGGCGATATCTCGCGCCTGGCCCTTGACGCCCGCCCCAGCGTCTCTACCCCTCTGGGTGACATCACCTGGCCCGAGCCCATCACCATCGTCAGCAAGGAATTCCGCTAAGCCAATTTTGGCTGGCAATATTTAAAAAAAATCTATTTGCTCTGCTGTGATTTTTCGATCTTGGCCCAGGAATCGCGCAGGGTGACGGAGCGATTGAATACGAGCGCCTGCGGGGATGAATCGCTGTCGACGCAAAAATACCCCTGGCGCAGGAATTGAAAACGGTCGCCGGGTTTGGCCGCGGCCAGGCTCGGTTCGACCTTGCAGTTCTTGACGATCTCCAACGAAGCGGGATTCAGGTATTCCTTGAAATCTTTTTCCTCATTTTCGCCGGCCGGATTGGCCACGGAAAGGAGCTTGTCGTAGAGGCGCACCTCCACGTCCAGGGCCTGGGCCGCCGATACCCAGTGTGAGGTGCCCAGTACCTTGCGGCCGTCCTTGGTCCAGCCACCGCGCGATTCGGGATCGTAGCTGCAGCGCAGTTCAGTGATGCGGCCATTATTGTCCTTGACCACTTCGTCGCAGCGGATGTAATAGGCGTGTTTGAGACGGATCTCCTTCCCGAGCGACAGGCGGAAGAATTTCTTGGGCGGGTCTTCGCGGAAGTCTTCCTGCTCGATGTAGAGCTCGCGCGAGAACGGCAGCCGGCGCGTGCCGGCAGCGGGGTCCTCGGGGTTGTTCTCGGCATCCAGTTCTTCCACCTGGCCCTCGGGGTAGTTGGTGATGACAACCTTCAGTGGTCGCAGCACGGCCATCACCCGCTTGGCCCGCTTATTCAGATCTTCCCGCAAACAATGTTCCAGCAAGGCCATATCCACCACACTCTCGCGCTTGGCCACACCAATGAGCTCGGCAAAATTGCGGATGGCCTCGGGGGTGAAGCCGCGGCGGCGCAAAGCGGCGATGGTCGGCAGGCGCGGATCGTCCCAGCCGTGCACCAGGGCCTTGTCAACCAGCTCCAGCAGCTTACGCTTGCTCATGACCGTATAACTCAGGTTCAGGCGGGCGAACTCGATTTGCTGCGGATGGCAGGGCACGGGCAGGTTGTCCAGGACCCAGTCGTAGAAAGGCCGGTGGTCTTCGAATTCGAGCGTGCAAATCGAATGGGTAACCCCTTCCAGGGCGTCGGAGATCGGGTGGGTATAATCGTACATCGGATAGATGCACCAGGCGTCGCCGGTGCGGTGGTGGCTTTCACGGCGGATGCGGTAAAGGACCGGATCACGCATATTCAGGTTAGGCGAGGCCATGTCGATCTTGGCGCGCAGCACATAGGAACCATCCGGGAACTCCCCGGCGCGCATGCGCTGAAAAAGGTCGAGGTTTTCCTCCGCTGAGCGGTCCCGGCAGGGGCTGTTGATGCCGCATTCGGTCAGCGTGCCCCGGTATTGCCTCACCTGCTCGGCCGTCAGGTCACAGACGTAGGCCTGGCCGCTACGGATCAGATGCAGGGCGAATTCGTAGAGCTGCTCAAAATAATCGGAGGCGTAGTAAAGACGATCCTGCCAGTCAAAGCCCAGCCAGCGCACATCGGCCATGATGGAATCGACGTATTCGACATCCTCCTTGCCGGGGTTGGTATCGTCAAAGCGCAGGTTGCAGAAGCCCTTGTATTCAGCGGCCAGGCCAAAATTGAGGCAGATGGACTTGGCGTGGCCGATATGGAGATAGCCGTTGGGTTCGGGTGGGAAACGGGTATGGACGCGGCCGCCATTTTTACCGGCCTTGATGTCAGCCTCGATGATGGTGCGAATGAAATTCAGACCCGGCGTGAAATCTTCAACGGCCATATTACCCTCGTACTTTGATGTCAGGATGCAAATCCACTCGCTTCATTCCTCTTTACCAACCGCGGTCCCGATCCAATTGCCGGCACTTTGCAGGCGACGGATGACGGTTTCCTTGCCCAGCAACTCCAGCATTTCGAACAGACCGGGACCGAAACTGACACCGCTTACCGCCAACCGCGTCGGATGGATCAGTTTGCCGGCCGGCAAACCCAACCCTTCGGCAACCTGACGATAGAGACCCTCCAGGGCTTCGTGGCTGAACGGTTCCAGCGCGGCCAGTTTTTCGGCCAAAAGTTCAAGGATTGATATGAATTCACTCTTGAAATATTTCCTGGCCGCTTGCGGATCATACGCGGCCGGATCACGGAAAAAGTAGCCCGAATTTTCAGCGATCTCAATGATTTTTTTGCTGCGCTCCTTGAAAAGCCCGATAACCTTTTTGGCATAGGCTTGATCAGCGAGTACCGCCGGGGGCGGCAGCAGGAGTTTTTCCCAACAGGCCATCACCTCGGGCAGCAGGGATTCCTCGCTACGCTGCTGCAGGTAATGGCCGTTCATCCATTCCAGCTTGGTTTCGTCAAAAACCGCGGCCTTGGCCGAAACCCGCTGCAGGGAAAAAGCGGCCGTCATTTCTTCCAGGGTCATTATCTCGCGATCGCCGCCCGGGGCCCAACCCAGCAAGACCAGAAAATTCAGCAGGGCCTCCGGCTGGTAACCGGAGCGTTGGTAATCCAGTACTGAAGCGGCACCGCGGCGTTTGGACAGTTTGCCGCCGTCCGCGGCCAGTATGACCGGCATATGGGCAAAATGAGGCGGCGACCAGCCAAAGGCTTCGTAGATCAAAATATGTTTCGGGGTGGAAGCGATCCACTCATCGCCGCGCAGCACGTGGGTGATCTGCATCAAGTGGTCGTCAACCACATTGGCCAGGTGATAGGTCGGGAAGCCGTCCGATTTGAGCAGGACCAGGTCGTCCAACTGCGAACTATCGTAGGAGATCTCGCCGCGAATCAGGTCGCTGAATACCACAACGCGGTTGTCCGGGACCTTGAGCCGGACAACGTGCGCAGCGTCGGCTGCCAAAAGTGTCTTCACCTCTGCTTCGGGCATAAGCCGGCACTGACGGTCATAACCTGAGCCATGGGCCATTTTGGTTTTTTCCTGCTCTTCGCGCATGCGCGCCAGCCGCTCTTCACTGCAAAAACAACGATAGGCCTTGCCTGCGGCCAGCAGCTGCTCGGCATGGCGGCGATAGAGCGCGGTACGCTGCGACTGGAAATAGGGACCGCGTTCCCCGCCCGCTTCTGGCCCCTCGTCCCAATTCAGGCCCAGCCATTTCAAACTGGCGAATATTTCCTGCAACGCATCGGCTTGAAATCTCTTTTGGTCGGTATCTTCGATACGCAGGATAAATATGCCGCCGTGGTGGCGGGCAAATAAAAAATTGAACAGGGCGGTGCGGGCGCCGCCGACGTGCAGGTATCCGGTCGGCGACGGGGCGAAGCGGACCACGGGAACCAGGTTATTTTCCGGATTGCTCATATCGATTATTTTTACCGCAATTCGCCGTCCATGTCAATCCGTCCTGACAACTGGCTTTGCCGCAACGGTGCGGCCCGGGAAATATTTTATTAATCCGCTTCCTTATTGAAATTTGCCCCGGCTTGTATTAAAATCGAAAATATGGACAACCTGATCGAAATTCACTGCCCGGTTTGTCATGCCAGCCTTTGGGTTGACGCAGACAAAAAAAATGTCGTGCAGCACAAAAAAAGCATAAGAAAAACCATCTCATCATTCGAGGAACTTTTGAACAAGGAAAAGCAGAAAAAAGAGGCGGCGGATGAACGTTTTTCCCAGGCCAAATCGCTGGAACAGGCCAAAAAGAAAAAGGCGGCGGAATTCTTTGAACAGACCATCAAAATAAAATAAACTGCAAGCAGGAGAGAAAAATGGATTTTAGCGAATTAAAAAAAACGGTACAAAAACAAGTGGCCATTAATGAACCCGATTTTATCAAGGATAACCCGGATTCATTGAACATCGGTTATATGGAATTGAATCCCACCCAAAAGATCATTTTTTCCCTTTCCACCTTCAAAGGCAAAAAGTATTTCAGCGTTCGCAACTGGTTCCAGGCCGAATCAGGCGACTGGGCGCCGACGAAAAAAGGCGTAAACCTGTCTTTCGACAAATTCGCCGAATTCGAAGACATGGTGAAACTTTTTGCCCAGGCCGTCCAGTTGGATAAATAATCTCCCGGCTTTAAGACCAATTCCGATTCAGGAGACCAGACATGCCCAAAGCAATAGGTTTTGACAACGAAAAATACCTGCAGGAACAGACTGCGGCCATCCTCGAACGGGTCAATTCCTTTCACAATAAACTTTACCTGGAGTTTGGGGGCAAGCTGCTATACGATTACCACGCTTCCCGTGTGCTCCCTGGTTTCGATGCCAACGTAAAAATGCGCCTGCTGCAGCAACTCAAGGACAAAACCGACGTTCTGCTTTGCATCTACGCCGGCGACATCGAAAGAAAAAAAATCCGCGCCGACTTCGGCATCACTTATGATGCCGACGCCCTGAAGCTGATCGATGACCTGGCCTCCTGGGGCATTTCCCTGCGCGCGGTGGTCATCACCCGTTTCGCCGATCAGTTCGCGGCCAAAGTATTCCAGAACAAGCTGGAGCGCCGCGGCATCAAGGTCTACACCCACAGTTTCACCAAGGGCTATCCGACCGAGATCGACACCATTGTCAGCGACCAGGGCTATGGGGCCAACGAATACATCGAAACCGCCAAACCCATCGTGGTGGTCACCGGTCCCGGACCCGGCAGCGGCAAACTGGCCACCTGCCTTTCCCAACTTTACCATGACCACCGGCGCGGCATCCGTTCCGGTTACGCCAAGTTCGAAACCTTCCCCATCTGGAACCTGCCCCTCAACCACCCGGTCAATATCGCTTATGAGGCTGCCACCGCCGACCTGAAGGACATCAACCTGATCGATCACTACCACCTTGAGGCCTACGACATCAAAGCGGTCAACTACAACCGCGACATCGAGGCTTTTCCACTAGTCAAGCGCATCCTGGAAAAGATTACCGAGAACCCTCTGGTCTACCATTCCCCCACCGACATGGGGGTCAACCGCGCCGGCTTC
>JALHTJ010000020.1 GCA_022865785.1 Candidatus Aminicenantota bacterium
GCCATGGGCGTTGAAGGTTGAGCCGTCTTTCCGCTTCGCTATGTAATCTCCTTCCCATTGGCCGGTGCTGTTAAGGGCTGTGACTATAGCAACCCCTTCGTTCGGATCGTTGATGAAATGCGCTAGTGGCTTGCCGACGACCTCATCCTTGCTTGGATACCCCCAAACCCGAAGGAACGCCTCGTTGGCTTCTGTTATAACACCGTTAAGATCCGCGATGCTGTTGGCGGCGATTGATGCATCGAAGACAAAGTTCTTTAAAAGCAGCGCATCTTGCGCCCGCTTGCGTTCCTTGATTTCCTTGGTTAGCATCGCCGTTCTTTGTTCTACCAGACCTTCCAGGTTTTCATTCAACAGTCTCAACTTTTCCTGGGTTTGGGTCAGTTCCTTGTTTTTATGCACTGCCGCTTCATACAAGGAGAGAAGCAAGGTGAGTATCTGCTGCTGTTCCGCGGAGATGAAACGATTTTTTCCAGCAAAAACAATCTCTACGTCAATCCGTTTGCGTTCGCCCTTATATATATCCAGGTTGGCTAGAATCTGGTTGATGACCGCTAGGATATAATCCTCGCTGTAGGGTTTGGTAATAAAACTGTCTGCTCCGCAAGCCAGGCCTTCCAGCACATCCTCCACATCCTCAAGGGAGGTCAGCAGAATGACCGGGATTCCTTCATCGCCAAAGTCTGTTTTAATGCTTTTGCACAGTTCGTAACCGTTCATTTCCGGCATGATGATGTCGCTGATAACCAGGGCCGGTTTGTATTCGCTTAAAAGGGAAAGGGCCTGTTTGCCGTTAGTCGCTACCGTAATTTTGAAATGATGCTGTTCCAGGAGGTAGCGTAATTGTTCAGCCTGCGTGCGGCTGTCCTCTACGATGAGGATCTCTGTTTTTGGCCCGGGCGAATGTTCTTTAATACTCATAAAAATCTCTCATTTTGCCTGTTTCACCAAACCTGCCAACATGGCGGTTATGCCTTCAGGCGCAAGGACGTATGTTGCCGCGCCGAGCTTGATCGCTTCGCCCGGCATGCCGTGCACTACGGAACTGTTTTCATCCTGGGCAATGGTTATGGCACCCATTTTTTTCAGCACTTTTAATTCCTCTGCTCCATCTCTACCCATGCCGGTCAACAATACCCCGACCGCGGCCGGGCCCAATACCTGCGCGATAGAGCGGAATAGATAGGAGACCGAAGGCCGAAGGCCGTTTTCCGGAGCAAGACTACTGAGTGCGATTCGCGGACCGCCTTCCAAACCCAGGTGAAAGCCGTCCGGGGCTACATAACCGTGTCTGGGTGCCAGACGTTCGCCATGCGACGCGACCTTCACCGGGAAGCCGGACGCGTTGGAAATCCACTCTGCAAAACCTTCCGTAAAACCCTGCGCAATGTGCTGGACAATGAGCACGGGAAAAGGAAAGCCCTGTGGCAAACCCGAAAAGATCTTATTAAGCACCGGGGGCCCTCCGGTCGACGCGCCGATAGCCACAGCCTGGATTCCGGCTGTTTTTGGCAGAGGTGTCGATATTTTTGGCTGCACGGCAAGGCGCGCTTGCAATGGTTGAGGAATCCGTTTTACAACCTTGACCTCGGACATCAGTTTTACAGTCAGTATCAATTCTTTCGCTGCTGCCTCAAACTCCTCGTGGTTAACGTCTGGCGGACGGCGGACCATGGCCAATGCGCCGGCTTCAATTGCGCGGAATGTGGACGCGACCTCTTTTACTCCCAAACTTCCGCTAACGATAACAATAGGTGTCGGAAACGTTTCCATAATCCTTCGGGTCGCCTCGAAACCGTCCATCATGGGCATATGGATATCCATGGTAATCACATCGGGTTTTTTCTGCCTGACGGTTTCTAGTGCTTCCATGCCGTTGTCTGCCGTTCCCACAACCCGGATCGCGGGATCGGAAGTGAGAATGTAGGTCAAAAATTCCCGGGCCACGGGCGAATCTTCAACGATCAAGACTTTAATCACCATTGCCTCCCTTTTTCCAGTCCATTAAAGAAACCTGCGAATCACTTCCAATAAATTGCTTTGATCAAAACTGCTCTTGACGATGTAGGCATTCGCGCCGGCTTCGATGCCGCGCTCCTTGTCTTGCCGCGATTCGAGCGCGGTCACCAGCACCACCACCAACTCGCCGAGCTTTTTATCGGCCCTGATTTTTGTGGTAAGTTCAAAACCATTCATCCTCGGCATATCCACATCCGATACCAGCAGATCAAATTCGTTGCTCCGGAGCTGGGTAAAAGCGTCTGTGCCGTCAACCGCGGTTGCCACCTGGTAGCCCGCGGTTTCCAGGATATTCTTTAGCAGCGTGCGCGACGTGATTGAATCCTCGGCTACGAGGATCCTTCCTGTTTTTACCGAGGTTGCCCCGGTAACCGTCTCCTTGCGGGCGACGGCTGCTGAGCCTACGGCGGATTTCATCAGGTCATGGACATTGAGCACGGGCACAACCCGGCCATTGCCCAGAACGGTAGCGCCGGCAATGTTGCGCACGCGTTTCAACTGCGCGCCCAACCCTTTCACCAGTACCTCCTGTTCCTGCATGACCTCATCGACTAAAAAAGCCATGCGTTTTTTTTCGGACGTGAGAATAATGACCGGCATGGTGCTTGCTTCAGGTTGTCCGGGAGCTTTTTTCCATGCCAACCCGTTTTTCCAGGCAGGCAATTCCAATGTGTCACGCAGCCGGGCCATTGCCAGTATTTGTCCGTCCAGTTGGATTGTTTCACGGTTTTCCACCGTTTTAATATCTTCCTCACGCACTCTCAACACACGTTCGACGTTAATGGCGGGCAAAACAAACATACACTCGCGCACCTGCACCAGGATGCCCTTGAAGGTGGCGAGTGTCATGGGCAGAAGGAACTGGAATGTGGTACCCACATCTGTTTGGCTTTCCACAGACACGGTGCCGCCAAGCTTTTCCACTTTTTCGCGCACAATCGCCAAGCCCAAGCCCCGCCCAGAAATATCGGTAATGATCGGGCTGGATGAAATTCCGGAATAAAAAATAAGTTGCAGGGTTTCTTGGAGATCGGGCTTTTTTTCGGCAGCTGTCTGCCGGAGGCCCAGTTTTGCCGCTGCCGCCCGGACTTTGTTTAAATCAACGCCCGAGCCGTCGTCCGCTATGGAAATTTCCATCTGGCGGTTGTCTTTGGCGACAAAGTTGAGCCGGATGGCGCCGCAGGGCGGTTTACCCTCTCGCGTGCGCTCTTCAGGTTTTTTTATGCCGTGGTCAACACAATTACGTACCAGGTGGATCAGCGGGTCTTTCAGTTCTTCCAGAATACGCTTGTCAATTTCAATGTCCGCACCTTGAATGGTCAGTTCCACTTCCTTGCCCTGGGCGCGGGCAAGATCGCGGGCAAGCTTGGGTAGGATCTCCACCAATGAACCGACCGGGAACATTAAAAGCTCCTTCATTGCCTCCAGGTGATCGTCTACCGCGCGCTTGAGCACGCGCTGATCCTGTTTAACGGCCGTCATCGTGGCAGCCACCTGGTTTTGGAGCGCGCTCAGGCGCACTTCATTCCATTCCAGCAATTCATTCCATTCCGCAGCGCTGAATCGCCGACTTTTCCATTTGTCTGATTCCGTCTTCCATAAGGCAATCGCGCTGTTGATCTCCTGTAATTCCATTGCGCGCTGATTCCCGGCTATTTTAACCTGGATCATTTCCTCGGCCTGGAGCAGCAATGGATCCAGCTTTGTTGTTGGAATCCTGACCATGTCCGTCTTCATTAGCGGAGCCTCCACATCCGGCCGCGGTACGGGGTTTTCCGGTTTTTTCGGCATAGGGAGGCCTTTGGCCGCCTTATCCAATTGACGGACCAGGTCCCCGGTATGCGGTTGTCCAGGTTTTGCCTGATTCATTTCCGCATATGGGGTGAGGATGGCAATGCCGTCCACTGTTTGATGCAACAAATCCAGCAGTGCCAGGTTCAAGAAAATCTCCTGTCGTTTCAGCGCGGCGAATACGCCCTCCAATGCCTGACATAGAGATTCGATGTCCGGCAGATTCACGGAACGGGCCGCGCCCTTGAGGCTGTGCGCCTCCCGAAAAACAGTCTCAACCAGCTTCGCCTGTTTTTCTCCCGCCGGCTCTTTTTCAAGCTCCATGAGACCGGTCGAAATCGCGCGGACATGCTCCCCGGCCTCAATGCGGAATGTCTCCAGGAGCCGTTTGCGGAATTCGTCGGTTTTTTTATCCATCGTATGGGGTCGCCTTTACACTTTGAATTGTTCCACCAAGCCCTTGAGTTTTTGTCCCAATTCGTGCAGGTTCTTTGCCGCTATTTCCGCCTGCTTCATGCTTGCGGCGGTCTCGGCTCCCGCCTGATTGACGTTCTCCATAGCCGTCCCTATCTGGTTCATTCCCACCACCTGTTGCTGGCTGGATGCCACAATCTGCATCGCGGCCTGGACTGCTACGGTGCTGCTCTCGGCCAGCACCCGGATGGCCTCCCCGGCTTGCGCAGATTGTTTCACTCCGGCATCCACGGCCTTGCTTCCCTGCTCGGTAGCCATCACCGCAGCGCTGGTCGCTTTCTGGACGTCGGTCAAAATGGAGCGCACTTGCGTTGTGGCTTGCTTTGACTGTTCGGCCAGGCTCTTTATCTCCTGCGCCACCACGGCGAATGCCTTACCCTGTTCCCCTGCCCTGGCGGCCTCAATGGCGGCATTGACGGCCAGAAGATTGGATTGATCGGCAATGTCGGTAACCGAAGCGATGATCCCGCCGATGGATTGGCCCTGCTCGCTCAAGCGGACGACGGTTTGGGCTATGGACTCCATTTGTTCGCGGATACGGCCCATTTCGACCTTTGTTTCTTCCACGGCATTCTGTCCTGATTTGGAGACCTTTTCCAAGTGCTGTGCGCTGTCCGCCACGTTTTTACCCTTTTGGGAGGAGAGCTGCGCGGTCTGCCGCACTTCCTCCACTGTCGACGTGGTTTCACTGATGGCGGAGGCGTTTTCAGCGGTGCCGGAGGCGACCTGGGTGGTGGCAGCAAGGATCTCGCTGGATGACGAACTGAGCAAGGCGACACTTTCGGTAATGCCTGTTATCGTGGAACGGAGGTTTTCGACCATCCTGTTAAAAGCCTGCGCCAGCGCACCAACCTCGTCCGATCGCTTATCGGCGGTCAGGGTAATGTCCAAATCACCTGATGCAAGCCGGGTTGCCGCGCCGGCAATCTGGCTGAGCGGCTTGACAATAACTTGATTCAATAGCACGATCATTAATAATCCAAAGAGAAAAGCCGCAGCCCCGACTATCAGAAAGATCCGGATTGACACCTTTGTCTTCTGCATATCCATGGCTATCCGCTTGCTTAAATCGTCCATCAATCTATCCCCGAGTTGGACCGCTAGCAAGCGGATTTTCTCGTAACGCTCATCCTGTATGCCGAGTATCAATTGTCTCGCGGCATCCACCTTGCCCTGGTAGACCAGTGCTGACTGCTGGTCCCTTGTCGGACGATACTCAGCCAGGATACTCTGAATTTCCTTAAGCTGGCTCTGGTTCTGGGGAACCAGTTCCATATTGAGCAGCGTATCGATGATCTCATCCATCTTCCGGGAACGGTCAGTTACATTTTTCTTGTTTACCTCCTGGTCTGCCCTGTCGGCGGCAAGGGTCATCTCCAGCACCTGCCCGCGGTTATAATTCAAACCGCTTTGAAGGTCCTGGAGGCTCAGAACTTTTTTAAAATTGATTTCATTGATCTCTTTCTCGGACTGCGCGATCTCCGTAAGGTTATTGTAAGCGGTAACGATAACAACGGCCAGCAAGAGCCAGATCATGCCAAAACCGATAATCAGCTTGGCGCGGGTGGAAAGATTGTTGAACCATTTCATGATAGACGCTCCTTTATTAAAAAGTTATATGTTTTATTCCGTATTTTGGCTGACGATGATCTTTTCATCGTTTAATATTTTTTCCGCGTCAAGCACAATCACGCGCTCACCCGTTACTCCTTTCAAATACTCCGCACCGATCCCGGTAATCGTGGGGGGCGCAGCCTGAATGGCGCCCAGCGGGACCGAGCGCGTGCCCAGAATAACGTCTGCCAATATCCCGAACTCCATCCGCTCGTTGTGGAGAATGATCACCTTGTTGAATTCACCCAGACCTTTCTCCGGGAGGTTAAAGAATTTTTTAAGGTCAACTATTGAAAGGATCTGCCCGTGTATGTTGACGATGCCGAGCACAAAGGACGGCATGCCCGGTAGCGGCGTGAAATCCTTAAGCGGGTAAACTTCACGTACAAACGAGGACTCAATCCCATACGTTTCTGACGTCAAACGGAATTCGGTTATTTCAATGAATGACCGGGCTGCTAACGCTTGTTCCGGTTCCTGCGCCAAAGTGCGCGCTCGTGCTTTTAGGATAGAGTCCTTGTTTTGCATCAATTGCTCCTGTTTCATGCCAAGGCTCCAATTTCCATGGAGGCAAGAATAATTTCCCTGAATCTGCCGGCCGTCAGCCCCTCGGATTCAGGCAGGATGTCCTCGGGCCGGTTCTCTTTTAAAAGTGTAAGCACATTCTCGAAATGTTTTTTTGCCGCCCGCGTTTTACCCTGACGCAGCCCCAGATTGCCGAGGGCAAAGTGCGCCAGGAGAAAATTCTGGTCGAGATAAAGCGTCCGTTTCAGGGAAACTCCCGCTTCATCGATCCTATTCAGTTCCTGAAGAATGCTGGCGCGCAGAAAATGCAACCCGGGATTAAGTTTATCGGATGCCAGGGCTTCTACACACAGGGCTAACGCTTCGTTTAGTTTGCCCTGGTCGGCAAGCGCCCTGATCAAATGGGCCTTGGCAGGCAATGTTTTTTCTTCAGTTTTTTTAGGTATTTCCAGGTCGGTTGCCTGTGTGGTTTGTTCAAAAACAGCGGCATATTCGTTATGGGGCAGTGTTGATTCAACCACAGCATTAAATTCCGTTTGCGGCTGAGCCGTGGTTTTTTGAAAAGGGGACGGCAATTCATCTGGGAAAACATCCGGCAATGAAGCCCCCTGGATTTCCTTCCGGTACACAATTGGGTCAGGAAATTGGACTGAGGTGAATTGCGGAAAAAGAACCTGTGAAAGCTCACTGGCGCCAACCATCAGCCATCCGCCCTCTACGAGTGAGCGATAAAGACCCTGACCCACCTGCCGGGCCCGCTCAGGCGCAAAATACATAAGTACATTACGGCAGAAGATTATGTCCATGGCATTGGTGTTGCTCTGAGGAGTCGGATAAATGTCTTCCGCCAGATTCAGGTAGGAAAAAGTGACCATTTTCCGAATTTCCGGCAGAATTTCAAATATCCCGTCCTTTTTGCAACGAAAGTAACCATCAATAAGCCATTGTGGCGCATTACGGAATGACCATTTACTATAGACGCCGGCCATAGCCTTGCGCAAAATGCGGGGATTGATGTCCGTGGCCAGAATGGTTATCTGCCAATCTTTAAGGGCGGGTATGGCCCGGTGGAGCGCTATGGCAATGGAGTACGGTTCCTCGCCGCTGGCGCAGCCCGCGCTCCAGATTCTTATGTACCTGTCGCTGTTTTCCCGCGCCCGGACAAGCGCTGGCAGAACCTGCGCGACCAGGGCTTCAAAAACCTGCGGCTCGCGCCAGAAATAGGTTTCATGGATGGTAAGATAGCTTGCCAGAATATCCATCTGACCAGGGGATAATGGCGAAGATAACAGCCACTGAATAAATTCTTGTTTGCCGGTAAACCCGAATTCTTTGGCCGCCGAGCCAACTTTTTGTTCCAGGTCACTCCAGCGCTCCTGAGGAAAGTGCAAGGCAGTTTTTGCCGCGATAAATTCGCTCAGTTGCGACAACAAGCTGTCAGGAAGGGTGTGCTTCATGCATGACCCCCGGCCAGGGCAGCGTCCAGCGCCTTTTCTTCGTCCAGTGAAAGGAATTGATCGAGGTCATGGATCAACACAAGGTTGTCCTCCAGCTTGGCGACTCCTTTGAGGTATTCCGCAAAGGGCAACGATTGTTCCACGTTCACCATTTGCCCGTCCGCAAGCTCGCGAACTCCGGCCACGGAATCAACCATCAGCGCAACGAGCCGTCTGGATGTGCTGGCGATGATGAACCGGTTGTCCAGTTTCATTTCACGCGCCGGCAGGCGGAAACGTTGGCGGACGTCAATGACAGGAATTATCCGGCCTTGCGCATTTATTATGCCGAGTACGATTTTGGGCGCTTTCGGCAAAGGTGTTATTTCCACGGCACGGACGACCCGCTCCACAGAAGACAGCAAAAGAGCATAGTGCGGTTCATCAAGGGCAAACACTACAATGCGATCCCTGCCAGACTGTTGATTCTCCTTCAGCCGCGGCAGCGACTGTTTTTTGGCAGGGAATCCAGCTATTTTTTTTTCAGCCATTGGCCGTTTTTCCTTTTTTTCCCGAATTCTTAATCTTTAAAATGAGATCGGCTGTTTTTTTGCGTAAATTGGCGATGCAATGGCAATTCTTGCAGTCTGTTTTTTTGCCGGAGTAATCGGGACAGGCAAGCAGTGTGTTTACTTCTTTTTGCAGTTTTTCAGCAAATTTCGCCTTTTCTGTTAATTCTTTAGACCTGTTAATATTATCTATAATA
>JALHTJ010000136.1 GCA_022865785.1 Candidatus Aminicenantota bacterium
GGCAGAGGATCTGAAAAAGAGCAGTGAACAACAAATTGAGTTGGACATACAGGAGAGTCATCTGTTTTTCGGTTGGCGGGCTCCCGATTTCAACCATGAGCACCGCCTGGCGCTCAACCTGCTGGTCCATATCTTGGGGCGCGGGTTGAACCCGCTTTTGAACCAGGTTCTGCGCGGCGGCCGTCAACTGGCCCAGCAGTATGACATGAGTTACCTGCCCTGGCGCAGCGGCGGCATGATTTTGCTGCATCTTACTCTGAAGGAAAAGGATATCCGCAAAGCCAAGAACGAAGTGGCCCGCTTCCTGCGCCAACTCGGTTCCTTCAATTTCAGTCGGGAGGATTTTCAGCCTAAAGATAGAATGTACGTGCTTGATTTCTTGAGGGGGGCCAAGAATCAAATGACTTACGGCGCCGAGAATTTTCGCGAAGCGGTACTGAACATGAGCGTCGCCAGCGCCCGCTTCCTGCTCTTGAACCGCAACCCTTTGCTCGGCGCCTATATCGAAAATGTGGAGAAAGTGAGTTCGTCCGATCTGCGCCGCGTAGCCAGGAAGTACTTAAGCGGAAAAAAGTGGGCACTACTGGCCATAACGCCCCAGGCGGAGAAAAAGAAATGAGCAAACTCTCCTTTTCCATGGTCTGGCTGCTGTTGGGGTTGGCGCTAACGGCCGGGATCGCTGCCGAAGAGATCCCCTGGCAATTGGGCCATGAGCCGGGAGCCTATGCCTTGGAAAACGGCTTGTCCGTTATTTTGCAGAAAGATGACGCCGCGGCTATAACCTCCGTCCAACTGCTGGTGCGGGGCGGTGACCGGGACGATCCGGCCGGACTCAGCGGCCTGGCTTATCTCACAGCGCGTTTGAGCCTGGAGATCCCCGACCAGTCGAAACTGCAGCAACTTATGGATTTCGGCTCGTCGTTTTCTTTGGCGGTCGGCGGCGATTATACGCTGCTCACCGTACGTTCGTTGAGCCGGCACCTGGATGCGACCCTGGCCATCATCAGCGCCATTCTGGTTCAACCCCTTTTCTCAGACATGCGCATCGATGCGGTCAAGGAACTGATGCTGCACCTGCAAAAAAGGGAGATGGATGACCCGACCAGTTTGATGCGCCTGACCCTGGCCAGGACTCTTTTTGTAAACAGCGCTTATGGCGCGGCGCGCTTCGGCAATGAGACTTCGCTGGCTGAGATCGGCAAAAAGGATATCCAGGCCTTTTTCCGCAGCCATTACGTAGCCGGCAATATGACGGCGGTGGTCATCAGCGACCTGGATGCGGATATCATCAAACCGATCCTGGCCCGCCATCTCGTCGTAATCCCCGCGGGGCCGCGGCTGCCGTTTACCCCGATAGGCCTGCGCCAGCTTCAAGGGCAGCGGCTGACGCTCGAGCGCCAGGCGGCCCAGGCCCACGTTTCTCTATCCGTGCTGCTGCCCGAAGCAACAGCAGATCATTTCCTTATGGCCGCCCTGCTGGAAACCTGGCTGGGCAAAGGCATCGGCAGTCGCTTGTGGTCCCTGCGCAGCCGCGGCGACCTTGCCTACGGCTTGAACGCCGAATTGCAGCCTAATCGGGAGGCCATGCTGCTCAGTGTTTATCTGCAAACCGACAACCGCCGCAGTCAGCAGGCGCTGACGGAATTGATGCAACTGATCCAGACGGTTCACGATACCGGCAGTAGTGAAGCGGAGCTGGCCGCGGCCAAAGTCTACGCCCGGGCCGATTTTTGGCGTGAGAATGAAACCCGTGAACACCGCGCCGCCACCCTGGCCTTCCTGGAAGGCAGCGGACTGTCCTATCGCCTGGCCGGTGATTTCAGTGAACGGCTGGAAAAAATCAGCCTGGAGGAATTCAATCGCGCGCTCCGTGCCTGGCTGGCTCCCGAACGCTGGTTCATATTGCTTATCGGTCAGGCGGCAGAGTAGTTCGCGTTTTTAGCTTGCAATCTCCTGTAAAAAATTGTATAAGAAAAAATGGCTATAAAACTCTTTTCTCACGGCGCCTGCGCTGAAGTAACTGGTTCCAAGCATTTCCTGGATATTGACGGCCGGCTGCTGCAGATCGACTGCGGCATGTTCCAGGGCCGCCGCGCTGAATCCTATCAGAAAAACAGGGAAATGCCGTTCGACCCCAAGGCGGTGCGTGCCGTCATCCTGACCCACGCCCATTTCGATCATTCCGGCGCCCTGCCGATCATGCTCCAGAAGGGTTTCACCGGCAACATCCATTCTACTTCCGCCAGCCGCGATGTCGCCCAGATCATCCTTATGGACAGTGCCTATATCCAGCAAAAGGATTTTGAGATCCTCCAGGAAAAGTTGGTCAAGCACCCTGAAAGGAAATTAACGGTTTACAAGCCCTTGTACAGCGCCGAAGAAGCTGTCGCCGTCATGGGCAATTTCGTCACCAGCAACTACCACCGCAAATTCAAGCCCCTGGATGGAGTGGAAGCCGAATTTTTCGATGCCGGACACATCCTGGGCGCGGCCACAGTGCACCTGACCATCCAGGATGGCCTGCGCGTCGGTTTCAGTGGCGATCTCGGACGCCGCGGCCTGCCTATCATCCGTGATCCCGAGATCATGCCTGCCATGGATTACCTGGTTCTGGAAGGAACCTACGGCAACCGGCTGCACAAGTCCATCGGCCTGGCCGGAGAAGAATTGGGCGAGATCATCCGCAAGGTCCATTCCCGGCGCGGCAAGATCATCATCCCGGCCTTCACCATCGAGCGCACCCAGGAGCTGATCTACCTGATCCATGTCCTGCAGCAGGAAGGGAAGATCCCCATTCTGCCCATCTTCATCGATTCGCCCATGGCGGTCAACGCTACCGCCATTTTCAAGATCCATCCCGAATGTTTTGACGAGGAGACCATGCGCCGCTTTACCGGAGCCAACGTCGATCCCTTCGGTTTCGAGAACATCCGCTACGTGGTTTCCACGGCCGAATCCAAGGAGATCAACGCCTTCGACGGTCCGGCCATCATCATTTCGGCCAGCGGCATGGCCGAATCGGGACGCATCCTGCATCACCTGATCCGCCGCATTGAAAATCCGGACAATATCATCGCCATCGTCGGCTTCATGGCCGAACACACCCTGGGACGGCGGCTGGTGGAACGGACCCCGGAGATAAGGATCTTTGGTCGGAATTACAAAGTAAAAGCCGAAATCGCCACCTTGAACGCTTTTTCCGGCCATGCCGATTACAGCGAGACCATCGAATGGCTCTCGCGCCATGACTGGAAGCGTTTGAAAAAAATATTCCTGGTGCATGGCGAGGAACCGGCCCTATTGAACCTGCAAAAAGAACTTCTGCAATTCGGCATCCCCCAGGTGGAGATCGTCCGTTATGGCGGCTCCTACGAGTTGAATTAGAACCCCTCAACGGCAAGGGATTATGGAAACAATCGATTTCAGCGGCATCGCCTGTCAGGTGCTGCGCCGCAACCGGGGCCGGGGCGTGCGCATCGCTTTCCGCGGCGGCCGCCTGCAAATCGTCTTGCCCCGCAACCTGGATCCGCTGCCGATCATGAACCGGCACAAGCAGTGGATATTGAAAAAGCACGAATGGTTCCGGCGGCAGCATCTTCTAGCCGAAACATTGGAGCTCGTTTGCCGTTCGAACCAGGAATTTTTAGACTTGGTGCGGGACTTGATCAGGCGTTATGCCGGCGTTCTGGCGGTGAAGCCCTCAGGAATCGGTTTCCGCAAGATGAAAAGCAAGTGGGGGAGCTGCAATCCAAAAGGGAAGATCAGCCTGAACACCTGGCTACAGGCCCTGCCCGACGAACCGGTCGCCTTCGTGGTCTATCATGAGCTGGCCCACCTCAAGGTCCGCAATCACGGTCCCGATTTCAAAGCCCTGATCCGCGCCGAATTCCCCGACTTCCGCGCCCTGGACAAAAAATTGCGGCTCTACAGCCTGAAAATCCTTTGAGAACCCCGTCAGCTTGACAATATCCGGGTGAATCGCTATACTTTTTGCCAATGGCAAAGGTGAAAAAAGAGAATTTCGATGATACAAAACTGTCGCTGAAAAACGAAATCATCGGCATTCTGGCGCTTTTTTCTTCCTTCTTCCTGATCTTCAGCCTGTTCAGCTTCACGCCCCTGGACCCCAGTTTTTTTCATTCCGCCCAGAGCCGGGTCGTGCACAATTTCGGCGGCCGGGTGGGGGCGGAATTGGCCACTCTGCTGTTCAACCTGTTCGGCTTCGCTTCACTGCTGTTCATCCTGATATTCCTGTTCTTGACCGCGTTTTTCCTTTTCAACCGCCGCATCGGCCGGGCGGTCAGCAAGGTCATCGGTTTTCTCATCCTGCTGGTGGCACTGGCATCGTTCCTGGCTAACGTCAAACCCATGATCACCGTGGCCGGACAGCCGGTCCATTCCGGCGGCATGGTCGGCCTGCTGCTGAACAATTTCCTCAGCGCCCAGATCAAAAGCGGTTTCGCGGCGGCGTTTTTCCTTTCGCTGCTGGGCATTTCCCTGGTGCTGATCGCCAAGGTATCGATTAGAAATATTTTTGTATTCCTGGCGCGCCTCCTGAAAAAAGCGGCTGTTCTTCTGGCGATTTTTTTCCAGGGACGGCTGGAAAGTATCCGCAAAAACCGCAACCGCAAAAAAGTCCAGCAAAAATACGACGAGGGCGCGGGGAATTTTGTGGTCAAAGGCCGGCAGCTGCTTAAGGAAAGGGAAAAAGAGGTTGTGTTGCGTCCGGAAAAGAAAGCTCTGATCAAAAAACCCAGCAAATTTCCCGAAGAGTCCGGAATCTTTCCGGAATTGGAGCAGGAATTTCAGCCCGATGCACAGTATCAGCCGCCGCCGTTGACCTACCTGGATGCTCCCAGCCGAAAAAGCCAGATCGATATCGATGAACTGGAAGAAAAAAAAATGGAACTGTCGCAGCGGCTGCAGGAATTCAAGATCAACGGCGAGATCGTCGAATACACTCCCGGGCCGGTCATTACCACCTTTGAATTCGTCCCCGATGTCGGCGTCAAGGTCAAGGACGTGTCCAGCCTGACCGAGGACCTGGCCCTGGTGGTCAAAGCCCAGTATGTCCGCATCGAGCGCATTCTGGGCAAAAAAGCCATCGGCATAGAGATCCCCAACAAGAAACGCGAAACCATCCACCTGCGTGAATTGCTGGAAACCGCCCAATATCAGCATGCCAGCTCGCCGCTGACCCTGGCCCTGGGCAAAACCGCCAGCGGCGATATTTTTATATCCGATTTGAAGGAAATGCCCCATTTGCTGATCGCCGGCGCCACCGGCAGCGGCAAAAGCGTGGCCATTCATTCCCTTATCCTGAGTATCCTTTACAAATCCTCGCCCCAGACCGTGAAATTCATCATGATCGACCCCAAGCGCATCGAATTGGCCATTTACAACTCCCTGCCGCACCTGCTCACCCCGGTGGTGGTCAATCCCAAACTGGCCAAGAACGCCCTGGACTGGGCGGTTTTTGAAATGGAGAACCGCTACAAAAAACTGGCTACCCTGCAGGTGCGCAACATCGAGCAGTACAACAAGAAGCTGGAAATGCTCATCCAATCCGAAGACGAGGACCTGGAGCAACTGGATGACAAGGAGCCCATTCCCTATATCGTGATCATCATCGATGAACTGGCCGACCTGATGATGGTCTCGGCCCGGGAGATCGAGGACAATATTCTGCGCCTGGCCCAGAAGGCCCGGGCTATCGGCATTCACCTGATCCTGGCCACCCAGCGGCCTTCCATCGACGTCATCACCGGCAGCATCAAGAATAATTTCCCCTCGCGCATCGCTTTGGCCGTCCCGTCCAAGTACGATTCGCGCACCATCATCGACCAGATCGGGGCGGAAAA
>JALHTJ010000137.1 GCA_022865785.1 Candidatus Aminicenantota bacterium
TCACCGACGGTTACCGTCAGGGTGTATTTCTTTTTTTTCAGCACCAGGAAGTAGACCGCCGCTCCCCCGGCCACGACGACCAGGGCCACGATCAGCCAGGGGAATTTCTTCCCTTTCTTGATGGCGGGCGCGGACTCTTCCTGTTCAATGAAGCCGGTGCCTTCACCCTTGCTGTTTTCCAGCGTTGCGGCTGAACTCTTCTCGGGTGCCGAATTGGATGGCGCCGCTGGTGTCTGGTTGGCCCAGAAGACCAGCATGATCGAGAAGGCGATGATCACGAACATGGAAATCGGTTTGTGGTGAAAATTCACATATTTCATTTCTCCTCCCTTTGGAAAGAATATGATTTCTTTCCTCTTCTATTTGCTTTTAATTATAACTATAAATAAAAAATAAAAAATAAAATCTCATAAAATAAATTATTTTTCACTATTTCTAAATAAATAAAATTAATGCTGAATATCTGAAATTCGACAAATCTGCAAGCTTTTTTATTTGTTAAAGGTTGCATTTATTTTGATTGACGGAGTCATTTTTCTATGATATAAAAATTGTGCATTACTGTCTAAAAAAGGAGGCACATATGAGCGTTTCTGGTCAAAAATCAACCGGGAAAAAATACAAGATCGCCTGGCTGCCCGGCGACGGCATCGGCAGGGAAGTGATGGAGGCGGCCAGGATCGTCCTCGACAAGCTGCAGTTCAATGCCGAGTACATCCACGGCGATATCGGTTGGGAGTTCTGGTGCAAGGAGGGCGAATCCTTCCCGCAGCGCACCATCGACCTGCTGAACAGCGTCGACGCGGCCATGTTCGGCGCCATCACCTCCAAGCCGGTCAAGGCGGCGGAGGTCGAGTTGGTGCCAGAACTGAAGGGCACGGGCCTGGTCTACCGCTCACCCATCGTGCGCATGCGTCAACTGTTCGATCTCTACACCTGCCTGCGCCCCTGCAAGGCCTATCCGGGCAATCCCATCAATTACAAGGAGGGGATCGACCTGGTGATCTTCCGTGAAAACACCGAGGACCTCTACTCGGGCGTGGAATTCAACCCCGTGCCGCAGGAGGTCAAAGACGTGCTGCTGAAGAACGCCAAGGGCTTCGCCGCCTTCAAGGACGTCCCCCTGGACCAGTATGCCATCACCTGCAAGATCAACACCCGCAAGGGTTCGGAGCGCATCATTCGCGCCGCTTTCGAGTACGCCAGGAAGCACGGCTACCCCAAGGTCACCGTGATCCACAAGGCCAATGTCGTGCGCGCCACCGAGGGGCTGTTCCTCGAGATCGGCAAGGAAGTGGCCAAGGACTTCCCTGACATCCAAATGGACAATGCCAATATCGATGCCATCTGCATGTGGCTGCTGAAGAATCCCAAGAACTACTCGGTGTTGGTGGCCACCAACATGTTCGGCGACATCGTTTCCGATCTCTGCGCCCAGATGGTCGGCGGCCTGGGCTTCGGCTGCTCCGGCAACATCGGCGACAAGCTGGCCGTTTTCGAGCCCACCCACGGCTCGGCGCCAAAGTACGCCGGCCAGTACAAA
>JALHTJ010000138.1 GCA_022865785.1 Candidatus Aminicenantota bacterium
AACATCGAGGGCGCCGATGCGCGGGTACTCGCCCTGGTGTTCGCGCATGTCGATATGGGCGAGGCTCTCGCGGTAGAGCATCAATCCCGCTTCGAAGATGGCCTCCTGGGGACCGGTGAAGGAAAAGACGGTGCGGTTGCGTACACTGTCGCGGGAAACGTCCAGCACGATCAATCCGTTCACGACGTTCAGCTTTTCCACCAGGCTGTCGATGAATTTCTGGTCCTTGCCCTCACAGACATTGGGAACACAGGAAATGATCTTGTTCATGGCTTCTCCTCCGTAAATCAAAAAATTCCCAGCAGGATGCCGGCGGCGATCGCCGAACCGATCACCCCGGCCACGTTGGGTCCCATGGCATGCATCAGCAGATGGTTATCGGGATCGAACTGGCGTCCGACCATTTCCACGACCCGCGCCGAGTCGGGCACGGCCGACACCCCGGCCGCGCCGATGAGCGGATTCACTTTTCTGCCCTCGCGTAAAAAAAGGTTCATCAATTTGGCGAACAGCACGCCCCCGGCCGTGGCCACGGCAAAGGCCAGGCAGCCGAGCACGAAAATCAATATGGAACGCGTGTTGAGAAAGACCTGGGCCGTGGTGGAAGCGCCGACCACCAGTCCCAGCAGCATGGTGCTGATATCGATCAGCGAAGAGGATGCGGTTTTGGCCAGGCGGCCCGTAACTCCGGATTCCTTCAACAGGTTGCCGAAAAAGAGCATGCCCAGCAGGGGGATGGCGCCGGGAGCGATAAAAGTTGTGACTATGAAGGCGACGATAGGAAAAATGATTTTCTCGATCCTGGTCACTTTGCGGCTGGGTTTCATGCGGATGCGCCGCTCCTTGGCCGTGGTCAGCAGTTTCATGATCGGCGGCTGGATGATCGGCACCAGTCCCATGTAGGAATAGGCAGCGATGGCGATAGGTCCGATCAGCGCCGGCGCCAGCTTGGAGGTGAGGAATATGGCCGTGGGCCCGTCGGCACCGCCGATGATGCCGATGGAAGCGGCCTGGGCCGGCGTGAACTTGAGCAGCAGCGCCCCGATGAATGTGGAAAAGATGCCGATCTGGGCGGCGGCGCCGAGCAGGATTGTCTTGGGATTGGAAAGCAGGGTGGAAAAATCGGTCATGGCGCCGATGCCGAGAAAGATAAGCGGCGGGAACACCCCGGAAGTGACGAAAGAATAAATGATCCCCAGCACCGAATTGCTGGTGGTGTTGAAGACATATTGGTGGGTCAGCGGGTCGATCATGTATACCGACAGGCTGTTGAACAACTGCACCGGCAGGGGGATGTTCCCCACCAGAATGCCGAAGCCGATGGGCACCAGCAGCAGCGGTTCATAATCCTTGCGAATGGCGATGGTGATGAACAACAGGCCGACAATGATCATGATCAGGTTCTTGTAGGAAAAATTCAGCAGGCCGCTGGAACCGGCGATCTGCTCGACGTAATTCTGGAATCTGCCGCTGACCGCGTCGCCGGGGCCCATGTTTACGTTCAGTGAGGTCACCGCGGCAATGGCCCGGTCTTGCTCCACGGCCACAACTTTGAAAAAACCCGCCAAAGCACCCTCGGCGTCGTTGAGACGGCCCTTCATGCCGCAACGGACCGCCTGGCGGCTGCCCCGGTCCAGGAACAGGTACGCCCCTTGAGCCTCAACCTGGAAGCTTACCTTGCCCAGGGCTGGGGACATTATTTTGACCGCGTCCAGCTCCAGCATCTGCCGGCCGGGCAACAGGTGCACCTTGGCCAGGGCCAAAGCCAGTTCGCTCTCCATCACCGTGCAGGCACCGATCTCTTGGTTCAGGCTGTTGAGTAGCACGCCGCGGCAACCGACGGTGATGCCGCTTTCTTCGCCTTTGAGCAGGCGGAGCACCGGCAGGTCGAACGGGGTTACGGCAACCGTGTCCGCGGCCGGGACTGCGAGCGGCGCTGCCAGGATGAACAGCAATAGAATCCATTTTTTCATATAGTCCTCAGATAGGCTCTGGCTCGTCCCTACAAAGTGGTCATGAACGGTCGGGATATTTCGATCAACTTGTCGCCTTCACTGATATTGGCGCCTTTTTGCACAAATATCTTTTTCACTGTGCCGTCGAACGGTGCCTGGATCTGGTTCTCCATTTTCATGGCTTCCATGATCAGCAGGGATTGGCCGGCCTTGACCGCGTCGCCTTCCCTGACCAGCAGATCCAGGACCAGCCCCGGTAAAGGCGCCGGGATCGTACCTGAACTCTCCGGCGCGCCGACAGCGCTCTGCGGCGGTTGGGCCATGGCTGGGGCGGATTCCCGACCAGGCGCGGCGGCGGCAATAGTTGCCGGCTGGACAAGGCCGCGGGCCAGGCCGCTGAAAACGCTTTGGCCGCTGCCCAGCTGCTTTAAGATCACCTTGTATTCCGTGTCATCGACCTGTACCAGCGCGTATTCCGCGTTGAGTTCCTTGATGCCGGCGTGAAATTCCTTGCCGCCGATCGACATGACATATTCGCGCATTATCTTACTCCTTTTATTGGTGCGTTGGCTGGAGTACCGATCTCTTCCCTCAGGCTTGAAAAGGCCGGCTGGCGTCGAAAAGTGAAGCGACCGAGCCGGTCGCCTCCGTGCAAACGCATTTCCACTTCCAGCAGAGCCGCGATCACGGCTGCCGTGTCGGCAGGCGGCACCGGCAAGATGACCGGCGCCATGTTTTCCTTGACAACAGCCACGGGGGGAGGCGACGCGATTTGCCGGCGCCGCTCCAGCCAGACCGGTACCAGGGAGATGGCCGCTATCAGCCAACTGGTGATCAGCAGGCCGGCAAAGACCACACCAATGCCTACCAGGGAAATAATGAACCCATCGCTGATCGTCATCTGCTCCTCCCCTTAAAGCGGAATGTTGCCGTGCTTCTTGGCCGGATTGCTGTCACGCTTGGTGGCAAGCATTTCCAGGGCCTTGATCAGGCGCAGCCGCGTGCTGGCCGGCTCAATAACGTCATCAATGTACCCTTTACGGGCGGCGCTGTAGGGATTGGCGAAAAGGTCGCGGTACACGTCCTTCAATTCCTCTTTTTTCTTTCCGTCGCCTGCAGCATTTTTCAATTCTTCGCTGTAAATGATTTCCACCGCCCCATCCGGCCCCATGACCGCGATCTCGGCGCTGGGCCAGGCCAGGTTGACGTCACCGCGGATATGCTTGGAACTCATGACGCAGTAGGCGCCGCCGTAGGCCTTGCGCACGATGACCGTGATCTTTGGTACTGTGGCTTCGGCATAGGCGTACAGCAGTTTGGCACCGTTGCGGATGATGCCGTTGTATTCCTGGTTGGTGCCGGGCATAAAGCCGGGAACGTCCTCGAATGTGATCAGGGGGATATTGAAGGCGTCGCAGAAACGGACGAAACGGGCCGCCTTGATCGAAGCCAAGTTATCCAGCACTCCGGCCATGACCCTGGGCTGGTTGGCCACGATGCCCACGGGCTTGCCGTTCAGTCGGGCGAAACCGACGATAATGTTGGCGGCGAACAGGGCATGGATCTCGAAAAAGTCGTGGTCGTCCACGACCTGGGTGATGATCTTCTTCATATCATAAGGATGGTTGGGGTTATCGGGGATGATCTCGTTCAAGTTCGTGTCCAGCCGGTCCAGGGGATCACTGCATTCCTGCAGAGGCGGATTAGCGGCATTGCTCTGCGGCAGGTAGGAGAAGAGTCGGCGTAGTCCTGCGAAACAGGCGTCTTCGTTGGCGTAGACCAGGTGGGCCACACCGCTCTTGCTGGCATGCACGCCGCTGCCGCCGAGCTGCTCGGTGCTCACGTCCTCCTGGGTCACCTGCTTGACCACCTTGGGGCCGGTGAGGAACATGTAGGACGTTTTTTCCACCATCAAAACGAAATCGGTAATGGCCGGCGAATAGACGGCGCCGCCGGCACAGGGGCCGAGGATCAGTGAGATCTGCGGCACCACCCCGGAGTAGAGCACATTGCGCAGGAAGATGTCGGCATAGCCGGCCAGCGAATCAACCCCTTCCTGGATGCGGGCACCGCCCGAATCATTGATACCGATGAGCGGCGCTCCCACTTTGGCCGCCATCTCCATTACCTTGACTATTTTTTCGGCATAGGCCTTGGAGAGCGAACCGCCGAATATGGTGAAGTCCTGGGAAAAGACGAAAACCAGGCGGCCCTGGATGGTGCCGTAGCCGGTGATGACGCCGTCGGTCAGGGGCTGGTTCTTCTGCATGTCGAAATCACTGCAGCGGTGGGTGACGAACATGTCGAATTCCTCAAAACTGCCAGCGTCCAACAATTTTTCGACCCGTTCCCGGGCCGTGTATTTGCCCTTGGCATGCTGGCTGGCGATCCGTTTTTCGCCGCCGGCCAGGCGAGCTTTTTCCTTGCGCGTCACCAGGTCGAGCAATTTTTTGTCGAGCGACATCATGCCTCCGTTATTAATTTTCTTTTTAACATAAAAAAAGCTCCCGGTCAAATGCCCACTGCTTAAATTTAGAGGAATCGCTCTGCCAGTGCAGGCGGAAAATGGATGCCTTAAAAAATTATTTTTTTTATTTCATCCCGGCCATGGCTTCACCCAGTTTTTTCTGGGCGGCCTGTACGGCCGGGTCCTGCATGTATTGCGCCGCTTTCATCGAGGCCGTCATCATGCGCCCCATGGCTTCCTGCATCTTGTCCATCTCCGGCTTCAATTCCGCCGGCGCTTCAGCCTGGTCATTCATTTCCGGGAACTGCTCCTGGAATTTTTTCAAATCCGGGATCAGGTCCTTGGTGTCGGTGGCATAGGCGTTCAGCGCCGCGACCACGTCCTGGGCGTTGTTCGCCTTATCCATGGCGTCGGCATAGCGATTTATGATCGATATCTGCTTGCCCATCAGGGCCTTGGCCGAGGCGTACTTGCCTCCCCCGCCGCAGGCGACCCCGCCAACGATCATCAGCACCACCAGCAACCCGAGCATCATCTTGCTTGCTTTCATTCTTTACACTCCTGTTTGATCAATTTGAAAATTAAAAGGGAACCAGCAAACTTAGATAATTCCGTTTTCCCTTCCTGATATTTTAGATTCTGGGGAAATTAAAATCAACCATGAAATGAACCGGCGTCACCACTTTTTCCAAAATTCGCAGTCGGGGCGCTTCCGACATCCACGACAGCGGCGTACGTAGCCCATTTTAGAGAAAAATGGGCGGAGTCGCTTCCCGGCCGGAATGCGGACGGGATTTAGCTGAAGAGGATGTCGGAAAAAGCCCCATCGCCTAACATTCCTGGAAAATCTTAGAAAAAAATGGGGTGATGTCCGTGAAATTTATAGGCCGCGGTTCGTATTGAATCCTATTCCCTGGTCAGAATAATTTTTTTTCTGATATCCAATTGGAGCGGATCATCCCAATTCTTCTGGGAGAGAAGCAAACGTAGCCCCGAGAGTGATTTGAACGGCACGCCGTCGACGGCCAGGATGAAATCGCCCTTCTTCAGCCCGCATTTCTCGGCCGGGGTTCCCTTGCCCACCCGCTCCACTACGTAAAGGCCCTCGGCGTTCCCCTTACCGCTGAAGCCGGCTTCGGCGAAATAGGGTTTCTCCTCGGCATTTATAGCGAAAACCGCGTCCGCCAGGCCGCGGGCGAACAGGGCCGCGGGCTTTAACTGCCCGGCCAGGGCCTTGACCATGGGATTTTCCTCCTCGGAGGTTTCAGCTTTCTTTGCTGTGACCGTCACCGGCACCAGGGTAAGGATCTTGGCCCGCTTGTCGCGCAAGCGGTAACGCCAGGGAATGCCCAGGCCGTAGGCCACGTGGGCGCTGCCGGCGATTATGATCCCCTTGCGGCCGCGGAATTCCGGGCGCGCCAGGGCAAGACGCATTGATTCGGCCATGACCGTGTCCCAGCACTTCTGGGCGCTGTAGACGTTCAGGAACCAGAGCGGCACCTGCACGGCGAATTCGCCGAGCGTGCTGCGGATGAAGTATTCGTGCTCTGGATGCGAGCGTTCGGCTCCGGGGAACAGGGCCCGCTCGGCTGCCGAAAGACCGGCCCAGCCGCGTTTGGCCACCCTGCTGACCATTTCGCGCGGCACGTTCAGACCCACGGCCTTCAATCCCAGCTTTTTTACCGTTTCCAAAACCAGGCGCGTGTAGCCAAAATTCATGGCGCCACGCTGATACCAGCCTGTTTTCTCAAGAAGCTCGGCCTCGCTGATCTTACCGTTCAGATAAAGATCCAGGAGCGGATCGTCATCGCGGTTGAAAAATTCGAACCCCACCAGCAGGCGCGGAGTTTCTTTAGCCAGCGCTTCGATGAATTCCTTTTGCCGGAGGTGGCAGGCGTAGCTGTCGTGAAACTCGCCAATGATGAAAACATCCTTGTCAAGGTTCTGCCGGACCAGGGTTGGCATATCAATCTCCTGACCCCGGGTCGTGGCCATGATCTGTCCAACCGGAAGCACGGCCAGATCCAGGCGCTGCGGCGACGCCCCGATGGGCA
>JALHTJ010000139.1 GCA_022865785.1 Candidatus Aminicenantota bacterium
ATAAATATATGCTCTCAAATTCCATAAATGTCAATTTTTTTTGTTGGTTTTCTGGCTGTTAGGGTGATTTTGTTTTCCGGCACAGCCCGCTGAATTCGCAATACCGGCAAAAGGGATTTTCATTGGCATAGAAGACGCCGCCATTGATGTTCTCCACGACGTGTCCGATCATTTGGAGTAATTTTTCCACGGCGTCGGGTGCGGGAACGATAAAAAAGGTCTGGTGTCTGACGTTAGCGGCGTTTTTTGCGTACAGGACTTCATATTTCAAGCAAGCTTGAACCGGGCCGAAACTGCGGTCGAACAGGTATTTGTATATGACCATCTGTGACGAATTCCGGGCTTTGCTTGGTGACCATTTGCTGGTGGTTGTCTTGAAATCGGTTATGCTGAAGTCTTCTTCGACCAGATCGATAACCCCTTTCAAAACAACGTCGATCCCGGGAATTTCAACGCTCAATTCCTTTTCAACCATCAGGGGCTTGACGGCGGGAGCGATGTGGCGCATGAAGTATTGCAAAAACGCCTGACCCCTTTCTTTGGTTTCCCGGCGCGGGGTCTGCCATTTGATCTCTCTTTCCTGGCAGGCTGCGTCGAAAGCAGTGCTGAAAGCAGCTGCGGCGCTATCATCATCAAGGGGAGTTCCGTTTATTTTCAGAGTGAAGTATTTTTCGATGGCCGCGTGAAACATTTCGCCCAGGAACACTTTTTCGTTGATGGGGGGCTTGATGCCCTCGATATATGCATAATAATATTTTTGCGGGCATTCTTTATAGGTTCTGATCTGGCTATGAGAAATATAGCCGCGGGGAAGGGGCATGGGAAATGACTATTTTTCGCTGCTTTTTATCAGGGCGTGGAGGCGGGATTTGTAGCGCGACCCGGTATTTTTGTGAATAGTGCCTTTGCGCATGGTCGTGTCGATGATAGAGAGGGTTCCGGGAAGCAGCTTGATGGCTTCCTCTCTCTCGCCGCCGCTGATTTTTCTTTTCAGGGTCTTGATTTTATTTTTCATTTTAGACCGGTTGATGCGGTTGACCATTCTCTTCTTTTCATCCTGTTTGTGCTTTTTGACGGCTGATTCATGATTTGCCATTTGCAATCCTCCAGAATTAATGTCCATCATACACAATAATCGTCCGGCTGTCAACTCCATCTTCGCTGTTTCTTTTGCCTTTAGTCAAATCGAGAATATATGAGATTGCCCTTATTGGCGTTTGACAACGACATTGATTTGAACCCTTTTCTTCTCTCTTCCTTATCACTCATCACGCATCACTTATCACGATTTGTAACTGCGGGGAGCTAATCCCAGGAACCGCTTTTTATCCCCCCCAGGTCCAGGGTGACGAATTTGAAACCATGGATTTGGCATAAGGCCAACAGGTCGTTATTCCGGGCGATGATTTTGTGAAAATTATCTTCTGTGGTTTCGATGCGCACGCCGTCAACCATGTAGCGGACACGCAGCGGATAAATGCCCCACTTCAACAGATTGTATTCCACGCGGCCGATGGCATCGATCTGGCCGGCGTTCAAGGTTAGATCATAGGGGAAGCGCGTGGCCAGGCAGGTGGAGGAGGTCAAATAGTAGTTTTTGACACCCCGCTTTTTCAATTCAGCGGCAATTTCCGCTCCGCTGAACCCGGCATCCTGCAGCGGCGACAGGATGGCCAGTTTTTCCAGGGCCTGGCGTCCGGGGCGGTGCTCGCTTAGGTCGGACACGGTGGATCCGTCAGAGACATTGGGGATCCCAAAACGCTTGGCTTCCTTTTTCAAGGCGGTGAACATATATTTTTTACATAAAAAACAACGCTTCCTCGAATTTTGGAGAATATGGGCGTTTTTCAACAGATCGACGCGGAGCTCGCGCAAGGTGAACGGGAATTTTTTTTGGAAGTAAGCGACCCGTTCCCTTGCCGCTTCACCGGTAAAGGGTGTATGGACGAAATAGGCGAGGACATTGGCCGAACCCAGCGCCTCCAAGGCGGCTTGCAGCAGGAAAAACGAATCCTTGCCGCCGGAAAACGCCAGCAGCATGCTGCCCTGGCGCTTGAGCCGCTCATGCAGCGAAGCTTTTTTTTCGCGGACATTCCGCTGTATTTGGTCTTTCATTTCAAAGGGGTGGCCGGGTCTTTCAAAGCCCGCATTCTATAAAGGCGGGTCACTTCGCCCGATACAATTTCCAGTTCCGGGTTGCCGTCAATGAGCACGAGGTTTGCAGCGCGCAGCGCCAGGTAGTTGGCGCGGACCTTTTCTAGAAAATCTTTTTTTTCAAACAACTTGGCCATGCCGGCGCGGGCCCGGCTTATGCGCGCCAATGCCCGGTCGACCTCGACGTCAATGATGAAAACGATGTCGGGTTCGGGGGCGAATTCGCGGTTGGCGCGCAGGATGCCTTCCACGTCCAGACCGCGGGCGCCCTGGTAACAGGCGTTGGAATAATAATAGCGGTCAAGGACCACGGTCTTTCCGGAGCGCAGCGCCGGTAAAATATTGTTTTCCACGTCCCAGCGGCGGTCTTCGAGAAAATATTTCAGTTCCTCATGGATCGATATGCTTTCATTATCCTGGGCCAGGAGGCGGATTTTATTCCCAAGCGCTGAATCGGTTGGTTCACGCAACCAGACCGACGGCACGCCGTTTTCCAGCAGGTAGGCGTGAAACATCCGCGACAGCGAGGTTTTGCCCGAGCCGTCGATTCCTTCGAAAACTATCAGCTGCCCCATTTATTTCCCCAAACAGGTGCCGACAGCCAGGGCGGTTTTGACCAGGTCGCTTTCCGGGTTGACCCGGCGCGGCTCGGCGACGGCCTCTTTGATCGGAGTGGTTTTGATCTCGCGGCCCCGCAAACCGACCAGGCATCCGAATTCCCTGTTGACCGCAGCCACAACGGCGTGGTAGCCGAAACGGGTGGCCAGGATGCGGTCAAAGGGGGTAGGGCTGCCGCCGCGCTGCACATGGCCCAGGATGGTGTAGCGGCTTTCGATCCCGGTCATGTCTTCTATCTGGTTGCCCACCTGGGCGGCGATGCCTCCCAGCCGGATCGGATCGCAGGCGTCTTGCACCTGCCGGGCAACAACCAGCTGTCCGCCCTCGGCCCTGGCCCCTTCCGCGACCACGACCAGGGAGAACCTTTTCCCTTTGCGGGCACGGTCATTGATTTTTTCGCAGACACTGCCTATAACAAAAGGGATCTCCGGTATCAGGATAACATCGCCGCCGCCGGCCAGCCCTGATTCCAGGGCGATCCAGCCCGCGTAGCGGCCCATCACTTCAATGACCATGATCCGGTGGTGGGATTCGGCCGTGGAATGCAGCTTGTCGATGGCCGAGGTGGCGATAGTGAGCGCCGTATCAAAACCGAAGGTGACATCAGTGCCGTTGAGGTCGTTGTCAATGGTCTTGGGAATGCCGATTACGGGCAGGTGATATTTTTCATAAAATTGCTGGGCGATGATCTGCGTGCCGTCGCCGCCGACAGCCAGCAGCACGTCGATCCCGTTGTTTTCAATGGTTTTCATGGCTTGCGCCGAAACATCATGATACTCTTTCTTTACGCCCCGCCAATCATCAGCATAGCGGAAAGGATTATCACGGTTGGATGTGCCCAGGATGGTCCCGCCCCGGGGCAATATGCCGGAAACATCGGTCAGTTCGAGTTTGCGAACATGATTGTGGATCAAGCCGGCATAGCCGTCCAGGATGCCGCAGACCTCGAGATCGAATTCCCGCTGCGCGGTATGGACTACGGCGCGGATGACGGCGTTAAGTCCCGGGCAATCGCCGCCCCCGGTCAGAATTCCCAACTTCCTTATTTTTTTCATATGGATTCCTCAATGGCCATGATAGCAAATAAAAACCTCCCTGCCAATGAAATGTAAGGGGGCAATAAATATTAAGCGATTTCAAATGCTGGGGTTCAATGCGAGCTCAGGTGTAGTACAGCGTGCCGTGCCCATTTTCATCCGATCTATTTATCCCCCCGGCTTGCGCCACCCCCCTTATGCAAAGGGGGTTAAGAAACAAGCAATATCGCTCGTTTCCCTTCCCCCCTTACCCAAGGGGGGATGCAGGGGGGATCAGGTATTGTTGCAGGCAGGGCCGTGTTTTTATAGCGATTCTTCAAGCTGATTGAGTTTTGCGGCCAGAATGTCGCCGGCCTGGGCCTGGTCGGCGGCGTTGGTGTCGGCATCGAGGCGCAGCGGCTGGCCGAAAGCAAAATGGATGCGCCCGAAGGGCAGGGGGAGCATGAAGCGGTCCCAGCTTTTTTTGAGCACCTTAACCCGTGAACCGATCCAGCTGATGGGGATAACGTAGGCCCCGGTTTTTACCGCCAGTTGCACTGCCCCTTCCTTGACTTTCCGGGCCGGGCCCTTGGGACCGTCGGCTGTAATCAGCACCGCAGCCTTTTCATTTTGCACGCAGCGCGCCATTTGCAGAAAAGCCCGGGCGCCTCCCTTTGATGAAGAACCGCGTATGGGATTCATGCCGAATTCCTCGGCCACGGCCGCCACCAATTCGCCGTCGCTGGACAGGGAGATCAACGGCCTGGCGCCGCTGTTCTTGAATTTGTGGATCACGAACAGGATGTGGCGGTGCCAAAATATATAGATCAAAGGCAAATTTTCCTTCTGCAGGGCGGCGACGTTCTCCTGGCCGCTGATCCTGATCCGGCTGCTGAACATGATGGCTTGAATCATTGCCTTGGCCAATTTTTTCAGCAGCATGAGTTTAATCTTTTTCAGTAAGGCCATATTCCTTTATCTTGTCCAGCAGGGTCTTGTAGCTGATTTCGAGGATTACGGCCGCCTGGGTGCGGTTGAAAGCGGTTTCGGCCAATACCTGGCTGATCTTCAGCTTTTCGGCCAGTTTCTGCGCCCGGGAAGCCACGGCCTTCAAATTGCCGTTGAGACTGAAACTGTCCTGAATGGGAAATGCCTTGCCGGGCAGGATGATCTCCTCGGGACTGATAACAGGGCCGCGGCTGATGATCACTGCCCGCTCGATGGTGTTCTGCAGTTCACGGATATTGCCCGGCCAAGTGTAGGACATGAGTTTTTCCCGGGCCGGGGCCGAGAGGCTGAATTCGGTTTTTTTGATCTCCAGGGAGAGTTTTCTGATAAAATATTCTCCAAGCAGGTTGATGTCGTCTGTACGTTCGCGTAAAGGCGGCAGTTCGATGGGAAAGCTGGTGATGCGGAAATAGAGATCCTGGCGGAAGCGTTTTTCGGCCACGGCATTTTCCAGGTCCTGGTTGGTGGCGAAAATGAAGCGGATATCCAAAGGGATGAGTTTGCCGCTGCCCAGGCGGGTGATGGTTTTTTCCTCCAGCACGCGCAGGATTTTACCCTGCAGGTGAATCGGAAAATCGCCGATCTCATCGAAAAAGAAAGTGCCGCCCTGTGCCAGTTCAAGCTTGCCGAGCTGGCGCATGTAGGCCCCGGTGTAGGAGCCCTTTTCATGGCCGAACAGCTCGTTTTCCAGGAGGTTTTCCGGGATCGAGGCTGAATTGATGGTTATGAAAGGTTGTGACTGGCGCGGGCTCAGGGTGTGGATGGCGCGGGCGAACAGTTCCTTGCCGGTGCCGCTTTCACCGCATAAAAGGACCGTGGTGCTGGTCTGGGCGACGAGTTTGATCTTCTCGGCTTCACGCAGGATTTCGCGACTGCTGCCGATGATGACGGTTTTTCCCAATTCCGACTGCAGCACTTCGCGTAAAACCAGGTTCTCGCGCGCAATGTGGGTCGAGGCCAGGGCCTTGTCGATCATCAGCATCAGGTAGTCGGGGTCCACGGGTTTGGCGATGAAGTCGAAGGCGCCGGCCTTGATGGCCTCCACTGCCTTTTCGATCGAGCCGTAGGCGGTCAGGATGATGAATGGCAGCTGCAGGTTCTTGATCTTTTTGAAAAAGCTCAGCCCGTCCATATCGGGAAGCTGCAAATCGGAAATGATCAGAGCGTACTCGTTGTTCTTCAGCAGGGACAGGGCCGAGGAAACATCGGCGGCGGCATCGATGGCAAAGCCCTGCTCGGCGATGATGCTGGAAAGCATTTCCCTCATGGAGGCGTTGTCTTCCACAAC
>JALHTJ010000140.1 GCA_022865785.1 Candidatus Aminicenantota bacterium
GAGTTGATAGCCACGGCGATCTCGTTGAGGATGCCCAGTTCCTCGACCGCCCGCTGCAGGCGAAGGTTTTCCCGGCTCAACTGCAGGTTGTCATCGCGCAGTTTTTGCATTTCGCTGTTTTGGCCTTGTTTCTCCATTCCCATTTTTCCGGTTCGTCCCCTGGTAAATATTGTAGCGATTAATTTTTATTTTTTCAACCAGCAGCATTTTATTTGTCAAGATGGTCCGGCTGTAAAAAAAATAATGCAAAAAACGTTTTGGCGGCGGGGCTTTTTGCGGTATAATGATTACTCGGAAATCATCATGATAGAAAAACTGAAGGAAATACTCCGCCACCGCGAACTGATCCTGATCCTGGTCTCGCGCGAGCTGAAGGCGCGCTATCGCGGCACCGTGCTCGGCTTCTTCTGGAGCTTGTTCAACCCACTGCTGCTGATGCTGGTCTACACGGTGGTGTTCGGCTTCATCATCGGCGGCGGCCGCGTGGCCGGCTTCGAGAGCACCAAGTTCTACGCCCTGTTCCTGTTCAACGGCATCCTGCCCTGGACTTGGTTCTCATCCTCGCTGCTCGAGTCGGCCAACGTGCTGATGGTGCAGGGGGCGCTGATCAAGAAGATCAAGTTTCCCATCGAGGTGTTGCCCATCATGGTGGTGACCACCAACATGGTTCACTTTCTTTTCGGGCTGCCCGTGCTGGTTGCTTTTTTCCTCATCTTTGGAAAAAGCCTGACCTGGTGGGTCCTGTTCCTGCCGGTCAGCCTGCTGGCGCAGTACATCTTCACTATGGGGCTATGCTTCCTGGTCTCGGCGCTGACCGTGCATTTCCGCGACATCAAGGACATCCTGGCCAACCTGATCACCCTGTGGTTTTTCGCCACGCCCATCATCTACACCTACGGGTCGGTGCCCAAAGCCCTGCAGTACGTCCTGAATCTCAACCCCATGACCCACATCGTGGAATCGTACCACTACGCCTTTTACTTCGGCTCACTGCCGCACTGGAAGCGCTTTTCGGTCACCATCCTGGTGGGGCTGCTGTTTTTTTACATGGGCTACCTGCTCTTCGACAAGCTGCGCGACACCTACGTGGAAGAGGTGTGACATGGAAGTCGTCCAGGTACACGAGGTCTTCAAGTTTTACAAGAAATACGCCGACCGCCACAAGTTCCTGACCATCAAGAGCGCCCTGGTCAACAAGACGCTGTTCGGCGACCTGCAGGTAGGCGAGCGTTTCGAAGCCCTGCGCGGCGTTTCCTTCGATGTGAAATCGGGCCAGACGCTGGGTATCATCGGCGAGAACGGCTCTGGCAAGAGCACCTTGTTGAAGATCCTGGCCGGTATCAGCAAGCCCACTACCGGCGAGGTCATCACCAGCGGCCGTATTTCGGCCCTGATCGAACTGGGCGCCGGCTTTCACCCAGAGATCTCGGGCCGGGAAAACATTTTCATCAACGGCGTCATCCTGGGATTGACGCGCAAGCAGATCCAGGAAAAATACCAGGAGATCGTCCGCTTTGCCGAGCTGGAGGAATTCATCGACAATCCCGTCAAGAGCTATTCGTCGGGCATGTTCATGCGCCTCGGTTTTTCTATCGCCATCAACGTCAATCCCGATATCCTGCTGGTGGACGAAGTGCTGGCCGTGGGCGACGCTTCTTTTGTCCCCAAGTGCCTGGACAAGATCAACGAATTCCGCCGCCACGGCAAAACCATCATCTATGTTTCCCACGACCTGGCCACCATCGAAAGGATCTGCGACGACGTCATCTGGATCAAGAAAGGAAAGATCGAAATGCGCGGCTATCCCAAACGCGTGACTGACGCCTACCTGGAATACATCGGCAAGAAAGACGAGAAGAAGTCACTGGCCCAGCATGGCGAAGAAGAAAAATTAAGCGGAAATGAAAAGGAAAAAAGGTGGGGCAGCCGCGAGATCGAGATCAGCAACGTCAAGATGTTCGATGCCGCGAACCGCGAAAAATATATTTTTGAAACCGATGAACCCCTGGCTATCCAATTTGACGTGGAGGCCCGAGTCGCCGAGAGCGACTTTGTCTTCGGCATCGGCGTCTACAACGGCGAAGGCGTCAACTGCTACGGTTCCAACACCCTGCTGGAAAATTATGCCGCCCGGCAGATCCAGGGCAAAGGTAAAGTGCGGCTGACGGTGCCGGCTTTGGGCCTGGTCAACGGCACCTATTTTCTTGACATCGCCGTGCACAAGCGCGACGGCTATCCCTTCGATTACCACCACTTCCAATACACCTTCCGCGTCACCTCCAACCACCGCGACGTGGGCATCGCCCGCATTCCCCACCACTGGGAATTTTCCGACAACATCGCCCTTTTTAAAAATGAAGATTCGTGAAAACAGTCCCGCCCTGCGGGATGAGCTCAGCCAGCGCCCGGCTGAAAAAATCGTATTTACCAACGGTGTCTTCGACCTGCTCCATCCCGGTCATATCCAATTGCTGCAGTACGCCCGCGAACAGGGCGACATCCTGGTCGTGGGTGTCAACGACGACGCGTCGGTGCGGCGCCTGAAGGGGGAGAAACGGCCGCTATTCCCACTAAACGAAAGGATGGAGATCCTGGCCGCCCTGGAATGCGTGGATTTCGTCGTCCCCTTCAGTGAGGACACGCCATTGCAGCTGATCCAGGCCCTGGGAAATATCGATGTTCTGGTCAAGGGCGGCGATTACGCCCCCGGCCAGGTTGTGGGTCGGAAAGAAGTCGAGGGCCGGGGTGGCAAGCTGTGCCTGTTCAAATTGGCTGAAAAATATTCGACTTCGGCTTTGATCGATAAGATCGTCAAGAATTTCTAAGCCGCGGCTTTCGCTGCACTCTTTTTTTTCAGGATTTTTATCCAGCTATATATAAGGATAAGTATTATCGCCGCGCCGGCAAAAACCAGGGGCTGGCGCACCCGGCCTGAGAAAAATGATTCCTTCCAGGCCAGAATGAGCAGGGCCGTAAGCAGCAGGTTGAAGCAGGAGTCGTTTTCCTTGAAAACCACTTTTTTTAGATCGAAAGGGCGGCCTGGCGGCGCATAGGGTCCGCTCAAGGGCAGCCAGCGGCTGACGCGGCGGCTGTAATCCTCATAGTCCGGGCCATATTGTTCGCGCAGGAACGATTCCTCGGCCAGCACGATGAAATGGTACTGCAGGAAAAGAAATACGATAAAAATGGCCAGCGCCAGCGGCTGGGCGTACACGGTCAGCAGACCGGCAAATATCAGCCCGTTGCCCCAGTAGAGAGGGTTGCGCGTCAGCGAATACAGTCCCGAAGTGTTCAGGCTGTCGGCCTTTAAATAACTCTCGCGCCCCGAGGTGCCGCTGCCGGCGTAGCCCACGCAGTGGACGCGGATGCCTTCTCCCAGAAACGCGGCAGCCAGGCCGATAGCGGTCCAAAGCCACGATGGTGAAATGGGCTTGAAAAAGATGAAGGTCAGCAGGATCAGGGGCAGGGGAGTGAAGCTGCGAAAACGGAAAAGGAATTTTCCCAAACGCAAGGGCCATGGTTGCATGGAGCCAATGTACCGTGAAAGGCCGGGGGTGTCAAGCTTGAACTCGGTGTACGGTAAACGGTATACGGTTCACGGCAGGAAAAGAGAAAGATAATTTAATATTGGACTTATACTAAATGTGCGTCAAGCAGCATTCCAAAAGAAAAATGCAAGATCCAGCAAAAAACATGAGATTCGTAGTTAATAAAATACTAGCTTGCAGAAAAAAAGCTTTCATAAAGTATTTTTACCAGGAACTTATAAAAAAATTTGTTACAAACAACTTTCAAGTGACTTTTGGTATTTTTAATATTGATATAAACACACTCATATAATTTTGATAATTAAAATATTAGGTGGTTGACAAAGACAAAATTTTATTTTATACTATTTTTACAGAAATAAATTCAAATTTAGGAGGTTAAATATGAATTTACAACCTTTGGATGACCGAGTTTTGGTCGAACCGATCGAAGAAGAGGAGAAAGTGGGCTCACTTGTCATTCCTGACACGGCCAAGGAAAAACCCATGATAGGCATTGTCAAGGCCATTGGCTATGACTTCAAACTCAAACAGGGGAAACCACTCAAAGAATTAATGAAAGTGGGCGACAAAGTACTGTTCGGCAAGTATGCCGGCCAGGAAATCAAGATCGAAGGTAAAAAGCATTTGATAATCGAGCGTGAACATTTGCTTGCTGTCGTTAAATAAGGCAAATTCTTAAAAGGAGAAAAAAATGGCTAAAGAAATTATTTTAGGTGAAGATGCCAGGAAGGCGATCCTTAAGGGGATCAACCAACTGGCCGATACAGTGAAGGCGACGCTGGGTCCCCGCGGACGCAACATCATTCTGGAGAAGAAATTCGGTTCACCGACAATCACCAAGGACGGCGTGACCGTTGCCAAAGAGATCGATCTGAAGGATCCCCAGGAAAACATGGGAGCGCAGATGGTCAAGGAAGTGGCTTCCAAGACCTCGGATGTAGCCGGAGACGGCACCACTACCGCTACGGTACTGGCCCAGAGCATTTACAGCGAAGGCTTGAAAATGGTCGCCGCCGGCGCCAACCCGACCCTGATCAAGAAAGGGATCGATGCCGGGGTGCAGCATGTGGTCGCCGATCTTAAAAAAATGAGCCAGAAAGTTTCGGGCAAGATGATTGCCCAGGTTGGCTCCATCTCGGCCAACAATGAGATATCCATCGGCGAGATCATCGCCGAAGCCATGGACAAGGTCGGCAAAGACGGCGTTATTACCGTTGAAGAAGCCAAGTCCCTGGACACCACCATGGACATGGTTGAAGGCATGCAGTTCGACCGCGGTTACATTTCGGCCTACTTCGTGACCGACTCCGAGAAGATGGTGGTCGAATTGGACAATCCTTACATCCTGCTCAACGAAAAGAAGATCTCCAACTTGCGCGAGATGCTGCCGCTGCTGGAGCAGATCGCCAAGGCGGGCCGGCCGCTGGTGATCGTGGCCGAGGACATCGAAGGCGAAGCGCTGGCCACGCTGGTGTACAACAAGATCCGCGGCCTGATCAACGTGGTGGCGGTGAAGGCTCCTGGTTTCGGCGACCGTCGCAAGGCTATGTTGGAAGACATCGCTATCCTGACCGGCGGCAAGGTGATCTCCGAGGAGATCGGAGTCAAACTGGAATCGGTGGGACTGGATTGGCTGGGATCGGCCAAGAAGGTCACGGTGGACAAGGACAACACCACCATCGTGGAAGGGGGCGGCAAGGATGACGACATCAAGGGTCGCATCAGCCAGATCAAGCGCCAGATCGAGGACACCACGTCCGATTACGATCGCGAGAAGCTGCAGGAACGGCTGGCCAAGCTGTCAGGCGGCGTGGCCGTGATCAAGGTCGGCGCGGCTACCGAGACCGAGATGAAGGAAAAGAAAGCCCGGGTCGAGGACGCCATGCACGCCACCAAGGCGGCTGTCGAAGAAGGCATCGTGCCCGGCGGCGGCGTGGCATTGCTGAAGGCCGCCCAGAACCTGAAGAAATTGAAGCCCGGCGGTGACATGCAGTTCGGCATCGACATCCTGACCAAGGCCCTGGAAATGCCGCTGAAGCAGATCGTCAACAACGCCGGCTTCGAAGGCTCGATCATCGTGGAGAAGGTCCGCAGTTCGCGCAACAAGAACTACGGCTTCGACGCCCTGAACGAAAAGTTCACCGACATGATCGCGGCCGGGATCATCGATCCCACCAAAGTGGTGCGCATCGCTTTGCAGAATGCGGCATCGGTCGCCGGCCTGCTGCTGACCACTCAGGGGCTGGTTTGCGAGATCAAGGAAGAGAAGGAAAGTATGCCGGCCATGCCTCCGGGCGGCGGCATGTATTGACCTGATAGCGTATTTACAGAAAAGGGGTCCCGGGCTCGGGGCCCCTTTTTTTTTGGTATTTTTTCCATGGTGGCATATAATACATTTATATATTGTCCTGCGGAGTGATGATGAAAATAGCGTCTGTTTCCATAATCCCCTATCTTTGTTGCGGCTGGCTGCTGCTGGCGCTGCCCTTCCTGGCTTATGGCGAATCCCTGACCTACCGCGAGGTCGAGGGCGCGAGCATCGTGACCCACATCCTCGCCGTCACCACGGCGACACCGGGCTACCGCGTTGAACTGGCAAGCAGCCGCGCCGGCGGCGGCACGGTCCGCCAGACCTTCCTGACCGCGGCCGACCGCAGCACCCTGTCCTGGACCTTCAGCGATCCCGAACGGCAAATGGAATGGAGCGCTGAACTCCGGGCCGACGCTGTCATTTTATCCGGCTTGACCGGCAGCCGCAAGGTTGACAAAAAATTCAAGGTCGGCGACTTGCCCTGGAACCAACTGTTCCAGATGGGACTTGAGCCGTTCGCCATTTCCGCAAGCCGCGGCCTGAAATTCTGCTCCATCGGCACCCAGGGCCCCGGTGAAATGAAGATGGGCAAATTCACGGTCTCGCGCCAGGGCGGGGAAAAGATCAAAAGCCGGGGAAAGGAGATCGCCGCCATGCGGCTGCGCGTCTCCTTGAGCGGCCTGCTCTCGATCTTCTGGCACGGGGATTACTGGTACCGGCAGAGCGACGGCCGTTTTCTGCGCTTTCGCGGCAAGAACAGGCCTGGCGGCCCCGTGGCTGTTTCGGAACTGGTTGAGGAGCAGGGTGATGGGGCTGAATAAAAAAATATCTTCGCCACTCGTCTTCCTGGCACTGCTTTGCCTGGGGACGGCAATGATGCCGGCGCCGCCCGCACCGCCAATAGTCGAAGTCGTCAGCTGCGTGCCCCTGGAAACGAATATCTCCCGCGCCGGCACGCGCGATGCCGCCCTGGTTTGGATGGAGATGATACAAGGCGCCCGGCGTTCCATTGATATTGCCGAGTTCTACCTTTCCGGAAAAAAAGGTCAAGCGCTGGATCCGCTGATCCAAGCCCTATTGGCTGCCGGCCGGCGCGGGGTGAGGGTGCGTGTTTTGAGCGACGCCGCCATGGCCTCTACCTATCCGGAGACGCTGAAGCGTTTCCGCGCCCGGCCGAACATCCTGACCCGGCTGTTCGACTGGAAAAAACTGACCGGTGGCATCCAGCACGCCAAATATTTCATTGTCGATGACCGGGAAGTGTTTATCGGCAGCCAGAATTTTGACTGGCGCTCGCTGACGCATATCCAGGAGACAGGCCTGCGCATCCGCGCTCCGCTTTTCGCCCTGGCCCTGCGGCGCATCTTCGAAGCCGATTGGCAGTTCAACGGCGGCGACCAAGCCGCCTATCAGAAGTTGGCGGCCTTGCCGCCCCTGCGCTTTAGCGCCGATGCGGTTCTGGTAGCCAGCCCGCAGCGATTCAATCCCCCCGGCGTCAACGGCGCCCTGGCTGCATTGGTTGCTTTGATCGACCGTGCCCGCAGCCGTGTCACGGTGCAGCTGCTTTCATACAGCCTGGAAATTGAAGGCAGTTCGGAGAAATTCAGGCTTATAGACCAGGCGCTGCGCCGGGCGGCCCGCCGCGGCGTGCGCGTGCAGATGCTGGTAGCGGACTGGAGCCTGCGTGCTTCCCAGGTCAGAGACCTGCAGGAATTGGCCCTGGTGCCGAACGTCGATGTGAAGTTTGCCGCCATTCCCCCTTTTCGCGGCGGCTTCATCCCCTATGCCCGAGTCGTCCACTCCAAGGTCATGCGCGTGGATGGCGATATCTCCTGGGTGGGAACGAGCAACTGGGGCCATGACTATTTTTACAGGTCGCGAAACGTCGAGGTTGTATTGCGCCGGCCTGAAGTCGCCCGTGTCCTGGATGAGATATTTCTTTCCCTGTGGAACGGCCCCTATGTCCACAAGCTGGACCCGGATAAGAAATACCTGCCTCCCGATCAATTAAAGCAGGTGTCAGTGACAGTGCCAGTGACAGCTAGAAACCAGCACAAAATCCGATGACTGAAAAGAATGGAGAATTGATATTTTGCATTTGGCCTTGCTGACACTGTCACTCACACTGCCACTTCCTTCCTGTTGACGCCAGCGGCCTAATCTTATACAATAGCGCTTCACCCCATCAGGAGGATAAAAAATGGCACGTATAGAACCCTTCCAGGGGCTCAGGCCGAGTCGGGACCTGGCTGAAAAGATCGCCGCCCCGCCCTACGACGTTCTCAGTTCCGAAGAGGCCAGGGAGTTAGCCAAGGGCAATCCCTATTCGTTCCTGCATATAGGCAAACCGGAGATCGACCTGCCGGCCGGGACCGACCTGTATAGTGATGCCGTTTACGCAAAGGGCAAAGAAAACTTCAGCCGCTTCATCCAGGAAAAAATATTGCTCCAGGACGAGAAAAAAAGCTTTTACATTTACAAGCAGATCTGGGGTGAGCACGTGCAGATCGGCCTGGTGGCCGGGGCTTCCTGCCAGGATTATCAGGACGACGTGATCAAGAAGCATGAGCTGACCCGTGAGGACAAGGAAAAGGATCGCCGGCGCCACATCGAAACCCTGAATGCCCAGACCGGCCCGGTCTTCCTGACCTATAAGCAAAGGGACAGCATCGACCGTCTGATCAAGCAGGGGATGGCCAAGAGTCCGGATTACGATATTTCGACCTTCGATGGCGTGCGCCATATATTTTTTGTGGTCGACGACAAGGATCTGGTTGCGGCCATCCATGGGGAATTCCGCAGCCTCGATGTTCTCTATGTCGCCGACGGCCACCACCGTTCGGCCGCGGCCGCCAAGATCAAGGCCAAACGCCAGAGCGAAAATCCCAATCACACTGGTGACGAGGAGTACAATTTTTTCCTGGCCGTGATATTTCCCCACATGCAGATGAAAATATTGCCCTATAACCGCATGGTCAAGGACCTGAATGGCATGTGCAAGGCCGAGTTTTTCGGCTCGATCGCCGATCGTTTCGAATACGATGACACGGGATTGAAAATTCCCGACGCGCCGCAGTCGTTCTGCCTGTACATCGAAGGCAAGTGGTACCGGCTGCGAGCCAAGCCCGAAACCTTTGACGCGAACGATGCCGTCGCCTCGCTTGATGTTTCCATCCTTCAGAACAACCTCCTCGATCCGGTCCTGGGTATAAAAAATCCGCGCACCGACAAGCGCATCGATTTCGTCGGCGGTATCCGCGGTACGGCCGAACTGGAAAAAATGGTTGACAGCGGCAAATTCAAGGTCGCTTTTTCGCTTGCGCCCACCACCATCGAGCAGCTCTTTGCCGTGGCCGACGCAGGCAAGATCATGCCGCCAAAATCGACCTGGTTCGAACCCAAGCTGAAAGACGGCCTGGTCTCGCATCTGCTCGATTAAGGGAGGAAGCATGTCTGTTCTGGACGGCAAAACGGTGGCCGAAAAGATCCAGGTGGAACTCGGCACCGAGATCGAAAAACTGAAAGGGGAGGGCGGAATTGTCCCGGGCCTCACCGTGATCATGGCCGGGGATGATCCCGCTTCGCGAGCCTATGTGAACTCGAAGAGCAAGCTGGCCGAGAAAATGGGCATTCGCTCCAAGTTGGTCAAGCTCCCGGAAACAACAACGGCAGAAGAAGTCATCCAAACCGTCGAAGCGGCCAATTCCGATCCGCTGGTCCACGCCATTCTGGTGCAGATGCCCCTGCCCAGGCATATTGATCACTGGAAAATACTCGACCGCATATTGCCGGAAAAGGACGTCGACTGCTTCCACCCAACCAACCAGGGATTGATCCTGCAGAATCGCAGCCGCATTTTTCCCTGCACCCCCTGCGGTGTGATGAAGATACTCGACCACTACGGCCTTGATCCGGCCGGCCTCAACGCCGTTGTGGCAGGCCGCAGTTTCCTGGTGGGCAAGCCCATGGCCGCCATGCTCTCCAACCGCAACGCCACGGTCACCCTGTGCCACTCGCGCACCGTCAACCTGGAAGGCATCCTGCGCGAAGCCGACCTGATCGTGGCCGCCGTCGGCAAGCCCGCATTCATCACTGCCGAGATGGTCAAGCCCGGAGCGATCCTGATCGACGTGGGCATCAACCGCATCGATAAGGAGGAGGATTTTGCCAATTTTTGCCCTCCCTCCCGTTACGAGGTTTTCAAAAAAAAAGGGTACCTGCTCATTGGCGACATCCATTTCCAGGCCTTTGCCAAGGCCGGTCATTATACGCCGGTGCCCGGAGGGGTGGGGCCGCTGACCGTGACCATGCTGATGAGCAATACGGTAGAACTGTGCAAAAGATCGATCTCCGTAACGCGTGACGCGTAACGCGTAACGAGAAAAGAATAAGACAAGGGCAAAAGTAGAAAGGCAAAAGTGAAGAAAAGAGAAAAAAATAAAAATCAAATTCCAAATAAATTCCAAGTTCCAAATTCCAATTTCCAAAATAAGGGCGCTGTAAATGCAATTATTCTTCGTTTGGGTTATTGGGTCATTGAATTTTGGTGCTTATTTGGTGCTTGGGATTTGGAATTTTCTTCTTGTACGGGCGGTTCGCGAACCGCCCCTGCACATTTTTTTTGCCTTTTGCCTTTGACTTTTTCTTACCGCGTCACTTGTCACGCATCACGCGTCACGAATCATGTCTGAAACGATCTTAATCACCGGCGCTTCGGGCCTCCTGGGCCGGGCCCTGGTCGCCAGGTTTGCCCAAGAGGACTTTCAGGTGCTGGCCCACTGCCGCTTGCGCCCGGGAAAGGAAACAGACAATGTGCATTGGCTGGCCGGCGATTTCTCTACGGTCGAGAGCACCGCGGATTTTTTAATTGAACACGAAAAAAAACTCAAAGAGTGCCGCTACCTGATCAACAATTACGGGCCGATCATCTTGCGGCCGACGGTCGACGTGACGGGAAAGGACCTGCTGGCCGATTTTCTGCAGCAGGTGGTGCCCGTGGTCGACATCAGCCGTTTTTTGATAGCCCGCGCCCCCCTGCAGGCCGTGCTGAACATCGGCTTTGAATACACCGGGGAGATCCGCGCCTATAAAAAGATCCTTGGCTACGCCATGGCCAAGAACGCCTTGTTGCTGCTCACCCGTTCCTGGGCCGCCTCCTATCCTGGTGTATGCTTCAACCTGTTTTCACCTCCCAGTTTGGAAAAAGCCGAAGTCCTGCCCAAGCAGGCGCATATCGTGGCTCCGGAATTGGTGGCCGAGCGCATTTTTCGCATCATGGCCCGCTGCAGTTCCGGGTTCCATTACCGCTATACCGACCCGCCAGCGACAGCGAAAAACTAGAAGGAGACATCATTGGACAAAGAAACGAAACTTATTCGTTACGATCGCATTCGCACCCAGTTGAACGAGCTGCTGGATAAAACCACTGACCCGCCAGCGCAAATGGCCACCATTGCCGCCTTGCTCTACCATAAATTCGACTACTATTTCTGGTGCGGCTTTTACCGCCTGCTGGACGACGACCTGGTCGTCGGACCGTACCAGGGGCCCCTGGCCTGCCAGGTGTTGGCCAAAAACAAGGGAGTGTGCTGGGAGGCTGTCAAGAGCGGCAAAACTGTGATCGTTCCCGACATCCGGAAATTTCCCAACCACATTGCCTGCGACCAGCGCGTGCTGTCGGAGATCGTCGTCCCGGTCCGAGACAAAAATGGGGTAATCGTTGCCGTGCTGGACGTGGACAGCGACAAGCCGGCGCAGTTCGATGAAAGTGACGCGGCGGGGTTGCAAGGTATTGTCGAGTTGCTGAAGAGGTGATTTATGGAGTCGTCCGTGATTTGCCCTGTAAAAAGCAATTATAGCGTATGTGAAAAATTCCTTCCGGGAGGAAAAAAATGAAAAGTCTGTTTTTTGGGCTGATGTCGATTGTGTTTTTATTCATAATAAGTGGAGCGAGCTCGGCCAAAGAAGCTCCAAAGAACCAGAAAGAAAAGGGAAAATCTCCGCTTGCCGCGCTGGCCACTGGGCTGGAATTCCGCGCCATCGGCCCGGCGCTGTCATCGGGGCGGATCAGTGACGTGGTCATCCATCCGCGCCAGCGCGCCACCTGGTATGTGGCCGCCGGGTCAGGCGGGGTCTGGAAAACCGAAGACGCCGGTTCTACCTGGAATTCCATTTTTGATCACGAAAAATCTTATTCCATCGGCTGCCTGGCCATCGACCCGCTCCAGCCGGCCGTGGTCTGGGTGGGGACGGGCGAAAATGTTTCCGGCCGCCACGTGGGCTTCGGCGACGGGGTATACAAGAGCCTGGACAACGGCCGGACCTGGAAGAACATGGGCTTGAAAAAATCAGAGCACATCGGCAAAATCCTCCTCGATCCGCGCGACGGCAATGTGGTCTATGTCGCAGCCGAAGGCCCGCTATGGGCACCGGGCGGCGAGCGCGGCGTTTTCAAAAGCAGTGACGGCGGCAAGAACTGGCAGCCCTCGCTGCAGGTGAGCAAGGACACCGGCGTCTGTGATATCGCCATGGACCCGGACAATCCCGAGATCCTATACGCCGCGGCTTATCAGCGCCGCCGCAGTGTGGCCGCTTTCATGGCCGGCGGCCCCGAAGGGGGGATCTACAAGAGCGGCAACGGCGGACGCACCTGGAGCAAACTGGGCAACGGACTGCCCAGCGGCGATGTCGGCCGCATCGGCCTGGCCATATCACCCCAACAGCCCAATGTGGTCTACGCTACCATCGAAGCCTCTGCTGGCGAACGGGGATTCTACCGCTCCGGCGACCGTGGTGAAAGCTGGGAAAAGCGCAGCGGTTACTTGAGCAACGGCACCGGCCCCCACTATTACCAGGAGATCTATGCCGATCCGCACCGATTTGACCGAGTCTATCAAAATGACGTTTGGCTGCATGTCAGTGATGACGGCGGCAAAACTTTCCGCGAAGTCGAAGGCAAGAGCAAGCATTCCGACAACCACGCCCTGGCCTTCGATCCCCGGAATCCCGATTATCTGCTGGCCGGCTGCGACGGCGGCCTCTACGAATCATGGAACTGCGGCCGCACCTGGCGCTATTTCGCCAACCTGCCTCTGACCCAATTCTACAAGATCGCCCTGGACAATGCCTTGCCTTTTTACAACATCCATGGCGGCACCCAGGACAACGGCACCCAAAGCGGTCCGGCACGCACCGCCAACAGCAACGGCATCATCCCCGGCGACTGGCGCTTCATCCTGGGCGCCGACGGCTATTCCTGCGCCGTCGATCCCGCCGACCCCGACACCGTATATGCTTCCTGGCAGGTCGGCAGCCTGGTCCGCTGCGACCGCAAGAGCGGCGAAACGGTCGCCATCCAGCCCCAGGTCGATGCCGCTGCCCCGCCCCAGCGCTGGAACTGGGACTCGCCGCTGCTGGTCAGCCCCCATGCCTCGAAACGGCTCTATTACGCTTCGCAATTCCTGTATCGCAGTGATGACCGCGGCGACAGCTGGCAGCGTCTCAGCCCCGACCTGACCCGGGGCGTCTTCCGCCTGGAACAGCCGATCATGGGCAGGAAATGGAGCGCCGACGCCCTGTGGGACCATGACGCCATGTCCTATTTCGGCAGCGTCACGGCCCTGTCCGAGTCGCCCCGAGTTGAGGGCCTGATCTATGCCGGGACCGACGACGGCCTGATCCAGGTCAGCGAGGACGGCGGCAGGAACTGGCGCCGCATCGACAGGCTGCCGGGAGTTCCGGCCGGTTTCTTCGTCAACGACATCAAGGCCTGCCGCCATGACAAGGACACTGTTTTCGCGGCCGTGGACAACCACAAAACAGGCGACTTCAAGCCCTACCTGCTGAAAAGTTCCGACCGCGGCCGTACCTGGACCTCTTTGGCCGGCGGCCTGCCCGCCCGTCATTTGCTGTGGTCGATCGCCCAGGACGCGTCCAGGCCCGGCCTGCTGTTCGTCGGCAGCGAGTTTGGCGTCTTTTTTACCGTGGACGGCGGAGACCACTGGCACAAGTTCAGCCGGCTGCCCACCGTGTCCTTCCGCGATATCGAGGTCCAGGACCGCGAATGCGACCTGGTGGCCTCTTCCTTCGGCCGCGGCATTTTCATCCTCGACGATTATTCGCCCCTGCGCCACGCGGGCCAGGCTGGCGGTCGGCAAGTGCACCTGTTCCCGGTGCGCCGGGCCCTGGCCTATGTCCCGACCCAACCGCTCAACCTGGCCGGCAAGGGTTTCCAGGGTGACGACTTTTACCTGGCCCCCAATCCTCCCTTCGGCGCCGTTTGCACTTATTATCTGCCCGACTCCCTTAAATCATCGAAAAAAGTGCGCCTGGAAAAAGAAAAGGAACTCCGCCAGAAAGGGCTTGACATTCCTTTCCCCGGCTGGGAGACGCTGCGTCGCGAAGACCACGAAGAAGAGCCGGCCGTCCTGCTCACCATCCGTGATGTCGACGGCAACGTAGTGCGGCGCCTGAAAGGTTCGGGCAGTGAGGGCGTGCAGCTCGTCGTCTGGGACCTGCGCTACCCCGATATCGAGCCGGTTCGTTTGCAAGAGGAAGCGAGTTCGGATCCCTGGAATTACAGCCCGCGCGGACCGCTGGTTGTTCCCGGCATGTTCAGCGTCACCCTGGAAAAGATGATCGACGGGGCGGTCACGCCACTGGCCCCGGCTCAGGAGTTCAAGGTGGAATCGCTCGGCCTGGCTGCGCTGCCGGTCCAAGATAGGCAGGAAGTCCTGGCTTTCCAGCAGAAAACCGGCCGGCTGCAGCGCGCCATGATCGGCGCCGGCGAGGCGCTGGACGAAGCCCTGAAGCGGCTAGAGTTCATCAAGAAAGCGATAATGGAAGCTCCCGGAGCCGAACCCGGCTGGGGCCTGGAGGCGCGTCGGTTGGAAGGCCAGCTGCGGCAGTTCCGCAGCGAACTGCTTTGGGACCGTACCCTGGGCAAACGGAGCGAGCCGCAGCCCCCCGCGCTGCTGCAGCGCCTTGAAGCCCAACTCGGTTCCACCACGGCCATCACCGCCAGCAACCGCAGGAATTACAGCCTGGCCGCCGCGGCCTTCACCGGCCTGCTGGCAAAGATGCGCCTGACCATAGATGTTGAGCTGAGGCAACTTGAGACAAAACTGGATAGCGCCGGCGCGCCCTGGACCCCGGGTCGCGAAGTGCCGAGGTGGGAAGAGGAAAAGTAAGGCTGCGGCGACAATAAAAATCTTTGGTTTCGGTTGTTGACTGGGGCTTACAGGATATGCGGCAAAGGGAGAAAAGTCGCTTGGCCGTGTCCGCTGAAAGAAAGAGTCCGGACCGCCCCCTGCGGCTTGGGCAATCGGGGCAGGAAAGGTTGCAGGCGGTGGTCAGCCCCAGTTCCAGGGTGGCGGAAAATAGGTTCTCCGGCAAGGTAGGCGGCGACCTTGTCTCTGTGCCAAAAAATTTTTCGCGCCGAAACCATTTCCAGGTCAGTTTCCATGGTATTACAGGATGTGGGGATAGCGAAAATGGGGCCGGGAGTCCAGTATGCGTTCCGCCTCACGGTCCTTGCACTTCAGCCGCTCGATAAAATCGTTGTACAGGACGCCGCGGTGACGACTGCCCAGGGCCCGATACTTGTCGCTGCTTTGGGCGTCTATCTGCTGTAGCCGGATGTTGTCCCAGAGAAAATCGTTGTCAAAACCGTTGCCCAGGTCGTCTATAACGAAGTCGGGATGGTATTTAACTTCGGCCCCAAGGTAGTTCTTGCGGTCGGCGCCAACCACCATCAGGAAATGGGCGGCGTGGTAGGCGGCGAAGTGCAGTGGGAAATCCAGGTAGCGCTGGGTAGAGACATCGATCTCGATCTGTTCCGAAAATTCCTCCTGTAGCCGCCCGATCTCGTCGAGGACGCCCGCCTGTTCTTCGGGCTGAGGTCGGCCCTGGTCCCAATGGCGACAACGGGGATGGAAGTAGATCCAGTGGACGCCCGCGCCCACTGCCTTTTGCACCAGCCGGCGCAGCTTTTTAAGGCGCCGGGTCGAGGTGAGGGCGCTGACCCCGATGCGCAGGGGGCTCTGGCTGCCTTCGATCCGTTGGCGCAGCGTTTGTAGGTGTTGTAAAATCGATTCGGCGCCGGAAAAGACCTCTTCTTCCCAGTCATACAACGAGACGCGAATGGTCGAGGCGTGGGCCAGCAGGGCCGTGCACACCTCCTCATTGTCAAGATGGCTGCCGTTAGTGACCACGGCTATGTCGCGGAAGCCGCGCTGGCGGGCCAGGGCCAAAGTGGGGGCGAAAAGCGCTGAGATCGTCGGTTCACCCCCGGTCAGCAGCAGCCCCGGAACATTGCCGCCCAGAACGCTGAACAAACGCTCGATGAAATTTTCCGAGAGCTCCCAGTGCACGCTGGCGCGGGTGCTGGGACAATCGCGGCAGTTGCGGCTGCAGCGGCTGGTCAGGTCCAGTTCCAGGGAGACCGGGTACACTGGTTCGCCGCGCAGGTAGGCCAGGACCCTTTCGCGATGGGCGGCAATCTTGTATCCCGAGGCGACTTCCAGGGTTGCGGGCTTGGGTGTTTCACTTTTCATGGGTGGCAGTTTCCTTTTTAGAAGAAAATTCGTTTTTTTCGACCCAAGCGACGAAATCGGCCAGGCCCTGCTCCAGACCGACCTGGGACTTCCAGCCCAGGAGCCGTTCGGCTTTAGAGATATCGGCCAGCAGTAAGCGGGTGTCGGCGGCTTCGGCCGCTTGGCGATGAACGAGCGGCTCCTTGCCGGTGAGGCGCGCCAGCAGAGCCAGCAGCATGTCGAGCGAGGTTCCTCTCCCGGATCCGGCATTGACCACTTCTCCCGCGAGAGGGCGGTCAAGGCAAGCCATGATGGCTTCGCAGGCATCACCGACGTGGAGGTAGTCGCGCAGGTCGGATCCGGCGCCGATGAGGATCAGGGGCGTCTCTTGCAACAGGGCCGAGACGAAGCTGTGATGGACCATGTCGGGGCGCTGGCGCGGGCCGTAGGTGGTGAAAAGGCGCAGCACCGTCGCCGGCAGCCCGTTGCGGGCAACTGCTTCCATTACCAGCGCCTCGGCCTGCTGCTTGCTACGTGAATAGGGAGTCCGCGGGCGCTCGGGAGTGAACCCTTCGCGAAAAGGGGCGGGGGCGGTGCTGTCATAGACATTGGCGGTGGAAACGAAGACCAAGGAGCGCAGCGGCGCTGCCATGCAGGCAGCGAGCAGCGCAGTAGTACCTCCGGTGTTCACATTGGCATAGCCTTCGCTGTCGGCAGCAGACAGCGAATTTCGGTTGCCGACCTTGGCGGCAAGATGAACGATGCCATCCGGGCAGCGGCTGGCCATGACAGCGTTCAAGGTGGGTGTGTCCCGAATATCTGCTTCGACCAGTTCGAAAAGAGGATTGGCCATGGCCGTGGCCAAGTTGCGCCGCTTGCGCACCGGGTTATAGTAGGGTTCGAAATTGTCCAGGCCGATGACCTTGTCCCCGCGCCGCAACAACGCGTCCACCAGGTTCGAACCGATGAATCCGGCTGCGCCGGTGATCAATACGGTCATTTTTTTCCCCGGCTTTTGACCTCCAGGCCGCGAAAACGACGAATGCGGTCAATGTAGGCACCGCGACGCCAGGAACGAAGCCGGTATTTGGCTTGGATCGGCGCGATGCCCAGTGCCAGCAGCAGCCGGTAGGCGAGGGCGCGAACCAATCCCGCGATATGCGGGAACAGGCGCAAAGACTTTTCATGTTCCAGGGCAGCCACGAGCGCGGCGGTAACCTCCCGTTCCCGGAAGTCAGGTTCGCTCTCCATGCGCTGCCATAGGGTCTCGTGAGTGGTGCTGCGCCTTTCGAGGAAACAGTTGCGGTAATTCGAGGCGTGGACGGCGATCACCGTGACACGGTCTGAGGCGACGATCTTCTTGCCGAGTCGCCAGGCACGCAGCAGCCAGTCCTGCGAGGGTGCTGCCCAGCAGGAGCGGCTGTGGCGCCACGGGCCCACTTCGTTGAAAAGTTCGCGGCGGCAGAGCCACAGCGTGGCGTGCACGTCAGCAAGGGGCTGGTAAAAAGCTCCACTGGCTCCCCCTCCCAACAGGCGGCGTGAACCGTCAGGGAGGATGGCGATGCCGCGAGCGAAAGCCAGGTGAGCTTGCCGGGTTTCGATCAGCTTGACCAGTGTTTCAAGGTGGTCGGGCAGCCACAGGTCGTCATGGTTCAAGAAAGCCAGGTAGCGTCCCCTTGCCAAACGGATTCCCTCGTTATTCGGACCAGACTGTTCGCCGACATTCTCTTTCAGGTTGACAAAGCGCAGGCGTGGGTCGGCGACTGCGGCCACTACTTGTTCCGTATCATCGCTGCAGGCGTCGCCGATAATGATCTGCTCCCAGTCATGCAGGGTCTGCCTGCGCAGCGAAGCGATGGCGAGACGCAGAACCTGGCTGCGGTTGTAGGTGGCCGTTACCACGCTGATCAGCGGGTTTGGTTCAGACAATAGCGCCCCGGACGGAACTCCCGGGCATTCAATTGCCGGCCCGCGGGCATCGGTCATGGTTCACCTCGAGCTCGCTCCCTGAAAGCCGGAATGGGTCCGAGCGTTATTTATTTATTTTAACACAGTGATTACGGCCAGGCAATTTGAGAAACAGTGATCCCGGGCGATCAGAAAATAAACAGCATGCAGCCGAGGTTTAACCAGGACGCGCGCCGTGAAACGCAGCTGTGCCGGGAGAAATGGCAAAGCAGGAACCAGTTTTCTAATCGAAGAATTCGTTGGCGAATTTGAACGCTACCGGGCACTGGGGGTTCGGTTCATGAAAACTTGAGATGGAAATGTAAAATTCTCCCTGGCGCACGGGTATGGTCAGCGAACGTGAGACCAGCCGGCTTTGACCCGGATCCAGGTAGACGGCTGATGCCAGCAAAGGCCCCTGGTAAATGGTTTCGGTCAGGCTGCCCTGGGAGAAGCGCAGGCGGATGGGTGAGTCGGCCACCCGGAAGTTTACGCCCCTGTGCCTGGGGACCATGCCGTCGAACACATTATTGTTATGGTTTTCTTCGGGGTTTTCCGGCAGCAGCTCAACGCGGATATGCATGCGGCAGGGGTTGCCCACAAAATCGCAATTGAAAATCTCATAGAGGAAAATCATGTCTTTTTCGAATCTTGGGAAGTACTCTCTTTTTTCCTGGGGCGGGCAGTCGCCGGGTTCCGTTTCCATTTTGATCTTGACATAACCGCTATAGGTCGTCGGACTCAGGTTGGTCATCTGGATGGAAAATACTTTCATGTTATCCTTATAATAGAAATCCTTGATGGTCAGGTCAGGCAGACGGGACAGTCCCTGGAAAACAGGTGGATCGCTTTGGACAGGGTGCAGGTCGAAAATCTGCTGCTGCAGCCCCGCGACCATCCGGGAGATGCGGAAGCCGGAGTCGGAATCGTCGACGTAGAGGCCAGCCGCGCTCTCGATCTTAACGCGCACGATATAGCCGTCTTCGGGCGCGGCCGTGCCGTTCAGCAGCGTGCCCACGGTCCAGGAAAAAGTCCCCTGCGAAGCCGGGATGTTGACCGCGATGTCGCCCACTTTGGCGCCGCCGCGCCTCAGGACGATATTAACGTTGCCGCTGATCCCCTGCGCCTGCCAGGTGATGGCGCGCACCAGGCCAACCGGCCAGCTTTCGCCGCCGTTGGGAGAGAGTATTTTGATCGTCTGGGTCCGGGCCGCAGCGACCGATAAGATCGTGAAAATAAAAAAAACCATTGCTTTTTTCATGGCCATTCAACTCCGCCAATAATGAATAGGACTTCCCGGTAAAAAATCTCAAAACTTAGGAAACAACAGGTGAGAGGCATTAGGTGATGGGTGATAGGTCGTGGGCAAGAAACTATTGGATATCGGCATACGGATTCTATTTCTTCAACACTTCAACGAATTTTACCTCGGCCGCTTTTGCCAATTCGCATCCTGGATACTGCTCCCCGAACTGCTGCAAGCGGTAATGCGCCGCCTCGAGCATATTGTTCTCAGCCATAAGCAGGACCAGCTGATAGAAGGCTCGCTGGCGTGTGTCGTCGTTCGTTGACGGCTCGTTAATGACCATCTCCAGTGAGCGCGCCGCCGGTTCATGGTCGCCCTGGTGGTAGAAAACTCCGGCCAATCGGTACTGCAGGTCGGGTTCGAGCATACGGTTATAGTTGTCCATGTATTCCTTATATATTTCGGAGGCCTGCCGGGGGTCGGAGCGCAGCTTCAAACGGATGGCTTTCTGAAAGAGTTCACGACCCTCGGGCTTGCGGGTAGCGGCCAGCAGCCGGGCCATTCCCAGCAGGGCAGCTTCGTTATGCGGGTTCAGCTCCAGGGCGGCCCTCAGAGCGCTTTCCCCGTCCAGGCGCGAGAAGGTATTTTCCAGGGCCTGCAGGCCGACCTCGGTGTACTTCTCCTCGGCGGCGGCCCCGTGCAGCTTGAGCCGGGCGGCGATGGCCATGCCGGCTACCATGCTGCCGACGTGCACCCAGTAGGCGACGACCGAGGCTTTTCCAGTCAACTGCCTGATGCCGCTGCGGATGTCCAGCAGGAAGAACATTCCCAGCGGCAGCAGGGAATTGACCTTGAGTTTGAAATTGACCAGGCCGAGCAGCGGCAGGGGGATGACCAGTTTCTTAAAATAGCAGCGGACTAAAAATACACCCGAGATGCCGGCGATGGCGCCGGAGGCTCCCAGGGAGTGGAAGGTTTCTGATAAAAAAACGCGGAAGATGACCACGGAAAGCAGGCTGCCCAACAGTCCGGTGATCAAGTAAAGAAAAAGGAATTTTCCCGCTCCCACTCTCTCCTCTACCGCGGGTCCGAAGGCCCAGAAAACGATCATGTTGCCCCAGAGGTGGCCGGCGCCTGCGTGCAGGAACATGCTGGAAAACGGGCTGAGCAATATGTTCCACCAGGTGACATGCTTGGGCAGGAATGAGAAATTGGCGGCGATGAATTCAAGACCGGCGGCGCTGCTGAGATTGAGCAGGTAAAAAATCAGGATGTTGATAAGGATCAGGATGACGGTGGCCCTGGGGATAAAGACTTTTTTGCCGCTTTCGGCATAGGGGATGGGCATGAAGGTGATGTGTTCTTTCAGGATATCGATCAGCCTGTCGCCGGTTTGGATCGACTTGAACCAGACATAGCAGAAAAAGAAAAAGGGTAAAAAAAGCAGTAAGAACCTGGACATGTCATAAATTTCGCTGCGGAAAAAATAGATGACCAGGATCAGCGCCGCCGCTTTCATGAAATAGACTTTTTCTTCCTTGCCGAATGCCGGCCGGACGTAGGGTTTGGCTTCAGGCGTCAATTGCTTTTCTCCGCTTCTAATGACAGGGTTTTAACAATGGCCATAAGGGGGTATTGTAGCAAAAAATGGATGAGCAGGCGAGGGGGCTGGGTAGAAATGGGTGTACGGCATACGGTCGACAGCAAAGGATGAATGAGAAAGAAAGGGATGAAGTATAAATCCAAAGCATAAAAAATAATTATTATCGAGCTCAGTCTTTCCCTAGAAGGGAAATTACTTTGCTCTTATTTTATCCTTTATTCAACTTGAATATCGAATTGCTTTTACCTTTTTGCCCTCTTTCTTTTATTGCCGTCCACCGTATGCCTGGTTTATTCCTTATTTTCCGTTGTTGTTCAGCGCACCGCTTCCAGGGCGTTAACGCGGCCCTTGCCCGAATAGGGGTCGGCCCCGGGCTTGAGTATGTCGTCGGCACTTTGCTGGATCCTGCGCTTCAACTCCGCCGGGGACATCTTGCCGTACTTGCCTACGATCAGGGCCGCCACGCCGGAGACGTGCGGAGCCGCCATTGAAGTGCCGGCCGCAAAGTAGTAGCCGGTGGCACTGCCGGAGCTCAGAACCATATCGTAGGGATAGTAAGCCGCGTTCGCATAGTCACCGCCAGGAGCCGCCACGTTGACAACCGATTGGCCGTAGTTCGTGTACGAGGCCGGACGGTCGAAGTTGGCCAGTCCATACGGCCCGGTGGCCGCGACGGCCATGCCGTTTCCCGACTGGGCCGGGATTGACCACAGACGGCCATTGAGATTGACCCCCTCGTTGCCGGCTGAGCTGATGCACAGAGTGCCCGCGGCCGTGGCATGGGTAATGGCGCGGTTCAGGGCTCCGATCAACGGCCCGGAGCCGCCGCCGCCGGCGTTGATGCGGTCAAAGGTGGCACCCAGGCTCATGTTGATCACGTCGGCCTGCACATCGGGGCCCGATGCATACATGAGCCCCTGGATAAGCCATGAGAACGAACCGCTTCCAGTCTGACGCAGCACCTTCACGGCCACGATCTCTGCCAAGGGAGCGACGCCTTGAACACCACGGTCGTTGATCGCCGCCGCGATGATACCGGCCACATGAGTGCCGTGGTTGAAACCTGCCGTGGTTGGCACTACTCCCTCACCGGGGACGAACGAGGTGCAGAGGCTCCAGTTGAGATTGGGCGCGATGTCGGGGTGATCTTTCCAGATGCCGCTGTCCAGGACCACAACTCGCGCTCCTAAGCCCATGTCGCCGTTGAGGGCTGTCTGGTCGGCGCGGATCTGGCGCATATTCCACTGGTAGCCCCAGTAGGGTTCGGAGTTGACGCCGGTGATTTGCAGGTCCGACTCGGACGCCGCTACGAACTGCTCGTTGTTGATCCATTGTACCTCGATGTCTTCGGCTGCTTCCTTCACCCTGGGGTCGGCGGCGATGATGGCCAGAAATTCGGGATTGGCGGACGAGGCCAGCACCACTCCGATCTTGGGGATCTTGGCTGTGATCGCGGCGCCC